>NZ_CP017479.1:314471-628942 GCF_001761465.1 Flavobacterium gilvum | reverse complement strand
CTTGATTAAGGTAGTCGGTATGTCCGGGGAATTTAAATGATTCCGATTGAATATTGTATTTGTTAATAGGAGCAGTCACCAAAACATCTATATCACCATCTTTTAGGGCTTTGGTGGAGGCAACAAATGATTTTATAGCATATTCGCCGACTTTTTCATCGTTTGTTCCAAAGTTCAAATCGATTCCTTCTCTCCAAAGATTCAATACATTGACTTTGCCGATAACAATTTGGTCCAATTTGTCAATGCCGTGTAAAGCGACAGATGATTCGAAGTTTTTTCGGATAAACGAAAGTATTTTTACGTTGGCAAAAATAACAGGGGTGCATAGTTCAAGCATTCGAGAGTCTTCGAATGTTTTAAGGACAACTTCGCTTCCAATACCGTTTAAATCTCCTATTGAAATTCCTACGATTATATTTTCTGCTTTTTTCATAATGGCACTAGTTATTTATTGCTAATTTTGAAGTGCAAATTTAGTAAAATAAAATAAGAAATGTTTACAGGAATTATTGAAACTCTTGGTGTTGTACAAAGGATTGAGAAAGAACAGGATAATATTCATGTCACGGTAGAATCTGCAATGGCTGATGAATTGAAAATTGACCAAAGTGTTGCTCATAATGGTATATGTCTTACAGTAGTTGCCATAGAGGGGCATCGTTATACGGTTACTGCAATAGGGGAAACGATAAAAAAAACCAATATTTCAAATTGGAAGGTTGGTGATAATGTTAATTTAGAGCGAGCGATGAAGCTTGGAGATCGTTTGGATGGTCATATCGTGCAGGGGCATGTTGATCAGACAGGGACTTGTGTTTCGATTAAGGAAACTAATGGAAGTTGGTTTTGCACATTCGAATATGATTCGGCTCTGCAAAACATTACAATAGAAAAAGGGTCTATTACTGTAAATGGTGTGAGTTTGACAGTTGTAGACTCGGGGTTGAATAATTTTAGTGTGGCAATTATTCCATATACTTATGAGCATACTAATTTTAACTCGTTTGTTGTTGGGAGTAAAGTAAATTTGGAATTTGATGTAATCGGGAAGTATGTTGCCAGATTATATGGTAATAGATAATATGGAGTATATTGAAAGTAAAAAGACCTTTAAGTAGGTCTTTTTTTGTTTGTTTTATGTTTGTGTATGGTGTATATACCTAAAAATGTGCCTGCTAATATTAGTAGAATTATGTTGTCGTTTATAGGGCCAGGTGGGAGATTTGGTGCTCTTGGCGCAGGCGCAGGCAGGGCTGGACCGGCAAACCCTTTTATGCTAGTGAGCATGATAAATAGGAATAAAATAATTTTGTCAGTTAAGAATTTCATGCTCATTTGGGGGAATAAATTGTTTTTAAGAGCAAACCTAAAAAGTGTGTTACAATTTACAAAAGTAATATTATTTTTTTAATAAAAAACAAAAATGGATTCAGCAGAGCCAACAAAGAAAGGGATTGAAACAAAAAAGCTTCTCAAGTTGAGAAGCTTTTGGTGCGGATAATAGGACTCGAACCTACACGCCTTGCGGCACCAGATCCTAAGTCTGGCATGTCTACCAATTTCACCATATCCGCGTAATTACCTCGCTAAATTTTAATTTTTAAGAGGTGTTCGGTGAACTACCGTTTGTGGGTGCAAAGATAATCATATCTTCCAATATTCAAAGATTTTTTTAAAAAAAAATATTCATTCAGTTTTTGTATTTTTGATTTATAAAAAAATTTGATTCAATGGAAGATATAAAATTATATGTCACAAAACACAAAGAACGGTTTATCAGTGAGTTAATAGAATTATTAAAAATCCCATCGGTAAGTGCAGACACTGCTTTCTCCCAAGATGTCCTTGACACCGCCGATGCTGTAAAGACAAGCTTGGAGCATGCAGGCTGCGATTTTGTCGAAATTTGTGATACCGCCGGCTACCCAATTGTATATGGAGAAAAAATAATTGATCCAAAATTGCCTACTGTTTTAGTTTATGGACATTATGACGTACAACCCGCTGATCCATTGGAATTATGGACTTCTCCTCCTTTTGAACCCGTTATCAAAAAAACAGATATTCATCCCGAAGGAGCCATTTTTGCCAGAGGTTCCTGTGATGACAAAGGACAGATGTATATGCACGTAAAAGCTTTCGAATACATGATTCAGAGCAATACTTTACCTTGTAATGTGAAATTTATGATTGAAGGTGAAGAAGAAGTTGGCAGCGTCAACCTGAAAACCTTTGTGGAAAACAACAACGAGAAACTAAAGAATGATGTAATCTTGATTTCGGATACCGGAATGATTTCGAATCAACAACCTTCTATCACGACTGGGCTGCGTGGCTTGAGTTATGTCGAAGTCGAAGTTACAGGTCCGAATCGTGATTTACATTCCGGATTATATGGAGGGGCGGTTGCCAATCCTATTAATGTATTGTCCAAAATGATTGCTTCCCTACATGACGAGAACAATCATATTACCATTCCGGGCTTCTACGACAAAGTTGAAGAATTATCACTGGAGGAAAGAGCCGAAATGGCCAAAGCTCCTTTTAGTCTTGATAATTACAAAAAAGCACTCGACTTAAATGATGTGTATGGCGAGAAAGGATATGTAACCAATGAACGAAACTCGATTCGGCCAACGCTGGATGTAAACGGAATTTGGGGCGGATATACCGGGGAAGGAGCCAAAACGGTTATTGCCAGTAAAGCTTTTGCCAAGATTTCGATGCGTTTAGTACCCAACCAAGACTGGGAAGAAATCACAGCACTTTTTACCAAACACTTCTTGAATATTGCACCGGCGGGAGTTACTGTAAAAGTTACTCCGCATCACGGCGGTCAAGGTTATGTAACTCCAATAGACAGCATAGGTTACAAAGCTGCCAACAAAGCTTATACTGAAACCTTTGGCGTACCGGCAATACCAGTTCGCTCAGGTGGAAGTATTCCTATTGTTGCCTTATTCGAAAAAGAACTAAAAAGCAAAACCATACTTATGGGCTTTGGACTTGACAGTGATGCCATTCATTCGCCAAACGAACATTTTGGGATTTTTAATTTCCTGAAAGGGATTGAAACCAT
Source organism: Flavobacterium gilvum (assembly GCF_001761465.1). Lineage (NCBI taxonomy): Bacteria > Pseudomonadati > Bacteroidota > Flavobacteriia > Flavobacteriales > Flavobacteriaceae > Flavobacterium > Flavobacterium gilvum. The sequence continues at coordinate 625,860 of NZ_CP017479.1, read as the reverse complement.
TCCGCTGTTTTACAAATATTTTGTGGAGTTAAGTAAATAAGACTTTTCAGAAAAAATCTAAATCCGTTTATTCAACTAAGAATAAACGGATTTATTTTTTATTATTCCAACCCTTTTTAATTTTTATGCATCTTTATAATAAAAGGCTATTAATTAAAAATATCGAGCATGAAAAAAGTATTCCTCTTATTCGTAATTTCCCTTTTGAGTATAAATTCATTCGGACAAGAAAAAACAACTTTATTAAAAAAATTAGGATGGATATATGTAAGGAATATGGAAGGATTAATTGGTTTTATTGATTCTAAAGGAAAAGAAGTAGTTCCAATGAAATATGCTAATATAGATTCATTTGGAGAATATAAAGATGATTGGGCTAGGGTAGAAAATGAACAAGGTTTGATAGGATTCATAGATTCAAAAGGAAAAGAAATCGTCCCAACTAAGTATTTACGTGTCTACCCATTTGGAGAAGACAAAGAAAATTGGGCCAAAGTAATGATTAAAGATGAATTAGAATTATATGGCTATATAAATTTAGATGGAAAGGAAATAGTCAAACCAATTTATACAAAAATTCTTGTTCCTAAATAAAAAGATAAGTAGAATCACAAATACAATTAATGACACATTTACAACTAAATAAATCAATTATAAACATAGAGCATGAAAAAAATATTCCTCTTATTTGTATTTTCCTTTTTAAGTTTAAATTCATTCGGGCAAGAAAAAAAGACCCAATTAACTGAACAATTAGATTGGATGCCTGTAAAAAATGCCGCAGGATTAATGGGATTCATTAATTCGAAAGGAGAGGAGTTCGTTCCGTGTAAATATACTAAGATTGACAAATTTGTGACATTTGGAGATTCAAAAGAAAAATGGGCAATGGTAACAGATGACCAGGGCCTGGTTGGGATCATTAATTCAATAGGAAAGGAAGTCGTTCCTTGCAAATATGTTTCGATTGAATTATTCGGAGAATTTGAAAAAAATTGGGCCAGAGTAACAAATGATGAAGGATTGATTGGTTTTATCAATTCGAAAGGAGAGGAAATTGTTCCTTGCAAATATGTTAAAGATTGACATTTTTTGAGAAATATAAAAATCATTGAACACACGAATAAAACTACTAAATGACCGAAAACGATTTACTTATTGGCTGTCAAAAAAATGATTCTTCTATTCAAAGTCTTGTTTACAAAACGTATGGACCAAAAGTATTTGGAATTTGTAAACGCTATATGAAAAGCAGGGAATTGGCCGAAGAAATTACAATGAATACATTTCTAACTGTTTTTCAAAAATGCGATCAGTTTAACAATCAAGGCAGTTTTGAAGGCTGGATTCTAAAAATCACCGTCAATTGTTGCTTAATGGAATTACGGAAAAACAATTTACAATTTGATGAAATACCTCATGACAAAATAGCATCGCCTCCTGCAAATGAAATTGAGAACCAAATCGAAAATCAGGATATTGAAAAAATGCTTGAAATTCTTCCAGATAGTGCCCGAATAATTTTCAACTTATATGCTATTGAAGGATATAAGCACAAAGAGATTGCCGAGAAACTGAACATTTCTGACGGCACTTCAAAGTCTCAATTGAATTATGCCCGAGAAAAACTCAAAAAAGTATATTTTAATAGTACAAAATGAAAAATAAAGATTTAGACAATTTTTTCAAATCCAAAAGCAATTCTTTCAACGAAATGCCTTCGGATGATTTATGGAAAAAAATTCAGAATAATTTATCACAGGAACCAAAGCCTAAGTCAAACTTCAAAAAAACTTTTTTTACTATGATACTTCCAACAATAGCTTTATTTTCAGTAATAGCTTTATTCTTAAATAGTGAAAACAGCTCTCAAAAAACAGAGCAACCGATCTTAAATAACGACTCCATAAAAAAGGAAAAATCGGTAGTCATTTTAGATTCTGGTACCAAATTAAAATCGTCTATTCCTATTTTAGATTTAAAAGACAGTACATTAAATCTGAAAAAGCAAGAAAAAACAAATATTGATAATTTAAAGTCCCCAAAAAATGATTTGAAAGCAAATAGTGTTGCAGCTAAACATTTAATGAATGATACGATAAATAGAATTATAACATATACAGTAACATCAAATGTGCAGGAAAAGATTTTCTCAATAAATGAAGTGGAGGTAAAACCTGAATTTCCAAATGGAATTAATAAATTCCATGCATTTATATGGGGAAAATTCAAAAGACCTAAAGACTGTCCCGAAGGCAGAATTGCGGTAACTTTCGTTATAGAAAAAGATGGTTCATTGACCGATATCAAAACCGTAAAAGATATTGGTTTTGGTGTAGGTGAAGAAGTGATTCGAGTGCTCAAAGAATGTCCGAAATGGATACCCGGGAAAAACGACGAAAAAATAGTGCGAGTACAATATACGCTAGCTTTAACGATTCAAGCTGAAGAAGAATTATATAATTACGAACCAGAGCCTGTTTACAGTTTGGCAGGAATAGAACAGAAACCTGAATTTATTGGGGGAATGGAAAAACTCTATGCATTTATAGCCAAAAACTACAAAACCCCTATAGGTTGCCCTAGTGGCAAAGTTTATATGACCTTTATTGTCGAGCAAGATGGATCGCTATCAAATATTAAGTGTGTGAAAGATGTTGGTTTTGGCTCTGGAAAAGAAGCTGTCCGAGTACTTCAAGAATGTCCAAATTGGATACCAGGAGAACAAAATGGTAAAAAAGTGAGAGTATTATATTCAATGCCAATAACGGTAGCACCCACTGAAAAATATAAAGAATAGAAACCATTCCGCTGTTTTACAAATATTTTGTGAAGTTAAGTAAATAACCAAACAGCAGAATAGCCTAAATTCATAATAAAATATTTCTAATCCGTTCATTTTGTTTAATATGAACGGATTTTTTTTGGCAAATAATTTGGTTATGTTATTTTTTATTCTACATTTGTAGAGTTGATTCTATTTTAGTAGAGCAAAATAAATTTATGAAAAACCTACTCGCCCTTTTATGTTTAACATTAAGTCTCATTGGATGCAAAACAGGGACTATCAATCAAAAAGAAAACAAGAAAAGAGTCGGACTATGGATTGAGGATTATTCAATAGACAGCACGCAGTATAAATCGGTGGGAAATTACAAAAATGGTGATCCCATAAAAAAATGGTGTTATTACACCAACAATAAAATTTATAAAAAAGAAATCTATCGCAAAAACAAATCCACTATTACCTATTATTATCCAAATGGGGTGATTCAGTCCAAAGGGAAAACAGAACTAACTGGACTTGGCACTACAATGCATTGGTTTTACAAGGGTGATTGGAAATATTTTGACGAAAAAGGAAAACTAATCTCCATCAGCAAATATGACAATGGAAAATTAGTTTCGGAAGTAAAAACGCCAATTTTACAAGACAAAAAATAAAACACAACTAAAAAACTACAACATGCAACTATCCAACTCCGAAGAACAATTAATGGAACATCTTTGGCAACTCGAGAAAGCTTTTATGAAAGATTTACTTGAAGCGTATCCCGAACCAAAACCGGCAACAACAACAGTTGCAACTCTTCTAAAAAGAATGATTGACAAAAAATTTGTTGCGTATAACGAATTTGGAAACTCACGAGAATATTATCCTTTGGTCAAAAAAACAGATTATTTCTCGAAACACGTAAACGGATTGATTAGCAATTTCTTCAACAATTCGGCATCACAATTTGCTTCTTTCTTTACCAAAGAGACGAATCTCTCTGCATCGGAACTGGAAGAACTCAAAAAAATAATAGACAGTGAAATCCAAAAAAAGAAAAAATGATTGACTTTCTAATTAAATCCGCCATCAGCTTGTTTGCACTTTTACTCTTTTATCATTTGGTATTAGAAAAAGAAAAAATGCACCAATTTAACAGGTTTTACTTGTTGTTCAGCCTTCTGTTTTCATTTGCAATTCCTTTCATAACCATTGAAATCATAGAGGAAACTATCGTGCCAATTCAACAAACCTACTCTTATGTTGCATTGGAAAATCTAAAAGTAGTAGAGGTAAAAGAAACTATCGATTACAAACCGATAATTCTTTGGAGCATTTATGGCTTGATTACTTCGATATTATTATTTCGATACCTCAGAAACATTTTGAGAATAATATCCAATATAAAGTCGAGTACAATCATAGAATACAAAAACTCCAAATTAGTTTTGTTGGAAGAAGAAACACCGCCACATACTTTTTTGAATTGTATCTTTCTCAACAAAACAGATTATGAAAACCGTAAGATTGAAGAAGAATTATACACACATGAATTAATACACGTAACCCAAAAACATACTCTGGATGTGTTGTTTATAGAAGCCCTAAAAACGGTGTTTTGGTTTAATCCTCTTTTCATTTTTTACAAAAAAGCCATCCAACTCAACCACGAATTCCTTGCCGATGAGAAAGTGGTGAATTCTTATGACAATGTACCGTTTTATCAAAATCTGTTGCTTGCTCATGCAAACAAAAAACCAACTTTCGCATTAACCAGTAATTTAAATTATTCTGTAACTAAAAAAAGATTTATTATGATGACAAAAACTGTTTCCAAAACTAAGACGTTTCTGTACAAGATAACTCTTTTACCTTTGTTTTCAGGACTTATTTATTTTATGTGTGTAGAAAGTGTTGCACAAGAAAAACCTATTACTCCTTCTAAAAGCACTACTCAACCCGAAAAAAAAATCACTCAACCCGTTAGCTCTAAAGACAAACTTAGAGATGAATATTATGCTGGTGTTCAAATCATCATCAACGATTGTAATAAAAAAACATTAATCAACAAGAAATATGAAGAACTAACTTTGGAGGAAAAAAACAGATTTTTATTCTATGTCCCTTCTCCGAAGATTAGCAAAAATCCAACTGAAAAAGAATTCAATAGCTGGAAAAACGAAAAGGATTTTGCAATATGGCTTGACGGAAAAAATATTCCAAACTCAGAATTAGATAAATATACAACAAAAGATATTGCGTATTTTGCCGGAAGTTTTGTTTATAAAAACGCTCGAACAAAAAAGCATCCTCAATTACATCAGTATAGTTTATACACAAAAGAATACTTTGATAAAAATTTAAAGGATTCACACCTGAAATTTTATGGGAAAGAACTTAGAATGACGTTAATGGGTAAAAAACAAGATAAGGCTCAACCTGATAAAACAAAAACTATAAATATTCAAGAAAATGAAATCTACAGTTTATCTGCAGTAAATGAAAAGCCTAATTTTTTCGGAGGAATTGAAAAATTCTACGAATTTGTGGGCAAGAATTATAAAGCCCCTTCACAACCTAATTTAAAAGGAAAAGTGTACATCACCTTTGTAGTAGAAAAAGATGGTGGTTTGAGTGATATTCGCGTCGTTAAAGATGCAGGTTATGGAACTGGAGAAGAAGCTGTACGTGTTTTGAAATTATCTCCAAAATGGATTCCTGGAAAAATAAACGGTAATCCAGTTAGAGTATTATACAGCTTACCAATTACTATTCAATCAGCTAATTAATAACTAAAAGATAGAAGTTAAATGAGTTTTAGAATTTGTTCAATTGGAGCTGTTCCTCTTTTATTATTATTGATTTTCAGTACAAAAGCGATAGCTCAGGAAGAGTCTAAAAAAAATGATGTTATAGAAAAAGAAATTTTTCCTACTTGGGATATTGATGCAAGACCCGAATTCCCAGGAAGCATTGAGTCGTTTAATTTATTTGTCGTTTCAAACTTTAAAATGCCCCCTGAAGCTGTGAAAAATAAGGTAAAAGGGAAAATATATATGTCTTTCATTGTAGAAAAAGACGGTAGTTTGTCAGGATTTAAAGTTATAAGAGACATAGGCTATGGTACTGGCGAGGAAGCAATAAGGGTTTTAAAGCTTTCACCGAAATGGATTCCAGGGTCAAATAAAGGTGTTATAGTTCGAACGATATTTTATACGCCAATTCCAACTCAAGTAGTTGAATAAAAAACAAAAATCCGCATTTCACAATGCGGATTTTTCCAAAAAAATTAAAACTAAAAATTAAAAAAAAACATCAAGTAAAAACTTTATCAGGATTATAGCCTACATAAGGCATTTCCTGTTCATTAAATACAACTCCGTATTCTTCCAGTTCTCGCAAAATAGGTTGATATACGTCTTTACGAATTGGCAATTGAACTCCTGGAGTGGTAATTTTTCCGTTCAAAATCAACAAAGTTACCATTGCAACCGGCAAGCCTACAGTTTTGGCCATAGCGGTATAGGTTTGATCTTCTCCCAGACAAACCATTTTGGAATCGATTTGTTTTTCTCCGCCATGAAGGACATACCCAAATTTGTGGTACATAACAATCATATCCTTGTCATGAGGCTGCAAAGTCCAACTTTCGCTGAGTATTTTTTCCAGAATTTGTGCAGGCGTAGCATTTTTTAAACCCACTTTTTTATTGGGATTGAACAAATCCAATTCCAATAATTTATCCCACATGATATCATCTTGATCTATTTTGAGAATCAAACGCATTTTGATTTCAACAGAATCGGTTGGGTGATACGGCAGAAAAGAATTCACAAATTGACGGTAACTCAAGTTTTCTGAATCTTCCATAACATAACTGTCATCTGTCATTCCCAGTTGCACGAACATATTCCACGCTTTGGAAAAACCAACTCGTCTAATGGTTCCTCTATATAAAGTAAGAATATCATCTAGCCCATAAACACTACGATATTTTAGGGAATTGCGATTGGAATACGCTTCAAATTTACCATAACCTTCCACTTCCAAAAACTCGGTTCTGCGAAACAAATTTACATACGGAATGTATTTATAAGTTCCTTCCTGAATAAACTTGGCAGGACCACCTTGTCCGGCAAGCACAACATTTCTGGGAGCCCAGGTAAATTTATAATTCCACAAGTTATCATCAGATTCTGGTGCGACCAGTCCACCGCAAAAAGACTCAAACAAAAGCATTTTACCGCCCTGTTCTCGAATCTCATCAATCACTTTCATGGCACTCATGTGGTCGATTCCGGGGTCAAGTCCAATCTCATTCATAAAAATAAGATTGTTGGCTTTGGTGGCAGCATCCAATTCCTGCATTGCATCACTAATATATGAAGCCGTAACCAAATGTTTTTTATACTTAATACAATCTCTGGCGACTTCTATATGAAGATGTGCCGGCAGCATCGATATAACGATATCTGCTTTTTGAATCCAGTTTTTTCTTTGATTTTCATCAAATATATCTAGGGCTATTGGAGTTGCGTTCGGATGCTTGTTTGTCTTTTTTTCGGCTAAAGCCAAAGACGAATCGCCGATGATAAGATGCAATTCTTCGGATACCGATTTGTTTAAAAGGTATTGTATCAAGGAAGAAGCCGATCTTCCCGCACCTATGATAAGAATTGTTCTCATGTTTTTATATTTTTAAATTCTCTTACAAACAAAATAATTATGTTCTATTTTTTGATAAATTAGGATGTTTTTGTCCTGAATTAAAAAAAATCTTTAGATAAAAATACAACACAAATATAAGTTATTGTTGCATTTATAACAAATTTTTTTTGAGAAAACATTTTCTCCTCCAAACAATTAATGAATTTTAGCTTCAAAATTAAGCCAAATTCTACTCTTTAATTTACAAAAAAATACTCTAAAATTCTAATTGAAATACTTTAATTTTATCATTATTAAAGATACTTTTACCTCAATTATAAAATTCAAAAAAATGAATAAAAAAATAATTTCATCTGCAGCTCTTTTGGGAATGATTGCCATAATTTTAGGTGCTTTTGGCGCACATGCCCTAAAAAAAGTGCTGACGATAGAACAACTTGCCACTTTTGAAACGGGAGTACGCTATCAAATGTATCATGCTTTGTTTTTATTATTCATTGGAACAAACAATTTAATCACTGAAAAAAGAAAAAACAAGATCTACAACCTGACTCTTTTGGGCGTGATATTCTTCTCTGGATCAATTTACCTTTTGGCCACCAATTCTTTATTGCCTTTTGACTTTAAAACATTCGGATTTATTACACCTATCGGCGGAGTATTTCTTATTTCAGCATGGTTTCTGTTGTTTTTTGACTTAATAAAACCCATAAAAAAAGAAAAATAAATTTAATGTGGTTGTAAAAAATAATTATAATTTTGCAGTGAAATAAAAACCACTCTAAATAACTATTTTTTTATGAACAACTACGCCTTGTTTACGAAATCGATTTCGTTAAAAGAAATGGGAATCGAAAATGCAAAAATTCATTACCAGCTACCCCCAGCCGAATTACATGAAATTACCATACAATCCGGACAGGGTTTTGAAAATTCTACCGGAGCATTGGCCGTAAATACGGGAGCTTTTACAGGTCGTTCTCCCCAAGATCGTTTCATTGTAAAAGACAGCATCACCGAGGACAAAGTGTGGTGGGGAAAAATAAATATCCCATTTGAACCGACCGCTTTTGAAGCACTTTATAAAAAAGCTACTGCTTATTTATCCAACAAAGAAATTTTTGTCAGGGATTCTTACGTTTGTGCCGATTCTAATTACAGATTAAATATTCGTGTTGTTACCGAAACCGCTTGGGCTAATTTATTTTGCTACAATATGTTTTTGAAACCGACAAATGAAGACTTGGAAAATTTCACTCCAGAGTGGACTGTAATCTGCGTTCCAGAATTTGCCGCAGATCCATCAACAGATGGAACGCGTCAGGGGAATTTCTCCATTTTGGATTTTACCAGAAAAATAGCTCTGATCGGTGGTACAGGATATACCGGCGAAATGAAAAAAGGAATCTTTTCGGCGTTGAACTTTATTCTACCAGTTTTCAAAAACACGCTTCCTATGCACTGTAGTGCCAATGTCGGTCAAGATGGGGATACTGCCATATTCTTTGGTTTATCCGGAACAGGAAAAACTACTTTGTCTGCAGACCCAAACCGAAAATTAATCGGTGATGACGAACATGGTTGGACCAATGAGAATACCGTTTTTAACTTTGAAGGTGGCTGTTATGCCAAAGTAGTCAACCTCACCGAGGAGAATGAACCGGACATTTTTAAGGCTATCAAAAAAGGAGCAATTCTGGAAAATGTAGTTTTCAAAACCGGAACCAATGAAGTTGATTTTGAAGATATTTCCATCACGCCGAACACAAGAGTAAGTTATCCTATTGAGCACATCAATAATATTCAGCCAGGTTCCATTGGCAAAAACCCAAAAAATATTTTCTTCTTAACAGCAGATTCATTTGGGATTTTACCTCCGATCTCAAAATTGACTCCGGGTCAGGCGGCCTATCATTTTATCTCAGGATATACAGCAAAAGTGGCTGGAACTGAGGCTGGTGTTACTGAGCCTCAACCCAATTTTTCTGCTTGTTTTGGAGCTCCTTTCATGCCTTTGCATCCAACAAAATATGCTGAAATGTTGAGCAAAAAAATGAAAGATGCCAACGTAAAAGTTTGGTTAATCAACACCGGATGGACCGGTGGGCCTTACGGAACAGGAAACAGAATGAAATTAAAATACACACGAGCCATGATTACGGCGGCACTAAATGGGCAATTGGATGATGTAAAATTCATCAATCATGAGGTATTTGGAATCGCTATTCCGCAATCGTGTCCAGAAGTTCCAAATGAAATTTTAAATCCAAGAAACACTTGGGATGACAAAACTTTGTATGACAAAAAAGCTGTTGAACTGGCACAAAAATTCAGAGACAATTTTTCTGAATTTTCAGCATTTGCTAATGCCGAAATTTTGACCGGTGCTCCCATTGCCTGATTAATTATTAATTCAATACTCAAAGAGCTGTTCCTCACGGGCAGCTCTTTTTTTATTATTTGAAACTCTAACCAAAAACAAATCAAGATTTTAAGATATTATTATTTTTTTTGGGGTTAAATTTGCAGAATCAATCAAAAATCAAATCAATCATGCTAAAACAATTCTTTATTCTCTGTTCGGGGGCTGACAAAAAGCTTCTTGACGGTTGTTCCGATGGCGAACAAACCAAATTTGTGGGTATCGGTGCTACCGTTTTTTTTACCGCAGTTATGGCTTTTATTGCCAGCGCCTATGCTCTTTTTACTGTTTTTGACAACATTATTCCCGCATTACTTTTTGGTTTCGTGTGGAGTTTGCTTATTTTCAATCTGGATCGTTTTATTGTTTCTACTATCCGAAAAAGAGACAGTTTTTCTAATGAGTTTCTTCAGGCAACTCCCCGAATCATTTTGGCATTCATAATTGCTATCGTGATTTCAAAACCATTGGAAATCAAAATTTTTGAAAAAGAAATCAACACTGTTTTACTGAAAGAAAAAAATGCAATGGCGCTGAATAACAAAAAGGAAGTCGCCAGTTATTTCAAATCGGATTTGGAAAAAAACAAAAACGAAATCAAGAATCTGATATCCGAAATTGCCAATAAGGAAAAAGAAGTAAACACGCTTTATCAAACCTATATTCAAGAGGCTGAAGGAACGGCAGGAACGAAATTAATGGGTAAAGGCCCTGTTTTTAAAGAAAAAATTGCCAAACATGATTTGGCCAAAAATGAATTGGACACTATTCGGAAAAACAATTTAGAAAAAATCGCAGTCCTTGAAAAAGGTAATAAAACATTGCAAACCGATTTGGACAAAAAAGTAACCGAAACTCAGCCAATCATCGACAGTTTTGATGGTTTGATGGCGCGCATCAACGCATTGAATAAACTGCCATGGCTTCCTTCGGTTTTTATAATGTTACTATTCTTGGCGATTGAAACTTCTCCTATTATTGCTAAATTGCTTTCTCCACGAGGCGAATACGATTATAAACTGGAAGACCTAGAAACCGCTCTCAAAGCTACTATTGAACAGGACAAATACCAAAGAGAATTATTGATTAAAACCAGTGCTACCATGCACGATAAAGTTTATGCAGATATTGCAGAGGACAAAAAATTATATGATTTACAACGAAAAAATACAATCGAATTATTAGAACAGCAGTCCAATAATTTTGTCGAAAAGCAAATGAAAACTTTATAAATTAAATCTTTCTTTACACTGTTCCCAACAACCATTTGATAAACAAAAATAGGATTTATTAAAAAACACAGCTAAAATGGCACATCATAAAAACCTGATTATATGTATTTTATATTGATTTTTTTGTTAATTTTATTAAATTAACTTATTAAAAAAACAAACCTATGGAATTTTTCTATTTTCTTTTAATTGGTGCCATTTCAGGATGGCTTGCCGGGCAGCTATGGAAAGGTAGTGGCTTTGGTTTAATCGGTAATATCGTTGCCGGAATAATAGGTGGAATCTTTGGAGGCTGGCTTGCCAGTAAATTAGGAATTGGCGGTGGCGGTTTGCTATGGCAAATAGTAATTGCTGCTGGTGGTGCCTGGATTTTGCTCTTCATTATTAGTTTATTCAAAAAATAAGAATTCGGAAATAAATAAAAAGGGATTTCAATTATTTTTGAAATCCCTTTTTTTATGATTGAACCTTTATAACCTGAGTTCGGTTATTATTTTTTAAGCAGAACCATTTAACTTTATTATTAGAACAATTACGGTTCCGCACCTACGGAGCTCCGAATCGTAAACTAATTGTTGATTTCTATAAACATTTCGCCACTCTGTGGCTTTATTTTGATAAAATTATCATTATTAAGCTCCGTTAGGAGCGATATGTTTGTAGAAAATAGGATTATTACCAACATTGAGCTCCATAGGAGCGGTCTATTTTTTAATAATCGAATTCAGGTTTATATGCCAAAAATAGAATTCTTTAGACTTTAAAATTTTTGTCTTTTGACTAAAATTCTACATTAAACTCAAAATCTCTTTTTTGAAAGCATCATACTCACCTTGTAAAATCAATCCGTTATCGAGTAGTTTTTTATAATTTTGAAGCTTCGCAAAAAGTTCGTCTTGAGTCAATTCGCTTGTTTTTTTCTCTGTCGAAGCACTTGTGTTTTCTACAACAGATTCTGCAAAATTGGAAACAGCCGGCATTATTTCGGCAAAATTAGTTACTTCTTCGGTTTCCATTTCTTCAACTAATTCGGGTTGCTGTAATTCGGGTTGCTGAATTAATTCTGGAGCAACTTCTTCTGTAATAGGAGAAATCGAGTTAGCTCCATTTTTCAAAATATCCAATTGTTCTTTAGCATAAGTAAAAATTTTACGCGCCTGAATTTTTGGAATATAATCGATTGTAACCTGCAGCTCTGTTTTGGTCGAAAAAGAAAATTCTGAACCCAAAATATTTTCTTTAACAAAAGTACCTTCGATTTCGTCCCAAGTATAATCGATAAAATGCATGGACAATCCTAAGTTTTTGGGCTGGCAGATGATAATTCTTTTATTGGTAACAACAATACTATCTGGAAGCACGGTCAATGCAGGCTTTTTTTGCACCGCAATATACCCAACCTCTTCGTTTTTCATTAAAATATCCTGCAATTTTGAAGTGACTTTCTCAATCGCTTTTGGATCTTGTTCTTCGTTTAAAAACTTTTTAATTTGTTCTTTCATTTTTTTATAAAGTTGCTGAGTCACTAAGTGACTAAGTTGCTGAGTTTTTTTTATTTCCTACAAAAGTAAAGCCTATTTTTCTAATTGCTTCGCCTGTTCGATAAATATTTTATCTCGCGTCGATAATTTCATTTTGAATTTTCTTGGATAAACTTTTAAAAACCAAGTCATACGAATGATCTATCAATTCTTTCAGCAAAACATCGGGCGCATCCTGATTTACTGCAATGGTGTTCCAATGCACTTTACTCATATGATAGCCGGGCTGAATCGCATCGTATTCAGCGCGTAATTCCTGAGCACGTTCCGGGTCACACTTTAGATTTAAGGATGGAGTTCCTTTTTCCCATTGCGATAAGGAAGACAAAGCAAACATTTTTCCGCCCACTTTGAAGACTAAAGTATCTTCGTCAAAGGGAAAATGTTCCGTAACTCCTTTTTTGGAAAAGCAATATTCGTAATACGTTTCTAAGTTCATTATACTATTTTTTCCATCATTCGTTCTGGATATGCCAATTCTTTAAAACCGAATTTCTCATACAAAAAATGAGCATCCCTTGTGGCCAATCTCCATATTTTCACTTCTTTCAATAAAGGTTCTTCCATCATTGCGCCAATCAAAACAGATGAATAACCTTTCTCTCTGTGTTCTTCGGCAATAAAAACATCCATCATATAGGCAAAAACTACATAATCGGTAATGACTCTGGCAAAACCAATTTGCTCATCGTCAAGATAAATCCCAAAACAAACCGAACTGTCAATTGTCTTTTGAACTTCATCTATGGTTCTCCCAGCAGCCCAATAAATGTCTTTTAGAAAATGCTGAATAAAAGGAACATTCAACTTTTCTTTATCTGTAGAAACTTGTATCGTATTTGACATAAAATGATTTTTGATAAATCAACTTCTATTGTTTGGTTGTTAATTAGAATTATTGCTTCCTTAAATTTAAACACTAAGTTCACCAAGAAAACACCAAGTACACAAAGCTTAGAGAACTTTGTGTAAATCTTTGTGCCCTTTGTGGTTAGACTTCCAAATTTAAATAAAATAAATCTGAAGCAATTCCATCAGTCAAAAATTTTCCTTTTGAAGTTGGTTTCAAAATGTCGTTTTCTACAAAAAGAAAATCATCGCTTATGAATTTTTGCGCTTGTTTTTGTAAGTAATCCAAATATTTACTTCCGAATTCGGTTTCAATTCGATGCAACGAAACGCCCCAAATCGTTCGCAGCCCCGTCATAATATATTCATTGTAATGATCGGCAACGGACAAAACTTCTGTTTCATTTGGTAGTTTGTCTTCCTGAATGGATTTTAAATAAAGAGAATTATTCGAAACATTCCAACTTCGGGAAACGCCATCATAACTATGCGCAGAAGGACCGATTCCTAAATATTTTTTTCCCAACCAATAGGCAGAATTGTTTCTTGAAAAATAATTTTCTTTCCCAAAATTAGACAACTCATAATGGATAAAATTATTAGCCTCCAATGTTTCTACCAAAATTGCGAAATGTTCCTGAGCCGATTCATCGCTTGGTTTGGCTATTTTTCCTGTTTGAATGAGTTTGTTCAAAGCTGTTTTGGGTTCGACCGTCAATGCATAACTAGAAATATGTGGTATTCCAAAAGATAAAGCGGTTTCTATATTTTGCCTCCATTTTTCATTGCTCATTCCCGGAATTCCGTAAATCAAATCGAGCGAAATATTGTCGAAATATTTTGTTGCTTCTTCCAGACATTTTTTGGCTTCCGCCGAATTGTGAGCCCGATTCATCATCGCCAAATCATCTTCAAAAAAAGACTGAATTCCGATGCTCAAGCGGTTGATTCCAATTTTTGAAAGTTCAATTAAATATTCTTCCGACAAATCATCCGGATTAGCTTCGAGTGTTATTTCCGGATTTTCAGAAACTGCATAATTTTCATAAATCGTATCCATCTGCAATCTCAAATCTGCAATCTGCAATCTACTAGGCGTTCCTCCGCCGAAATAAATGGTTTCTACAAGTTCATTCTGAAATTCGGGTTTTCGCATTTTCAATTCTTTGGCGATAGCCAAAACCATTTCCTCTTTCTTCTTCATCGAAGTAGAAAAATGAAAATCGCAGTAATGACAAGCCTGCTTGCAAAAGGGGATGTGGATGTAGATTCCGCTCATTTTAATTAATTAGAGAATTTGTCAATTAGATAATTAGATAATTCCTTCGTTGTCTATGAAATTATCTCATTTTCTAATTCTCTAATTGACAAATTAATTTAGGCTTATTTCTTAACTCGTTCCTCATTTTGTTTTACAAAAGCATCCCAACCAGAATAACTCTTACCGGCAACAACTTTACCCGAATTGAAAAAATGGCAAACGGCCGCCGCCAAACCATCAGTAGAATCAAGATTCTTTGGCAATTCTTTCAATCCTAATAATTGCTGAAGCATTTTGGCAACTTGTTCTTTACTAGCATTTCCGTTTCCGGTTATGGCCATTTTTATCTTTTTGGGTTCGTATTCGGTAATGGGAATATCTCTCGAAAGTCCCGCTGCCATGGCCACGCCTTGCGCTCTTCCGAGCTTGAGCATCGATTGTACATTCTTCCCAAAGAAAGGGGCTTCAATCGCGATTTCGTCGGGATTGTGCGTTTCGATTAATTCGATGGTGCGTTCAAAAATGATTCTCAGTTTCTGGTAATGATTGTCGTATTTGGACAATTGCAGTTCGTTGAGCTGCAAAAATTCCATTTTTTTATTGACAACTTTTATCAGTCCAAAACCCATAATTGTGGTTCCGGGATCTATTCCTAATATGATGCGTTCTTTTGTCAAGGTTTATTTTTAAGTGGAGTTATTTTGAGTTGCTTTCTATTTCCTCGAGCATCCTAATTATTTTATCCAATTTTTCGACTTCAATTTTATCCAATCGAATTGCCAAAGCTTCGATTTCCAGCTTTGCGTCAACATTGGTTTGGTAATCGGATTGCGCCTGAACCCGATCTCTTTCGCTTTGTCTGTTTTGCGACATCATGATAATAGGTGCGGCATAAGCAGCTTGTGTTGAAAAAACAAGATTCAGTAATATGAAGGGATACACGTCCCAATGATACGCATAACCTATAAGATTCAATCCCATCCAGGCTATTACAAAAGCAGTTTGAATAATAATGAACCGCCAAGATCCCATCCCATTGGCCACCGAATCGGCCAAACGGCTGCCAAAGCCCAATGTTTCTATGTGCTTTTCGTGCCAAGTTTTGTTATTGCTCATCTCTATATATAGTTAGTTTTGTTTAAATAAATAAGTTATAACACAAAGATACTCGAAGTTGACATCGAGATTCACGAAGTTTAGCTTCTCTAACAAAATAAAAATTTTTGCGCTCCTTAGCAATTTCTTTGTGAGTCTGTGCGAAATAGTATTTTCACAACGATTTTCCTTTACTTTGCGGCATGATTTCAATACCTCACAAAACTAAGCAATTCCTAGTACTTCTGGTCAAACTTTTGATTGTTGGCGGTGCCTTTTATTTTATTTACAACCAATTGGCCAACAACGACAAACTGGACTGGCAAAAATTCCTGATTCAGTTTCATAAAAACAAATCAGTTTTAGGAATCAGTTTTATTCTGCTTTTGAGTGTATTGAATCGGTTATTTGAAATTATGAAATGGAAATATCTAGTTTCCTGCCTTCGTCCCATTTCTTTGGGCGAAGCCACCAAACAGGTTCTGGCCGGTCTTACTGCAGGTTTATTCACCCCAAACGGCGTGGGTGAATATGCAGGAAAAGCATTGTATTTTGACAAAAAAGAAACCAAAAAAGTTGTGTTTTTAAACCTGATTTGCAACGGAATCCAAATGGTACTCACAATCATTTTTGGTGTTTTTGGATTGTTATATTTCAATGCACAATACAATGTAATCACAACCCAAACGGTATTCATACTTTTTGTCGCTTGCTGTTTGCTTTTTACTATTTTGTTTTTTTCTAAAAAAATAAATATCAAAGGCTATTCAATCGAAAAACTGATACATAAAATCAACGAAATCCCGAAATCGATTCATCAAAAAAATTTGCTTTTGGCAATTTTGCGTTATTTAGTTTTTTCGCATCAATACTATTTTTTGTTTTTGGCCTTCGATGTCGATTTACCTTATTTCATTTTGATGTCGGCTATTACGAGCGTTTACTTTCTGGCTTCGGCTTTGCCTACTTTTCAGTTTTTGGATTTTGCCGTAAAAGGCGGTGTAGCCGTGTATTTCTTAGGAATATTGGGCGTTAATGAATGGATAGTTGTCTTCATTAGTACTCTAATGTGGTTCCTGAATGTTGTTTTACCTGTCATTTGGGGAAGTTATTATGTGTTGAATTTCAAAAGCAAAGCGTTGCAATGATTTTGTTTTTATTAGGCATATCGATTATTTATGTGCTGGCTATAAGTTGGCTCATTTATGGTTTTACCAAAATAAATCATTTTGAATTCATTGGCTTAAAGCCAAAAATCAGTTTTAGCATTATTGTTCCTTTTCGGAATGAAGAAGAAAACTTACCTGTTTTATTGGAAAGTTTTTCAAAGTTGAATTACCCAACGGACTTGTTTGAAGTGATTTTGGTTGATGATGCCTCAGATTGCAGATTGCAGATTGCAGATTTCGGATTGCAGATTAGTATCATAGATAATGTTCGAAATTCAAATTCTCCCAAGAAAGATGCAATTTCAACCGCGATGGAAATCGTAAAAAACGATTGGGTCATTACCACCGATGCCGATTGTGTTGTTCCAAAGAACTGGCTGCTGACACTAGATAATTTCGTTCAGCTCAATCACGTTTCGATGATTGCAGGAGCGGTTACCTACGATTGCAACAATTCGTTTTTACACCATTTTCAGCAATTGGATTTGGCCAGTCTACAAGGTGCAACCATAGGCAGTTTTGGAATCCAAAAAGGATTTATGTGCAATGGGGCCAATTTTGCCTACACCAAATCGTTTTTTCAACAACTAAAAGGTTTTGAAGGAAATGATAAAATCGCAAGTGGAGACGATGTTTTTTTGTTGCAAAAAGCAATCAATGAATATCCTGAAAAAGTAGCTTATTTAAAATCTAAAAATACTATTGTAACAACAAAACCAGTAGATGACTGGAAATCGTTGTTTTATCAGCGTGTGCGTTGGGCCTCCAAAACCACTTCTTATCAAAGCCTTTTTGGGAAAAGACTGGGATTGCTTGTTTTTGTGGCTAATTTTGGTTTTGTGTATTGCTTTGTGCTGACCATTTTGGGCATGCTTCCCTATTTTTTTATTGGGTTTTATTTCCTGATTAAATTTGGAATCGATACTCTACTGATACAGCAAACAAGCAAATTCTTAACAAAACATAAAATACGTTATTTGTTTTTAAGCAGTTTGTGGTATCCGTTTTTCAGCACGGCTGTGGTTTTGTATTCTTTGTTTGGAAAATACGAATGGAAAGGAAGAAGGTTTTAAATTGCAGATTGTTGATTGCAGAATTTAGATTTTTAGTAGCTTTTAAATACAAAATGCCCTTTTGAAATCCGATGCCCTAGCCCGGATAGCAGTGGAAATCCTTTATGTTTTTTCTTTAAAAACATAAAGATTGCAACGAATAGCCGGAAATAGCTCCAGAAAAACTATTCCACTTTTAAAATAACAGGAAGTATAAACTGGGTCTTTACAGGTATTCCTCGCTTGATTGCGGGATTAATTTTTGGGAAATCCACCAAACGAGCTCTTAGAATGCTGTCGATTTTTACGGTATCGTAAGCAACGGAATCTTTACGGAATTGCGGTTCAAATTTCATGGTTGCATTTGGGAAAACAGTTACTTTCACTTCGATGGTGTCAAGCTCCGGATACAACATTGCCAATGTGTCTGTGCATAATTTTTCCTGAATTAACTGTGTTAGCACTTCAAAGAAGCATTGTTGGCGTTGTTTTTTGTCCTCTATTTTATCGCAATCTACCACGGATGGGTACTCGTCTACCTCTTTCCAATTGATGGACTTCAATTCCTTTTGCAGTAATTCCTTTTCGGAAGGAACCTGCTTGTCAAAATACTGACAGGAATTAAAAAGTATAAAGGCTAAAAAAAGGGAATACTGCTTCAATGTTTGCTTTTTGAATGGGACTACTATGTTATAAAAATACAAATATTTTTCCCATATTCGTATAGGAATTGAAAATGCATTTTCGGTTTCAAAATTACTAAAAATATTTTTATGGATTTCCTGCTTCTGGTTTTAGGTTTTGTCTGTGTTATCGTGGGTATTTTTGGGAGTTTTCTGCCTGTTTTACCGGGGCCAAGCATCAGTTGGGTCGGAATTGTTTTGTTGTATTTGACCAATGCTGTTCCTACCAATTACTGGATTTTGGGAATTTCTTTACTGATTACTGTTGGACTTACGGTTTTGGATTATATTATTCCCGCAAAAGGGACTAAAAAATTTGGTGGAAGTTCCTATGGCATCTGGGGAACGAATATCGGTTTGATTGTTGGGATTTTTGCGCCGATTCCGTTAGGATTTATTATCGGGCCGTTTGTCGGTGCCTTTGTCGGCGAACTTATTTACGATTACAAAGATCATCAACGCGCTTTGAAAGCTGCTACCGGTTCTTTGTTAGGATTCCTGGCTTCTTCTTTTATGAAATTTGTCGTGTGTATGATGTATCTGGGATTATTTCTCTGGATTGTATGGCAGAATAGGATTGGTTTGTTTTAGGGTTGGTCGCATTTGCCTTTTGCGTTTAGTAGTAGAGATGCACCGCAGTGTATCTCTACGGAATATCATATATTTTCACCTCTGCATAAATATTTACAGAATAAAAAAAAGCCTTCCCGTTAAGAAAGGCTTTAAACAATATTTGTCTCGTTTTTGGAACGAGAGGACTCGAACCTGTCTCGTCCCAAAGACGAGATGACAGGCATGTATTCTGACCAACTTTATATCAAAAAATATTATCGATTTTGAATCAATATTTCAATAGATTTTCTATTTAACTTTTTTAATCGTAACTCTTCAACTAAAGCTTCTCTCTTTGTTTCAAATGATTTTGAATATACTAATTCCCAAATCCCTTTGTTTGATGTATAACGACTTCTATTATCATTAAGATACTGCAATCTTTGAGCAACATTTTCGGTGAAGCCTTTGTAATAGACATTAAAATCTTTAGAATAAATGATATAAACGTAAAACATTGCCGAATTTATAATTTGTATATTCATAAAAAAAGCCTTTCCGTTAAGAAAGGCTTTTAACAATATTTGCGGTCTGGACGGGACTCGAACCCGCGACCCCATGCGTGACAGGCATGTATTCTAACCAACTGAACTACCAAACCCTGTTTTATTGCGCGTGCAAAGATACAATAGATTTTCGTTTACGCAACTATTTTATAACACAAGTATTAAAAAAAAACTTTTGTATATATTTGTATATACCGTTTTATGCTTTTCAGAAAAAAATAAAGCCGAGATTGTTTTACACTTTGTTTTACACCTTACAAAAGAAAAACGCTCTAACTTGTTGTTTTGCAACTCGTTAAAGCGTTTGTTTCTGTGGTCCCACCTGGGCTCGAACCAGGGACCACCTGATTATGAGTCAGGTGCTCTAACCAGCTGAGCTATAGGACCGGTTAAGAGTTTGCAATATTACTACATTTTTTTTATTGTCACAAGTATTTTAATGTAGATTTTGGGATTGTTTTTTGGGTAAGGAAAATCCGTTCTGAAAAAGACTGATTATGAATTGACTAAAATTTATTTTATTTCCTGACAGAGTTCGATCAGTACGCCATTGGTGCCTTTTGGGTGTAAAAAAGCAACTAGTTTATTGTCGGCTCCCTTTTTTGGGGTATCGTTCAGGATGATAAAACCTTCAGATTTGAGGCGTTCGATTTCAGAAAGGATGTCTTCTACATCGAAAGCGATGTGGTGGATGCCTTCTCCTTTTTTCTCGATGAACTTGGCAATGGGGCTTTCGGGATTGGTGGCTTCGAGGAGTTCTATTTTGTTGGGGCCGTTCATGAAGAAGGATGTTTTTACGCCTTCGCTGGTTACTTCTTCCTGTTTGTAGGCCGGTGCGCCAAAGAGTTTCTGAAACAGCAGATTGGATTCTTCAAGGTTTTTGACGGCGATGCCAATGTGTTCTATTTTTTTCATGCTGTGTTATTTTTTTGATTGTTTCCAAAAAAGACAATTGTTTCTCCTTTAGCCCTGATGGTAGTGAAAATCCTTGTCCTCCGGGGTTCGGAGGAAAAGGGTTGTAGCGAACAGCAGGAACTATGCCAACTGAAAATGACTAATCTTTCGCTCCTTATTCATAAAACAAATATAAAAAACTTTAGGAGTTTCTGACTTTGTGAGTTGGTCTCTCAAAAAAATAGTATTTTTGCACTATGGAAACAAATAGACAGAAAAAAATAGGCGGAGTGCTCCAAAAAGATTTGGTTGACATTTTGCAAGGTGAAGTGAGAAAAAACGGAATTACGAATTTGATAATTTCGGTATCCAAGGTTTCGGTTACTACGGATTTGTCTGTGGCGACGGTGTATTTGAGTATTTTTCCTCAGGAGAAAGCGAAGGAAACACTGGAGGGAATTAAAGCCAATTCAAATTTGATTAAGCATGATTTGTCACAAAGAGTACGTTTGCAATTGCGCAAAGTGCCTAATTTGGTTTTCTTTATAGATGATTCGTT
The DNA here is from genome assembly GCF_001761465.1 of Flavobacterium gilvum. Classification (NCBI taxonomy): domain Bacteria; kingdom Pseudomonadati; phylum Bacteroidota; class Flavobacteriia; order Flavobacteriales; family Flavobacteriaceae; genus Flavobacterium; species Flavobacterium gilvum. Next base: position 604,544 of record NZ_CP017479.1, on the reverse strand, counting down.
GGATTATATCGAGAAGATTGACAATGCTTTGAAAAATCAAGATAATCCTATAGAGAATAGAGATTTGTTGGAAAAACGTAGATTTCAATAAAATTTGAATTTCCCACTTTACATAGCCAAGCGTTATATTTTTAGCAAAAGTAAAAACAATGCTATCAATATTATTAACCGTATTGCCAGTATGGGGGTTATTGTGGGGGCGATGGCGTTATTTGTCGTGCTCTCCGTTTTTTCGGGTTTGAAGGAGTTTAGTCTTTCATTTACCAATGATATTGATCCCGATCTTAAAGTAAGTGCTACACTTGGAAAATCTTTTTTTGTTGTACCAAAACAGGAAAAAGAGATTGAAGGAATTGAAGGTATAGCTTCGTATTCTAAGGTGGTTGAAGAGCGGGTGCTGTTTACTTTTGCTGGAAAACAGGAAGTGACTTATCTAAAAGGGGTTGATTCTACTTATACGGCCGTTAGCCATTTTGACAAAAAAATATATAATGGAGAATGGCTCAAACCTAATACTTTCCAGGTTGTGGTGGGTTATGGTATTGCCCAAAAATTTTCGATGGGATTGCTTGATTATAAAAATGCTTTTGAGGTTTTTGTTCCAAGACCAGGGAAGGGAACGATAGAAAATCCGGAACAGGCTTTTAATTCGACAGATGTTTTTCCGGTGGGAATTTACGCCATAAGCGAAGATTTGGATTCCAAATATGTGTTTGCCGATTTGGGTTTGGCTCAGGAATTATTGGAATATAAAGACAATCAGGTTTCGGCTATTGAAATTAAATTAAAGAATGGTGCCGATGAAAGTGCGATCATTTCGAAACTGAAAACGATTTTCAAAAATAAAATTACCATAAAAAATAAGGAACAACTCAATGAGGCTTTGTACAAAATGCTGAATACCGAAAACATTGCCGTTTATCTGATATTTACGTTGGTGATTGTGGTGGCACTTTTTAATTTGATTGGTGCGCTTATCATGATGATTTTGGACAAAAAAGGAAATCTTAAAACGCTTTTTAATCTAGGTACTGGTATAAAAGATTTGCGAAAAATATTTTTATTACAAGGAACATTGTTGAGTGTTTTTGGTGGAATTATTGGGTTGTTATTGGGCGCCGCTTTTGTGTTTTTGCAGCAACAATATGAGCTGATAATGATAACTCCGACATTGGCTTATCCAGTTGTGTTTACAATGGAAAATGTGTTGATTGTTCTGGCAACCATTGTGACACTTGGTTTTATCTCTTCACTTATTGCAAGCAGCCGAGTGAGTAAAAAATTGTTGGATTAGGTTTCACCGCAAATTCGCAAATTATTTTATAGGCAATTCAGGGTAAACGCATGAGTTAATTTTCCCACGAATGCACGAATAAAATAGCTGCCTGATATGATTTTACTCCGCCTTGGGCGAAATTTCACACCCGAGTGACAGCGAACGGACGAAGTAAATTTAGAATCTTAAAAAAGAACTGTTAAAGACTTGAATTTGCGAATTTGCGGTGAAAAATTTTTACACCAACTCATAATCTAAATAAGCCTCTTTTATTTCGTCCAAATGAGAGAATAATTCTTCAGGATTGTCTAGAGTTACTAATTTCTGTCTATAGGTTTTGAAGGAATGAATTCCTTTGAAATAATTGGTGTAATGCGGACGTGTTTCTACTATTCCGAGGCGTTCTCCTTTCCATTGCATTGCCCAAGTGAGGTGATTGCGCACGGCTTCGACTCTATCTGAGACGGTGGGTTTTGCCAAGTGTTCACCAGTTTTAAAGAAATGTTTGATTTCGTTAAAAATCCAAGGATAACCAATGGCGGCACGACCAATCATTATTCCGTCGATGCCGTATTCGTTTTTATAATGTAATGCTTTTTCGGGGGAATCGATATCTCCGTTTCCAAAAATTGGCATCGTGATTCTAGGATTGTTTTTAACGCGGGCAATATGCGACCAATCAGAATGGCCTTTGTACATTTGGGCGCGTGTTCTGGCGTGAATACTTAGAGCGGCTACGCCAATATCTTGTAAACGCTCGGCAACTTCATCAATATTTATGGAAGAGTCGTCCCAACCCAAACGGGTTTTTACCGTAACAGGTAAATGGGTGCTGTCGATAACGGCTTTGGTTAACCGAACCATTAAATCAACATCTTTCAAAACTCCGGCGCCGGCACCTTTGCAAACTACTTTTTTTACGGGACAGCCAAAATTAATATCTATCAAATCAGGGTTTACGGTTGAAACGATTTTTGATGACAAAGCCATCGCTTCTTCGTCACCGCCAAAAATTTGAATTCCTACAGGACGTTCGTAATCGAAAATATCTAATTTCATTCTGCTTTTGATGGCGTCGCGAATTAATCCTTCGGAAGAAATAAATTCAGAATACATCAAGTCGGCTCCGTGCATTTTACATAATCTGCGAAATGGCGGATCGCTCACGTCCTCCATTGGTGCAAGTAAAAGTGGGAAATCTGGTAATTCTATGTTGCCTATCTTGATCATTTTCCTTGAAATTTTTTGCAAAATTACGTTTTTTCAACGAAAGGATAAAAAACTTAATGATAATAGGTTGTTAATGCTTTGATTTTGAATGTCATGAATGCCAATTGGCGGGTATAAATAGTACAATTTGAGAAGACTTTGGGCAAATGCTTGAGTTTCCTATTTTGAAACTTTGAAACTGTTTAATTTAGACTATATTTGCAGATTAATTGTCGCTAAGGCGTTTGCGTGAGATTTGAGATTAAGAGGAGAACAGCCAGTGGCTGTTCGGAAAAATATAAGTTTAGACATCATTATACATGAAACATATTAGGAATTTTTGCATTATTGCACACATTGACCACGGAAAAAGTACTTTGGCAGATCGATTGTTGGGGGCGACTCAAACGGTGACGGCTCGTGAGGAAAAGGCGCAGTTGCTGGACAACATGGACTTGGAGCGCGAACGTGGGATTACGATTAAGAGTCATGCCATTCAGATGGAATACAAATACAAAGGCGAGGATTATATCCTGAACCTGATTGATACTCCGGGGCACGTAGATTTTTCGTATGAGGTTTCCCGTTCGATTGCGGCTTGCGAAGGGGCGCTTTTGATTGTGGATGCAGCGCAAAGTATTCAGGCTCAAACGATTTCTAACTTATATTTGGCTTTGGAAAATGACTTGGAGATTATTCCGGTATTGAACAAAGTCGATTTGCCAAGCGCAAATCCAGAGGAAGTGAGCGATGATATTATTGATTTACTTGGATGTAAACTGGAAGATATTATTCATGCTTCGGGGAAGACTGGTTTTGGTGTGGAGAATATTTTGGCAGCAATTATTGAAAAAATTCCTGCTCCAAAAGGAGATAAAGAAGAGCCTTTGCAGGCATTGATTTTTGACTCACATTATAATCCGTTCCGAGGAATTGAGGTTATTTTTAGAGTAGTAAACGGAGAAATCAAGAAAGGTCAAAAAATTAAATTTATGGCAACCGGCAATGAATATTTTGCCGATGAAGTGGGGACATTGAAACTGAATCAGGTTCCTAAAAATGTGATTTCGACTGGAGATGTTGGGTATTTGATTTCTGGAATTAAAGAAGCCAAAGAGGTAAAAGTAGGGGATACGATTACCGATGCCAAAACGCCTACGACAAATATGATTACTGGTTTTGAGGATGTAAAACCGATGGTTTTTGCCGGAATTTATCCAGTTGACACTGAGGATTATGAAGATTTGCGTTCTTCGATGGAAAAATTACAGTTGAATGATGCTTCGCTAGTTTTTGTAGCAGAGAGTTCGGCGGCTTTAGGTTTTGGTTTCCGTTGCGGATTCTTGGGAATGTTGCACATGGAGATTATCCAGGAGCGTTTGGAGCGTGAATTTGATATGACTGTAATTACTACGGTTCCGAACGTTTCGTACCACGCTTTTACAAAAAAAGACCCCGAAACCATTTTGATTGTAAATAATCCTTCGGATTTGCCGGAGCCTTCAAGATTAGACCGTGTTGAAGAACCTTATATTAAAGCAACAATCATTACCAAAGCGGATTTCGTGGGTAATGTTATGAGTTTGTGTATTGAAAAACGTGGTCTGATTACCAACCAAACGTATTTGACAACGGAGCGTGTTGAATTGAATTTTGATATGCCATTGGCTGAAATCGTATTTGATTTCTACGATCGATTGAAAACAGTTTCTAAAGGATATGCTTCATTTGATTATTCACCAATTGGAATGCGAACTTCTAAATTGGTAAAATTGGATGTTTTATTGAATGGTCAAAATGTAGATGCTCTTTCGGCTTTGATTCACGAAGACAATGCTTATAACATTGGTAAAAAAATGACTGAAAAATTGCGTGAGTTGATTCCGAGACAACAATTTGATATTCCGATTCAGGCAGCAATCGGGGCTAAAATTATTGCTCGTGAAACGGTTAAAGCCTTGCGTAAAGACGTTACTGCCAAATGTTACGGTGGTGATATTTCCCGTAAACGTAAATTATTGGAAAAACAGAAAAAAGGTAAAAAACGTATGCGTCAGGTAGGAAACGTTGAAATTCCGCAAGAGGCGTTTATGGCTGTTTTGAAATTGAATGATTAATCCCCCTAACCCCCGAAGGGGGAATTGGAAAACATAGAGAAAACCTGATGATGAAAATTGTCAGGTTTTTTGTTTTATGATTTATTTTCATCGTTATACGTTGCAGAGACGTTGCAGTGCAACGTCTCTACGTCGTAACGTGTTTTAACGATTATTTATTCGTCAGCCAATCGAACAACCTTTGTGCATCGCTGCCTTTAAACAATTGCGTTCCTTCATTCATTGTGGCGGCAGAACCGCAGGCAACGCCCCAACGGATGACTTCTTTCAGGCTTTTATTTTGCGAAAGCGCCCAAACCATTCCGCCAACCATGCTGTCGCCGGCACCAACGGTGCTTCTTTTGGCTACATTTGGGGCTGGGACAAATTCATAATTGTCTTTGGTAACCAAAACTGCTCCTTGAGGACCAAGTGATACAACAATAATTTCGGCTCCGCCTTTGGCAATAATCTGTTTGGCGGCATCGTTTACTTCCTCCATTTCCAGTCGTTCAACACCTATTAGTTTTGCTAGTTCTCCCACATTTGGCTTGATGAGGAAAGCACCGGTCTGCAGCACTTTTTCCAAAGCTTCACCCGAGGTGTCCACTATTAATTTCGAATTGGATTTTTTTGCAATTTCGGCTACTTTTTGATAAAAATCCGATGAAATGCCTTCGCTTAGACTGCCGCTACCCACTAAGAATTTTGGCTTTAAGTTGGCTATAGCCTCGAGTACGGTTAGCTCTTCCTCATCTGTTATTTCTCCTCCAGTAAAACCAAAACGGTATTGTGAATTAGTATTATCATCTACGGCTACAAAACTTTCTCTAGTCCAGGATTGAACAGGTACGGCTTGATAAGCGATGGATTCTTTTGCAACCAATTCTTCCAGCATTTTTCCCAACGGACCTCCCGAAGTAAAGACTGCCAAGGATGAACCTCCCAAACGGGAAATCGCTTTGGAAACATTTATACCGCCGCCTCCGGCATCAAATCTAGGTTCGGAGCAACGTATTTTTTGTTCGGCAACCAAACCTTTAAAGTGGGTGCTTTTGTCCAAGGCCGGATTTACAGTCAGGGTTATGATGTCGTATGTGTTCATTTTTTGGAGTTTTAAACAATTAATATGTTTTATTTGGTCCAATACCTTTTTGTGTAATCGATATTGAATATTAAAGATGCGAAAAATATTGATAACCATTATTATAACTGCCAAAAAATCACTGTACTTTTAAATATATTAAGCCAATCAACTTTGTATCTTTGCACTTCAAAATTAATTTAATTAAAGGATGAGGTAGATGCCCCGTTCTTCGCAATAACTATGATTGAAGATAAAAACCCACAACGCACCAGTATAGCTCAATTAGGAGAATTTGGTTTAATTGACCATTTGACAAAAAATTTCGAAATCACACAGGCTTCTACCTTAAAGGGAATTGGTGATGATGCCGCAATTTTGGATTTTAAAGATAAAAAAGTGGTAGTTTCGACCGATTTGTTAATTGAAGGTGTTCATTTTGATTTGGCTTATGTGCCTTTGAAGCATTTGGGTTACAAAGCTGTAGTAGTCAATGTGTCTGATATTTGCGCAATGAATGCCAAACCGACTCAGATAACAGTTTCGATAGCGGTATCGAATCGTTTTCCATTGGAAGCATTGGAGGAATTGTACGAAGGAATTGCTCATGCAGCTCGAGAATATAAAGTGGATTTAATTGGTGGAGACACTACTTCTTCTCAAAAAGGATTAATCATTAGTGTTACGGTTTTAGGCGAAGCTGATGAAAGTGAAATTGTTTATAGAAATGGGGCGAAAAGTACTGATTTGCTAGTGGTTAGTGGTGATATAGGAGCCGCTTACATGGGTTTGCAAGTATTAGAAAGAGAAAAACAGGTTTTTCAGGTGAATCCAAATTCACAACCTGATTTGGATGCGTATGCTTATTTAATTGAGCGCCAACTAAAACCTGAGGCGCGAACAGATATTCGTACTTTGTTACACGCTTTGGAAATCAAACCAACGGCGATGATTGATATTTCCGATGGCTTATCTTCAGAAATTATGCATTTGTGCAAGCAGTCCGGTATTGGTTGTAATTTATATGAGGACAAATTGCCTTTGGATCCGCAGTTAATTAATGTTTGTGAAGAATTTAATATTGACAGTACTACTGTTGCTATTAATGGAGGTGAAGATTATGAATTACTCTTTACAATACCTATCGAAGATTTTGATAAAATAAAAGGAAACCCAAATTTGAGCATTATCGGTCATATGACGCAGGAAAGCGAAGGAGTACATCTGGTAACCCGAGCTAATACTAAAATTCCTTTGAAAGCGAGAGGCTGGGATGCAATAAGCGAGTAATAAACTTTTGATAAAACTAAAAAGCGACACTGAAAACGGTGTCGTTTTTTGTTAGAAAATAATTCCTTTAAGTTTTGCCTCGCGTATTAAATCGATATCACTTCCTTCTTCGATTTTAAATAATTCTTTTAGATTTACTTTTCTGCTTTCAATAGCGTCCAATGAAATGGGAACGTATTGTGGGATGTCTTTGATTTTTGTCCCTTTCGAAATATGGAATAAAATTAATTTGTCGAATTGATCGATTTCTTCACAATCACTATTGATTTGTTTGTCCATCTTAATCACGGAGTGGCTGTAATAGATTTCGTCTCTTAATATAATATCAAAACCAAAAAGCAATTCATCAAAAGTCAGATCATTTTTTATAACAAGTCCAGCGGGGTTTATGGTTTCAATTATGCTTTTTATTTTGAGTAATTCCGTGTACATCGTTAGCAGAATAATTTTGCAATTTGGCATCAAATCCATTAATAGTTTTGCCAAATCTTCTCCAGAAACAATTCCTTTTTCCTCAAAAGGCGGCATACTGATATCTAAAAATGCTATGTCAAAAGGCTTTGTTTCGGGATTTGAAATAATATTATAGCCCGACTCACAGTCTTTGCCTTGTGTAAATGAATAATCATAAACTTCGGGTTTGTAACGTGTAATGGCGTTTTTATACCCGTCGATTATAAAAGGATGGTCGTCTACTATTAAAATATTTTTTTTAATTAAATTTTCGACTTTTGAATCAACTGTCATTATGCTGTAGGTTTTGGTGTTTTTTTAATCGGGATTGTAACTGCAATTGAAGTTCCTTCTTCTTTTTTCGATTTTAGTTCAAGCGTTCCCTCGCATTCTATTGTTCTTGTTTTTATATTTTGGAGCCCAATGCCTTTTTTTGCTTTGCTAATACTGAATCCTTTACCATCATCACTAATCCTTAATTGCAAACTGAAATTATCTAGTTTTTTGAATTCTACTTTTATTTTTGTTGCATTTGCGTATTTATTGCAATTTTGAAGCGACTCCTGAAGAATCCTGTACAGATTAATCTTCACGGTATTGTCAATCATATCCCATTTTATTGAGGGATCAATATAGGCAACAAATTTAGTAGCATAGGTTTTTTTCTGCTCCTCAAACAGATTAGTGACAATTGCTACGAAATTATTAATTAATTCTGATTTTTCACGATTTAGGTTATGAGAAATTTCACGAATATCCTGTTCGATGTTTTTAAGCTCCGTAAGATAATTAAGCCGTCGTTCAATACCAGATTCGTCATTGATTTTATTTAAACTGTCCAGATTGATACGAATACCAAACATTCTGCCAAGAACTCCATCATGTAACTCTCTTGCAACTCTTTTTTTCTCTTCGATATTGTTTATTTCTATAGTGTTTTGCTGATTAATCAATAGATTATAGATTTCGGCATTGGCCTGCTGTTGCTGTTGTTTGAATAGTAGTTCGCGTTGCTTAACTTTTTGCAATTTGATGGTGTATAATAAAATTGCCAAGATTGTAGAAGCTCCAAAAATCAATAAAAGCTTTTTGTTTTGACCTTCTAGATTTGAATTTTCTACTTTTATTTCGTCAGTTTCATATTCTATTCGGGAAAATTTTTCTCCCATTTTTCGTTCCGCTTTTTGCAGGCGGTCATTGATAAGGATGTATTCATTGGAATAAACAGAAGCATTTTTTGGATCAACAGCTTTCATTTGTTTGAGAGGTTCCAAAATGCTTCTTAATCGATTTGTTTTATGAGATAAAACGAGAGCTTGTTTTGCATATTGGATAGCTTTCAAAGTGTCTTTTTGGGAAGCAAAATATTCTGATAATCGAGTTTTACTCAAAATTATTCCAAGTGAAACTTTTAAACTATCCCGGATTTTTAAAGCTTTATAAAATTGATCAGGGAGTCCCTCTGTTTCATTAAGTTTGAATTTTGCATAAGCAAAATTATCCAACAACATGGAGTATAATGCGGGCTTCTCTACAAATAGATTTTCTTGTTTTAACCCTTTTTCAAAATAGTTTTTGGCTTGTTTGTAGTCTTTTAAATTCAAATATACATAGCCTATATTGTTTAAAGAAGTTGCTCTTGATTGAAATTCTTTTGGGATTGATTGATCGTCTATGCTTTTTAATGCTTTGTTATGGAATTCCAGTGCTTTATTGTATTCTTCCCAATCATTATACAAAATGCCCAAAAGATTATAAGAATCATAAAGTAAATCATTGGCTTTTTCTCCTTTTATAGTTCGTAGTGCTTTGAAAACAGCTATTTCACTATTAAAGAAGTTGTTTTCATTGTATTGCAGATTGGCTTTACTAATAAGTGTCTTAGCAAGATTATAATTGTCATTTTTAGCAAGATACAGTTTTTCAGCTTTAAAATAACAGTAAAAGGCACTGTCTGAAATAGATTTCATACTATAATAATCACCTAAATAAGTATAGGCTTTGGCCATGCTGACGGAATCATTACTGTTTTTGGCACGTTCCAAAACCAGTTTGCTAGTTTTAAAATAGCCCTCCCAATCATTCATATTGTAATATCGATTTGCAATTTTAAATAAGTTAACTCTATTTAAAGAATCCTCTTTTTGATTGATGATAATTTCAAAAGCTTTGTGATTGTACTTTTGTTTCTCTTTTTTGGATAAATGAATATCATTGGCTAATGATAGATAGTTCGACAGGCTGTCTTCTGATGATATGGTATTTTGTTCTGATTTTTTTTTATTGGTACAACCAATTAGAAAAATCAAAAAGAATGATAATATGAAGGATTTTATTTTCAATAGTAGTTTTGTTTTCAACCAAAAATACTAAATCTTTTGATATAAAAAAAGGTAGTCAAATAAATGACTACCTTGATATTAGTTTATTTTTATAAGTGCTTTTAGTCCACTTTTCTGTTTCCTCCTGTTGATTGCCCTCCAGCTCCATCAATATATACATCAACTTTTCTGTTTCCTCCGGTTGATTGTCCTCCAGCTCCATCAATATAAACATCAACTTTTCTATTTCCTCCTGTTGATTGCCCTCCAGCTCCATCTATAGGTGAAATTAACATATTGTTCTGAGTTACTTTTATTCCAGTTGTAGTTTCTGGTGTAGTAAAAGAAGTTAATACCATTAATAGGCTAAATAATCCGATAGTTAGGGTCGCTTTTTTCATGATTTTAGTTTTTTTATATAGTTATAAGTTTTTGCAATTTTGGTTCCATTTTGCAGGAATTTCTTTTGTAAAACTACATAGCAAACTTTAATTTTTCTTACATGAAGAAGCTTTTGTGGTAACTGGTGCCCGTTTGTTAGTGAATGAATGTCAAATTATGGTAAATGGTTAGTTTTTAGATTTCTAGGTAATTATCATTGGAAAAATCGCTAATAATGAAATCTATATTTTTTTTGTAAGACTTTGAAAATGGGAGTTTTATGCTGGTATTCTTAATGTAACACAGCGAATTACCCGTGTGAATCCTAGAGATATGGTTGCGATTGATGATGTAGCTGTTGTGGATTCTAATAAAAGGATTTGTAAGAACGGCTTCAAAATGTTTTAAGGTTTTGAAAGCGGTAATTACTTCTCCGTTGCTTAAATGAATATCGGTAGAATTGTTGTCGGCCTGGAAAAAACAGATGTCTTTTGAATCAATATAACGGTGATCTCCATACGATTTAATACACAAAACCAGATTCTTTTTCTTGTTTGTGGTTTCTACAGTTTTGGTTAATGGAGTGCTTTCTTCTGTATTTGAGGATTGAATTAAAACAATTTCTTCATCGCAACGATTCTTTTTTAGTTTTAATGTCAGCTTTATGAAATCGATGTTCTTTAATGGTTTTATCAAATAATCAGTCACTTCGTACTGAATGGCTTCAAAAGCAAAATCTTTTTTGGAAGTTGTTATTATGATTTTCGGAATATGGTCTAAATACCTATATAATGCATTAATCAGGTTTAAGGAAAGGTCGCTTTTTTTGTCGGCCGGATCTATTTCCAGAAAAATTAATTTAGGTGTATGTTCTAAAATCAGGTCAAGTGCATCGGCATAATTATGGGCTGTTCCTATAAAGTGAAGCTCTGAAAAACTGTCAGCGATAGCTTTTGTTTTCAAAACACTTTCTGGATCATCGTCAATTATTATGTACGAATAATTCATTAATAGATTTCCTGTTTGGTTAGTTCATTATGAACTGTTTTTTTGGTAGATTATCGCTTTAGCGAATTATCAGAATTCATTAGGGCAAATGAAAATAATTAGCTAATTGTAATTTTAAAAATGGAAAAGATGCTATATCTCCAAAATAAAATTACATAAATCAATTTTTTTCAAACTTATTTGTTAATATCTATAAAATGAATGTTAATACATTGCGACAAACTGCAAAAAAACACGATGAACTGCATTTTTTTATTAAGGAAAAAGAATACAAACTATTTGAGTATCATTAAAATATGCCCGAATCAATAAAAAGAGACAATGGTTGTTTTATTAGAAAATAAATTATTTTAACAAAAAAAGTGCTCCTCAAAGAGAAGCACTTTCAAATGTATTATGATGTTGTGATTACATTTTCATCAACCAGTTTTTCATAGAAACTTCGTTTTCGATAATTGATTTCAAGTCGGCGATTTTTACTCGATCTTGTTTCATCGTATCTCTATGACGGATGGTTACCGTTTGATCTTCGATAGTTTGGTGGTCAACCGTGATACAGAATGGAGTTCCCAAAGCATCTTGTCTTCGGTAACGTCTTCCTACAGCATCTTTTTCGTCATAAGCCACATTGAAATCCCATTTTAAATCTTCGATGATTTTTCTTGAAATTTCTGGTAAACCGTCTTTTTTAACCAAAGGTAAAACGGCAGCTTTTGTAGGCGCCAAAACAGCTGGTAATTTCAATACTGTTCTTGTTGAGCCATCTTCCAAAGTTTCTTCTTTTAATGAAGTAGCAAAAACTGCCAAGAACATTCTGTCCAATCCTACTGAGGTTTCTACCACATACGGAACATAATTTTCATTTAGTTCAGGATCAAAATATTGTAGTTTTCTACCAGAATATTGTTCGTGTGCTTTTAAGTCAAAGTCTGTTCTGGAGTGGATTCCTTCCAATTCTTTGAAACCAAAAGGGAAGTTGAATTCGATATCGGCGGCAGCATTAGCATAATGAGCCAATTTTTCATGATCGTGAAAACGATAATTTTCTTTTCCTAAACCAAGAGATAAATGCCAGTTCAAACGGGTGGTTTTCCAGTGTTCGTACCATTGCATTTCTTCGCCTGGGCGTACAAAAAACTGCATTTCCATTTGTTCGAATTCACGCATACGGAAGATAAATTGTCTCGCAACGATTTCATTTCTGAACGCTTTTCCAGTTTGCGCAATTCCAAAAGGAACTTTCATTCTTCCCGATTTTTGTACATTCAGGAAGTTCACAAAAATACCTTGAGCCGTTTCTGGACGCAAATACAAATCCATTGCATTTTCTGCTGAAGCACCCAATTTGGTACCAAACATCAAGTTGAATTGTTTTACGTCTGTCCAGTTTCTTGAACCAGATTCCGGACAAGCAATTTCCAATTCTTCGATTAATGCTTTTACATCTTCTAAGTCATTGTTACCCAAAGAACGTCCCATTCTTTCCAGAATTTGTCTTTCTTTGGCTTTGTATTCCATCACTCTTGCATTGGTGGTCACAAATTCCTGTTCGTTAAAAGCATCACCAAAACGGGTACGCGCTTTCTCGATTTCTTTTTGCGCTTTTTGATTTAGCTTTTCAGCATAATCTTCAATCAAAACGTCTGCTCTGTAGCGTTTTTTTGAATCTTTATTGTCAATCAATGGATCGTTGAAGGCATCTACGTGACCTGATGCTTTCCAAGTAGTTGGGTGCATCAATATAGCCGCGTCAAGACCTACGATGTTTTCGTTCATTTGAACCATCGATTTCCACCAATATTCGCGTATGTTCTTTTTTAATTCTACTCCGTTTTGTGCGTAATCATATACCGCACTTAAACCATCGTACACTTCGCTGGACGGAAAAATAAATCCGTATTCTTTTGCATGCGAAACGACATTCTTAAATAAATCTTCTTGTTTTGCCATAGTGGTGCAAAAATATGAAAAGGGAAATAAAAAAAAGAAAAAAAATAAAGTTTAAAGTCGTGCTTTTCTTATTTTTATGGATAAATCAATTTTTTTATGATTAATTCGCTGATTAATTTGTTTTTCCCGAAGGTTTGTGCTGGTTGTAAATCATTTATAGGTACAAATGAATATTTAATTTGTACAGCTTGTAGGCATGAATTGCCGTTGACAAATCATCATTTGGACTCTGAGAATGAAGCATTCAAGAAATTTTATGGGCGAATTCCTGTTGAGCACGTTTCGGCTTTATTGTATTTCCATAAAAAGGGAATGGTTCAGGAAATGATTCACAGCCTAAAATACAAAGGGCATGAAGAAATTGGAAGTTTTTTGGGCGAATGGTATGCCGATTATTTAAAAGATTGTTCTGTTGTGAAACAAGCAGATGTGATTATTCCGGTTCCATTGCATAAAAAACGTTTAAAAGAAAGAGGTTACAATCAAGTTATGAATTTTGGTCTAGCCTTGTCCGAGAATTTTAAAATTCCGTTTGATGACAGTATTCTAATTCGAAAAGTATATTCTAAAACGCAATCTAAGAAAAATCTTTTGGGGAGGACAGAAGGAATTGAAACAGTTTTTGATGTTGCTTTCACAGCAGAAAACACCAATAAGCATTTCCTTTTGATAGACGATGTACTAACAACCGGCGCAACTCTCGAAGCCTGTTCAAGAGCCTTGTTGAAAATTCCCGGAGCCAAGATTAGTATTGTTTGTATGGCGATGGCTCATTCGTGAATATGTAAAATATCTTTTTTTGTACTAAAGGTCTTGATGTCGCGTGAGGGATGGAAGTAAGTTACCGAAGTAACACGGACAGCCCGACCCCGTTGAGGAAAGTGGTCGTATAAGCGGTGCTGTATGTTGGCCACTTTTCTCAACGGGGGGACGCCCAAATGAATTCAGAAATTATTTATTGACGTAGGTTTTGAAATACCCACATTCGTTGATGACTTCCTTATAATATTTTGTTTTGAAATAATTTGCCCTTAAATTTTTGAAACCTTGCCAAGCAACAAAATTATTTTTGTCATCCTGAATGTCCCAGGTGGATAAATTGAGCGAATAGTATTTTTTGTTGTAATAGTCGTTGCGCTCACATTTGGAAAGCATGTATTGGGCTTTGGCTTTTTGCTCATTGTTTTTGGCAGCGGCAAATGCTTTTTGGTAGTAGGCTTTCGCCAAAGTGCAATCGGTAATCATATTGCGAATCGGGTCTCTGAAAAAATCTGGAGTTGAGCCTGAGCCGGCTATTTTACTTTCGTAGAAAATCCTTCCGTTACCAAAATGGGTGATGTTGTAAAAAGCGTTTCCGAGCAAAATACTATTGTTATAGACATCAGTTTTTTTGGCAACATCATTTTGCATTTTTTGGATTGTGGTTAGGAATTCCAGAATCGTGATTTTCTTTTTTTGAGTTGCCTGATGATCGCAATCGTGACAGTCTTTGATGTTTCCTAAAAATGGATTTCCATAAAAAACAGTTTTTTGCATATTATCCGATTGATTCATAAAAGCAATGGCTTCGGGAATTTTGTTTTCAAAAGTGGCTTTAACACCTTGAAAATAATAGATGTCGCGAAGTTTTATTTCATAAGTAGCCGAGCCAATTTCTTCCATTTTGGTTTTGTTTGTTTTTGACAAAAAAGCCTTCATATCGAACAACTGTTTTTCATTGTCAAAGAAACCGGGATCATGGTTGAAAATTTCTGCCATGATGGTATTTTTTTGATTGCGATACAGTGCAGCCAAATAGCTTTTGCTCCACGAAGTAGCATTTTCAGAGCGGAAATTTTCAATGTTTTTTCCTGGTAATTCAAAATAGAGCCAAGATAAATCTACCAAAATGGTCTTTTCATTTTCCGGCGTTAGTTGGTCAATTTTGCTAAGATTGTTTACAAATCGCAACAATCTTACCTGATTGATTGCCAAAGGAGTTTGTGGTATTTTGCTTTCGGCTTTGTCAAAATTTTTGTCGGCTTGTTTGAAATTTCCGTTTAAGGTTTCAAGGTATCCGGCTGCCACATTCCATAAATAGGGTTTTAATGTTTTGTCCGATTCTGCAATTTTGCTAACCAAATTAATGGTTGATTTCGCAATACTGTCTTTGGTTCTTTTTTTGTTTTCGGCTACGGTTTTGTCTTTAAAATCGCGGTCTATTTTGTTTTCCTGATTGTTTATTAATCGGGTCAAAAGATAGTCAAGATGTGGGTTTTTGGGCTGCAGTTTATAGATTTCGGCTATGGCTTTTTCTTCGTCATTATAATAACCTTGAATTGCCCAAAGCGCTGCTTTTTCATCATCGCTTTTTGCCATTGCCAGAGATTGTTTCCAGTCTTTTTGTTCCTGCGGATGAAAACAATAGGCCGAAACTACCCGCATTGTTGGGCATTTATCAAAAACCTGACTGTAGAGATAATTGGATTTGGCATAGTTTTTTTGTTTGTATTCAATTCCTGCGATATAGGCCAAGGCTCTGTAATACAAGGTGTTTTTTGGCGCCGATTTTTGTGTTTGATTAAAGAAAGTGATTGCTCTTTCGGGTTTATTACTATAAAAATTGGATTTGATAACGAGGAACCAATACCTGTTTTTCAGAAAAGGATCTTTGTTGTCATTGTATTTTTTTTCCATTGATTTAATCCAATTGTCATCAGACAGGGTTGCATGTTTGACGGTTTCGTCATAATACCAAGAATCAAATTTTTGGGTAGAATAAGTTTCAATTATTTGTGCATCGTTCAAAAACAGTACAAAATCTTTTATTTTGCTGTCTGATAATTCAATTTTTTTGTTCCATTTTTCAACCAATTTATTTGATTTTCCGTTTTTGTAGTGGAGAACCAGATTTGCTACATCGGCACTGCTTGAATCGGTTAGGAAGAAAGCAAGGTCTTTCTCCTTGATTTTACCTTCCAAATAATCGGACCAGTCTTTGATATTTTCGGAGTTGAATCTTGTGGTATGTTCGGTATCATGACCTATTCCGTAGAAAAAATCTGAAGATAAGAAAAGTGGTGCATACGATTTGTCTACAAAAGTTTCGGGTGCGAAGTTGGAATCAAATGCCCAGCCCCAATCACCATCTGCGCAGGCATAAATAGTCCCGTAAATTAAAAGGGCAAGGGAGCTAAAAGCAATCAATAATTTCTTTAAAAATGCCTTCTTCATAATTGTTTAAATTAAAATCGTCCAAATCATAAAAGATAATTTCTTTTGGATTTTGACTACAGTTTTCATCAATAGTATTTGCCATTTCGAGCAAATCGGTTTTTGATATGTTTTCTGTTTTTATCTGATCGTTTTTTTTATAAAAAATACCGTTGTTAAAACTGGAATTTTTAACGGTAAACCAATTTGGTTTTGTAGGAACAAAATTACTGTTTTTTCTTAAATTATAGATGTTAATTTTACTTCTAAGACCTATTATTTTTCCTTCTCTAATATGAATTCCCCATGAATAAATAGGTAAGGCAATATCAAGAGGTAGCGGATAGTTTTTCAGACTTGCTACATAACGGTTGGCAATATTGTAAACATATATCGAATTTAGGGAATCAGTAGCAATTTTCCCCATATTATAATACATCAAAACACCACGATCTACATTTGGTATATTTGTTTTTTTAAAATATTTTATCTGATGAAGCCTTATGGTTGCTGATAGTTTTTTGTCGGAAACCTTTTTTATGGCTTCGATAAATCGTATATAATTGTCTTTGCTTTCTAGCGTCCAGTCGCAATCGATTTGGATTTCATTAATAGAAATGTTGTTTTTGTTGTTGATTTGCTGAATGAAATTATTTGTTTTTTGTGCCAAATCCAAAACATTCAATTTTTTGTCCAGCATGACTTTATTTTTAATGTACACTACCGGAACAATTTCAAGACCCGAAGTTGTTTCCTCAAAACGGATTGGAGTTCTAGGAAACGGTTTTTGGCTTGTTGGACTCAAATCAATATCAAAATACCTGATGTAAATTCTCTTGACTTGGTTTGTAGTCAGGGTGTTTTTTTCTTTTGGCGAAAGCCTGAAAATGGTCTTCCAATAATAAAATGAAATTTTGGGTTGTTCCTTTTGTTGACAGGAAATAAAAAAGCAGAGAATGGTACCTAGAAGAATTATTTTTTTCAAAAGAGAAGTTTTTTTAAGATTACTCTTTTCTGTTTTTAGCTCGATTGTAGGTCCAATACGCCAACAAAACCAATATGATAAATGGCAGATAAGAACCAATAAGTACACCAATTTGGTAGCCTTCATCAGGAGCATTTTTAATTTTTTCGTCTATGTTTGTTTTTTGAAGAAGTACTATAAAAGAGGTCATTATCATTTGATTAAGGCATTTTTTGTAAAATCAGACAGAACGAGTTTGCCCGAAATGGCTGCTCTTTCCTTTAATAATTTGTCCCAATGTGCTGTTCCTTCCCAAAAAACTTTTTTCATTTCATAAAGCGCATCGGGATTATAATTGGCTAGTTTTTTGGAGAAAGTTGTTATTTCTAAATCTAGTTCTTCCAGAGTATCGAATATTTTGGCATACAATCCTTTTTGGTGTGCCCAGGATGCGGTTTTCCATTCGTGTGCGGCCAAGGTCATTTCTGACATTGCTACTTTACCGATTTTTCTACTTACAGCAGGTTCAATGACAAATGGGCCAATTCCAATAGCCAATTCGGATAATTTTACAGCACTTTCCTGAGTGGCTACTGCGTAATCACAAGCTGCAATAATTCCGACACCGCCGCCAACGGCCTTTCCCTGAATGCGTCCGATGATTATTTTTTTGCAAGAACGCATCGAATTAATCAAATTGGCAAATCCGGAAAAAAAACGAGTGCCTTCATCGAGTGTGCTCACCGCAAGTAATTCGTCAAAGGAAGCGCCAGCGCAAAAGGCTCCGTTGCCTTCACTTTTTAAAACAATTATAGAAATATCCGGATTGTCACTCAAAAAGGTAAGTTCATTGGTTAGTCTATCCAGCAATACTCTAGGAAATGAGTTGCTAGCGGGATGTCCAAACTGTACTGTGGCAATTTTGCCTTCAATGGTTGTCAAGAGAGAACCTGTTTTGTCGGGAGTCAGCATAAGGCTTATTTTGACGTAAAGTTAAAAAAGTAACCGAAGTAAAATGTTATTTTTTGGGATTTAAAGAATAGTCTTTTTGAAATTTGCATATTTCTATAATTAAATGTTATATTTGCGCCATAATATTGGGGGATTAGCTCATTTGGCTAGAGCGCTTGCCTGGCAGGCAAGAGGTGACCGGTTCGAATCCGGTATTCTCCACGATAAAAACCTGCTGGATACAGCGGGTTTTTTTATGTCTTGTACAGAAAAAAAAGGGTGGTTTCCTAATTGATTTTAAATACTGATATTTACGATATTTTCAATAAAGCCATAATATTCTCCATAAACTTAAGTTTATTTCTGTTATGGATCTTCTTTTTGATTTATTTTACGAAAAACTTATCTATTTTTGTGAAGTACTCAAATCAATATCAAAATGAAAAAAATCTTAATTCTGATGGCTGTATCAACTTCAATAGCTTCTTTGGGGCAAAGCCAAAAAGCAACTCCATTAAAGTATCCCAAAACAGCAAAAGGCGAAACCGTTGACGTTTATTTTGATACCAAAGTAAGCGACCCATATCGTTGGCTTGAGGACGACAAATCGGAAGAAACAGCTGCTTGGGTAAAGGAAGAAAACAAAGTAACGTATGATTATTTGGCTCAAATTCCTTTTAGAAATGCCTTAAAATCAAGACTCGAAAAACTTTGGAACTACGAAAAAATAAGTGCGCCATTCAAAGAAGGTAATTTTATTTATTACCATAAAAACAACGGATTGCAAAATCAGTCGGTTTTGTATCGCAAAGATGCCAAAGGCAAGGAAGAAGTTTTCCTGGATCCGAATACCTTTTCAAAATTGGGAACAACTTCTTTGGGTAGTGTAGATTTTTCTGAGGACGGTTCAAAAGTTGCCTATTCCATTTCGGAAGGGGGAAGTGACTGGCGCAAAGTGATTTTGATGGATGTCAACAGTTTCAAGCAATTGGAAGATACTCTGGTTGATATTAAATTCAGTAGCATTGCCTGGAAAGCAAACGAAGGATTTTATTATTCTAGTTACGACAAGCCAAAAGGAAGTCAGCTTTCGGCCAAAACAGATCAGCATAAATTATATTACCATAAATTAGGAACTCCTCAAAAAGAGGACAAAGTTATTTTTGGTGCCGACCAAAAACGACGCTATGTGGGTGGAAGCGTAACCGAAGACAACCGTTATTTGGTAATTACCGCAGCCAATTCTACTTACGGAAACGAATTGTACATTCAGGATTTAACCAAGCCGAATAGTCCAATTGTGACGATAGTCGATAATTTCAAAAGTGATAGCAATATCTTAGATAACGAAGGAAGCAAACTATTTATAGAAACCGACCTGAATGCGCCCAACAAACGCATTGTGAGTGTGGACTTCAGTAACCCAAAACCGGAGAACTGGAAAAATGTCATTCCGGAAACCGAAAACGTTTTGACTCCTACAACCGGTGCAGGATTCATCTTTGCCAATTATATGAAAGATGCCGTTTCGATAGTGAAACAATACGATTATTCAGGTAAATTGCTACGTGAAATTCAGTTGCCGGGACTTGGAACCGCTTCAGGATTTGGAAGCAAGAAAACCGAAAAAACACTTTATTATTCGTTTACCAATTACATTACGCCGGGAACTATTTATTCGTTTGAACCCAAGTCCGGAAAATCGGCGGTATATGCCAAACCAAAAGTAGATTTCAAAAGCGAGGATTTTGTTTCTACACAAGTATTTTATACTTCCAAAGACGGAACAAAAATCCCAATGATAATCACGCATAAAAAAGGATTAAAACTCGACGGAAAAAACCCGACAATACTTTATGGATACGGCGGATTCAACATTAGCTTGACGCCAAGTTTTGCTGTTTCGAATGCTGTTTGGATGGAAAATGGCGGAATTTATGCTGTAGCCAACCTTCGCGGAGGTGGAGAATACGGTAAAAAATGGCACGATGCGGGAACCAAAATGCAAAAACAAAATGTCTTTAATGACTTCATAGCTGCCGCCGAATATTTAATTGCCAAAAAATACACATCTTCTGATTTTCTAGCGATTCGTGGCGGTTCAAACGGTGGATTATTGGTGGGAGCAACCATGACACAACGCCCCGATTTGATGAAAGTTGCCTTGCCGGCGGTGGGTGTGATGGACATGTTGCGCTACCATACTTTTACATCCGGAGCGGGTTGGGCTTTCGATTACGGAACCTCGGCAGACAGCAAGGAAATGTTTGAATACATCAAAGGTTATTCGCCTGTTGCCAATGTAAAATCAGGCACTAAATATCCTGCGACTATGGTCACCACCGGCGATCATGACGACAGGGTAGTTCCGGCGCACAGTTTCAAATTTGCCGCCGAGTTACAGGAAAAACAAGCGGGACCAAATCCGGTTTTAATTAGAATTGACATCAATGCCGGGCACGGAGCAGGAAAATCATTGGCTGCCACCATACAGGAAAACTGCGACATACAGGCTTTCACATTATATAATATGGGATTTACCACGTTGCCAACATTGACTAATCCATAGTTTAATAAGGAGCTTAATCCTGCTGTACGCTTCAAAAGGCTTTTCGCTTCCATCAGGGCTAGGTCATTTGTTTTCATAATAAACATTTCAGCTTTGAAATAGGCTCTTAATTCCCCTCCTCTGGAGGGGTGCCCGAAGGGTGGGGTGGCAAATAGATTAGAAAAAACACCCCGCCCTTCGGGCACCCCTCTTAGAAAGAGGGGAATGGCAAACTATTAGGATAATCCGCTATGGAAATAAATGATCACAAAAAAGCCTAATCTCTCTCTTTAGCCCGGATTGAATCCTACCGTGTGGACACATCTAAAAATAGAACACAGATGACACAGATTTAACGGATTTAAACAGATGAAATTTGATAATCTATTTTCAACAATAAGAATTATTTATTTTTTACTTCTCTCTTTTTGGTATTATGCAAAAAAAAATCTGCGACAATCTGTCTAATCTGTTAAATCTGTGTTCCATTTTAAGTGTAATATATTTGAGCCCACACGGTAGGATAGAAGCGGTTCCTTTTCCTTTTTTCTTTAAAAAGGGAAAGATATAACGAAAAGGAGCGGGAACAATGTCTCTAAGGAATCCTAATCTTTCTGCTCCAAAAAATTAAGCAAAATCGATTTTTTTGCCATGAAAAAAGGTAGTTACTTTTGTCTAAATCTCGCTGGTTAAATTAAAAGACTAAAATATCCTCTTTTTAAACCGATAAAAACAAGAATTCAATAAAAAAGCATCTCAAAAAATGATTTTTTGGCAAACATCAGTCGTTCGGTTGACGTTTTTTTGTTCCATAATTTGAAAAAAGACATTCAAAAAACAAAAAAAAAGATATCAAATATTTTAGAGTGAACTTATATTTGAGGCTTTTTTCGTTCGTTTACATGAACGAAATCGATAGAATTTATTGGTTATTTATTCTCTGAATAAATTAAGGTTTTCGGGTCAAAATCAGTCTTTTTAATCACTAAATCCGTAAATTTGAGTGTAAAATTAATAATCGTATTTAGAATGGAAATAGTTGAAAGACCAAACAAATATGAACTGGGGGAAATGCTCCTGGAAATAGGTTCCCTACTCATGGTTTCTGGAGCCAATACCGAACGTGTCAAAGTTACAATCAGTAGAATCTCAAGCGCTTTTGACTGTAACTCAGATTTAATGATTACCAATCATGCTCTGATGATTACGTTGACTTATAAAGACAATATCAAAACATTTACGAGTGTAAAATGGGTACCCAATATGCATCTCAATTTCAATCTCATTTCGGATATCAGTACCATGAGTTGGAAAATAGTGGAAGAAAAATGGTCTGTTGAGCGAATCAATAAAGAATTATTGCTTTTGGATAAAAAGCCATTGTATTCAAGATCTTTGGTTTTGTTTTTGGTGTCGTTGGCTGGAGCTTCTTTCTGCCGATTGTTTGGTGGTGATTTTGTAGAAATGGGGCTTTGTTTTGCAGGAACTTTTGCAGGGCTTTATGTAAGACAGGAAACAATGAAACTCAAATTCAATTTTTATTTGTGTGTGTTTTTTGCAGCCTTGACTTCTTCATTCTTAATTGCACTCTGTTCTTTTTTGAATCCTGGAAGAGATTTTATTCATGCCTTATCGACTTCTACATTGTTTTTAATACCAGGAGTGCCCATGATTAATTCCTTTTCGGACTTGATTGACGGAAATATATTAAACGGGACAATCAGAGGGGTTAATGTTTTGGTAATTGCTTTTTGTATTGCATTAGGATTGATGGTTTCATTATTAATTTTTAATTTAAACTAAAATGGATTTTGCATTATTAGAAAAAGGAATTTGGCTAGGTTGTGCAGGAGTTGGTTTTGCAGTATTGTTCAATGTGCCTCGCAGGGCTTTGGGAGTTATATACATCATCGCAGCATTGGGCGGATTGATTAAATTTTATTTATTGTCATTCGAAATAGGATTGGTTTCTGCAACATTATGCGGTTCAAGTTTCATTGGTTTTTCAAGTGTATTGGCAGCACATTATCGCAAAGCACCACCGATGACCTTTGCACTTCCGGCGTTGATACCAATGATTCCAGGTTTTTTTGCTTACAAAGCCATGGTCGGAATTATGAAATTAACTGCCGAAAAAGATCCTGATGTTTACACCAAACTTTTTTTTGAAACCGTAAACAATGGACTTTCGGCTTGGCTTATCAGTTTGGCATTGGCTGCAGGAGTTGCCATCCCGTTGCTCATCACCCGAAAAGAAACTGTTAAGCGAATTAAAACAGATAAAGTTCTAGAGAAATAAATCGAAAATTTAGAGTTTAAATTTATATAACCAAAACGCCAGTCGAAAGATTGGCGTTTTTTTTGTTGTGTTTTTGACTCTTGAAAAGATTAAAATATATTTTATCTTTCGTGAAAATAAAATATCTCGATAAAATGCTAAATGTTACATGTGCTATAATAAAAGTTGGGAATGAAATCTTAGTTACTCAAAGAAGTGAAACAATGAAACTTCCTTTGAAATGGGAATTTCCTGGCGGTAAGTTGGAGAAAAATGAGAGTGAAATAGAATGTATTAAAAGAGAAATTAAAGAAGAAATAAATATCGAAATTGAAGTTGTAAAAAAACTATCATCTAGTATTTATGATTATGGAACTTTTAAAATTAATTTAATTCCTTTTATAGTGAATCATATTGCTGGAGAAATTAAATTATCTGAACATAAAGATTACAAATTATTAGATAAGACCCAATTATTTAATCTTGACTGGGCAGAAGCGGATTTACCCATTGTTGAAGAATTTTTAAAACTTGAAATATGAATCAGGGAATATATGAAGAATTAGTTACTAAACTAATCAACTATAAAATAAACGAGTTAGATAAAGAAACCTTTCAAGTAAAGAAAACATCAATAGATAAAGCGGAAGCAGCACAATTATTATCTCAACATATTGGAAAAACTATCAAACATGCTTTCACTTTAATTAAAGGCGAAGATGTTTTAGAAACACAAATAGAAATTGCCAATAAGATTATTTTATTTCTAAAAGAAGAATTAAAAAAGGAAGAATTTGAGGACGATTTGATTGAAACAGAAGGAAAAATTTTAAAAGCTGTTTTTACAAAAGTCGATTCCCATTTCACTGATTTAAATTTACATTTAAAAGAAATTACACCTTATACGAGATTAATTTATAGTGAACTTTTTACTGGTGGAAATTCAGGGACAACTTTAGAAAGTGAGCTAAGAAAAGAAATATTGTCATCAGATAGAATTGATTTGTTGGTTTCTTTCATCAAGTGGAAAGGAATTAGAATTCTTGAACATGAGCTCAGAGAATTTACAGAAAGAGGTGGAAAACTTAGAATAATTACAACAACATATATCGGTGCAACAGATGCAAAAGCTGTTGAATTTTTAGCATCTTTAGAAAATACAGAAATAAAAGTTTCTTATAATACAGGTAATGAAAGATTACATGCAAAAGCTTATTTATTCGAAAGGAACACAGGTTTTCATACTGCTTATATTGGTTCTTCTAATTTTTCTCGTTCAGCATTAACAGACGGTTTAGAATGGAATTTAAAGATAACCACCAAAGAAGTTGGTCACATTATTGATAAATTTAAAAAAACATTTGAAGCGTATTGGCAAAATGCAGACTTTGAATTATATGAACAAAATATTCATTCAGAGAAATTAATAAATGCTCTAAAACAAGGGAAATTTTCAAAAGAATATGTTTTTGCAACATCTTATTTTGATATAAAGCCTTTTCCATATCAAAATGAAATTCTTGAAAAATTAGAAGTAGAAAGAACAGTTCATAATAGATATAGAAATCTTTTGGTTGCTGCCACAGGAACTGGAAAAACTGTTATTTCAGCATTTGATTACAAAAACTTTAGGAACAAGAATAAATCATCAAAATTGCTTTTTGTTGCCCATAGGAAGGAAATTTTACAACAGGCGAAAGTAGCTTTTCAAGGTATTTTAAAAGACAACAATTTTGGAGATTTATGGGTTGATGGAATTGAACCAAATTCTAATGAGTATCTTTTTGTTTCAGTCCAAACTTTAAATAATAGATTGAAAGATTTAATGCTCTCACCGGACTACTACGACTTCATTATTCTTGATGAAGCTCATCATGGGGCAGCTTCAAGCTATAGGCCTTTTCTAAATTACTTTAAACCTAAAATTTTATTAGGCTTAACGGCAACACCTGAAAGAATGGATAATGAAAATATTCTTGATGATTTCTGTAATCGTATTGCTGCTGAAATTAGACTCCCTGAAGCACTAAATAAAAAATTATTATGCCCTTTTCAGTATTTTGGTATAACCGATAGTATAGATTTAACCAATGTAAAATGGGAAAAAGGTAAATACGTTGCGAGTGAATTGACAAATTTATATACTAAAAACAATATTCGAGTTGGTGAGATTATTAGCAATCTTGATAAGTATACAAATGATATAAATGATGTTCGAGCGCTAGGTTTTTGTGTGACTGTTGAACATGCTGTTTTCATGGCTGAGAAATTCAATTTATCAGGATTAAAAGCAGAATATTTGACAAGTAAAAATGCAAACGAAAGAGATAGAATTAGAGAACAATTCAAGAATAAAGAATTTAATTATTTATTTGTTGTTGATATTTTTAATGAAGGAGTTGATATTCCTGAAATTGATACAGTTTTGTTTTTAAGGCCAACAGAAAGTTTGACTGTTTTTCTTCAACAATTAGGACGTGGATTACGTTTAGCAGAAGGGAAAGAATGTTTGACGGTGTTGGATTTTGTTGGAAATTCAAGACCAGAATATGATTTCGAGAGTAAGTTTAGAGCGTTAATAGGAAAAACAACAACATCTGTTCAAAAAGAAATTGAAGATGATTTTCCACATTTGCCACTGGGTTGTTCTATTATTTTAGAAAAAAAGGCAAAAGAAACTATTCTTGAAAACATAAGAAAAGCTACGTCATTAAATGTAAATCAACTGATAACTAAAATCATAAATTTTCAGCATCAAACCACTTTACGTTTAACATTAAATAATTTTATTGTATTAAATCATATTTCAATTGAAACAATATACAAGAAAGGAAGTTGGTCAAGACTATGTCAACGAGCTGGGTTAATTGATGATTTTGAAAATATAAATGAAAAACAGATATATTCAGCTATTAGTAATAAATGGTTATCAACTAACTCTACGAGTTATTTTAATTTTATTTTAAAGATTGCAAAACAAGGTTTTAATATTAGAATAAATGATTTTGATGAAAATCAAAAAACAATGTTATTAATGTTGCATTATGATGTTTGGCAAAATGCTGAAGGATTTGATTCATTGGAGGAGAGTATAATTCAAATAGGTAAGAACAAAATTTTAGTGAATGAAATTATTGAAGTTTTAGAAATATTAATTGATAAAATAGGGTTTAAAGAAATCGATATTCAATTGCCTTATGAGCAGCCATTAAAGTTGCATGCCCGTTATACAAGAGATCAAATTTTAGTTGCTTTTGGATTAAGTACATTTACTAAAAAGTCATCAAACAGAGAAGGTGCTGCTGAAAATAAAAATTTAAATACTGAAATACTTTTTATCAATTTAATTAAATCTGAAGAAGATTTCTCACCAACAACTATGTATGAAGATTATGCAATAAGTGAAACATTATTTCATTGGCAATCGCATAATGCATATGGACCAGAAACAAAAAAGGGATTGTCTTATATAAATCATTTTGAGAATAATAAAAAAATAATGCTTTTTGTTAGAGAAAAGGCAAATGATGAAAATGGAAATACTTTAGGCTATGTTTTTATTGGAGAGGCTAATTTTATAGAAACAGAAGGTTCAAAACCAATGAGTATTAAATGGGAGCTTAATGAACCAATGCCAAATTATTTATGGAAAGAATCTGCTAAAATGTCAATAGGATAATCAAAAAAAGACCAACTTAATTTTCATAATGATTATTAGGAAATAACAGTTATTTATCAGTTTTTACTGTAAATTAGTGTTTTCAAATCTAATTGAAGAAATTTTTTTAATAAGCACAAGTCAATGGAAAATATAAAACTTTTTGAGAGTCAAAAGATAAGGTCTTCTTGGAACAATGAAGAGGAAAAATGGTATTTCTCGATTGTAGATATTATTGAAATACTTACTGATAGCCCCAGACCAAGAAAATATTGGAGCGCTCTGAAAACAAAACTTAAAAATGAGGGAAGTGAGTTGTCCCATAATTTGGGACAACTGAAAATGAAATCGGATGACGGAAAATTTTATGTAACAGATGTTGCTGATACCGAACAATTGTTTCGTTTGATTCAGTCTATTCCATCTCCGAAAGCAGAACCTTTTAAACAATGGTTAGCTAAAACTGGGTATGAGCGTATTGAGGAAAGTCAAGATCCCGAGAAATCGATTGACCGCGCTATGGAAAACTATTTGAAATTAGGGTATAGTACATCATGGATTAATCAAAGGTTAAAAAGTATCGAAGTTCGAAAAGAACTAACTGATGAATGGGAAAATAGAGGCGTGAAAAAAGGTCAGGAGTTTGCCTCGTTAACAGATATTATCACTCAGGCTTGGAGTGGGAATACAGTAAAACAGTACAAAAACTTAAAGGGGTTGAAAAACGAAAATCTGAGGGATAATATGACCAATTTGGAGTTAATATTAAATATGCTGGCAGAAGCTACTACAACAGAAATCAGCAAAGAAAATAATCCAGTTACTTTTGCTGAAAATAAAAATATAGCCAAAAAAGGAGGTGAAATTGCTGGAAATACAAGAAAACAAATTGAAGAACAAACAGGTAAAAAAATCGTGAGTCCACAAAACGCCAAGGTGTTGAAAGAGAAAAATGATAGATTAAAAGAATAATTGTGATTTAGGGCGAGAAATTTTAGATTTTAAAAATATAATTATTGGGATTGTTTTCAGTTTTCAGTTTTATCTTTTTTAATCCAAAAAAAACAACTTTTTTCTTTCATAATGTTTTACTAAAACAACACCATTTCAAGGAATAATTTTTAACTTTGAGAAAAGCCTTAAAAATTAATATTAAAAGCAGGTATATGAAAGTACAAATCAACACAGACAAGAATGTAGAGGGAAGCGATAGACTAGAAGCATATTTTTCTAGTGAAATCTTGAGAGTATTATCCCGTTTTGACGACAAAGTGACTCGCATTGAGGTGCATTTTGGGGATGAAAACAGTGCCAAATCAGGTTTTGGAGACAAACGTTGTCTTATCGAAGCCAGACCTGCCAATATGCAACCGGTAGCAGTCACCGAGCATGCCGATTCTATTGAGAAAGCTTTCAGCGGCGCTTTGGATAAAATCAAAAAAACGCTCACAACTACATTCGACAAACAAAAAGTGCATTAAAAAGTATAAAAACAAAAATAAATGGAGCTGTCTTTCGAGGCAGCTTTTTTTGTTTGCTAAAATTAGCTTTGATATAATAACATTTAGAAATATAAAATAATCCAATCTTTACCCCCTCTCCTTTGGAGAGGGCTGGGGTGAGGTTAAACAAAAAGACTATGTTATATTTCTAATTGATATAAATGCAATAAAAAAGTTGCCTGAAGTACAGAACTTTAAGGCAACTTTTTTTGGAGGTAGGTTGGTGTATTTTTAAAAACGGAAAGCGGCTCCTGCCTGAACTACTTGCCCTTTACTGTCAAAGGAATCAAATGTGTCTGATATCCCTGTAATATAACGGGCATTGATAGAAAGATGCAAAGGCAGATTAATAGACATTCCAAATGCCCAAGATGTAACAAAACTTTCTGTATTATAATTATAGTAACCCTCTGCATTGTCTGAAATTGGAATACCAAATTGTGGCCCTGTTTCAAAACTTAACAATTTAAGCGCATATACTTTGGCCAAAATTGGGAAAGTAAGATAATCGATTTTTACATTTTTTACATCGTGGTCAAATCCTTCTTGCGAGTATTGAATCTCTGGCTGAACAAAAAGCAGGCTTTTTACCAATGGTATTTCTTTGAAAACACCAACATAAAGACCTGTTTTTGCATCTGTATTTAAACCATCGACATTAATGTCTGTAAAGTTGGCTCCGGCTCTTACTCCAAATCCTTGTGCTTTTCCTGTGTTGCTGGCTGCAATAAGAAAAATTCCTAATAATAAAATTTTTAATGATTTCATGTTTCTTTGTTTTAGGTTTAAACCCTCTGGGGGTATTTTAGTTCAAAAATACTACAATTTTTCGATTGTTATATGAAGATGCTTCAAAATGCGTTTAATAAGTATTTAAATTCGATTATAGCACTTCTGCAAACAATTAAGGAAAATGTAATATAATGTTGAAGTTTTTAAGATATAACGTCTGTATTTGTAATATATTATTTTAACTTTGAGACAGGTCGGTTTGTTTTGCCGGTACTCAGATTCTAATAGTTGAAGCCAAAAGAAATATTTTTTATAATGAATAATGTCTAAATAACTGTTATGAAGGGATTTATGGAAAAATTAAAAAAGTTTTTTGAAACTAGCAGAGCTAAAAAAATTTTAAAAAGAATAAGTTTTTTTATTATTGGTTTTTTAGGGATAATAATCATTCTCTTTATCGGGTTACGGATTTATTTCTATCAGAATAAGGAAAGAATAATGACCGAAATCAATCAAAAAATCAATGAAAATATTTCGGGGCAAGCTAGTATTGGTGATCTTGGGTATAAGTTTTTGATAGGTTTCCCAAATTTTACAGTGGTTTTGAATAAAGTGGAATTGCGGGACAGTTTGTATCCCGTACACAAAAGAAGTGTGCTCAAGGCCGAAGAAATAGAAGTGCGATTGAATGTTTTGAGCTTATTGCATAAAAAAGTCGATATCGAACGAGTGGTATTAATCGATACTAAAATAGATTTGTTTAAAGACAAAAACGGTGTTTCAAACTCGAATATTTTCAAGCCAAAACCCAAAACAAATAAGCCTAAAAGCGAAACTGAAACCGAAATCGGAGAGGTCGATTTTAAGGATGTAGTTTTTATTTCCCAAAATTTACAGCGCAATAAATTATTCCATTTTGAAGTAAATTCATTAAAATGTAAAATGAATTACAATGACGATGGATGGGGAACGGATTTGCATCTGGATGTTTTTGCAAAGAGTTTGGCTTTTAATACCCAAAAAGGAAGTTTCATAAAAGACAAAAGGGTAAAAGGGAAACTGGCAGTTCAGTTTTCTAAAAGTAAAAATAAAATTGATATTCTTACCGAAGGACTCGGAATTGGCGATGACGATTTTGATATCAAAGCTAGTTTTGGTTTGGATAAAGACCACCCGATGATGGATATTAATATCAAAACTAATATTCTGTGGCTGAATGCAGCTCATTTGCTGGATCCACATATTTTTAAAATTCTGAATCATTTTAATTTCACAAAACCGTTGGACGCGCAATGCAGTATCAAAGGCGATATGAATGCTGGTGGTGATCCCGAAATTATTGTCGATGCCAAAATCAAGGATAACGTTTTGGTCTCTTCAGAAGGGGAAACCAAAGACTGTAGTTTTGAAGCGAGATATACCAATAATTTCAAGAACGGTTTAGGAAACAATGATATTAACTCGGCGATTATTATCAAAAAATTTACTGGGAACTACATGGGAATCCCAGTTGTTATCCCAAATGCGGCTATCAATAACTTGGAAAAACCGGTTGCGACAGGCGATTTTCGTTCCAAATTTGAGGTAGAAAAATTGGGAAATATTTTTGGAGAAAACTTTATAAAATTTAATAGCGGGACTGCCAATGTTAATTTAAAATTCAATGTTGATATTGTGGCTTTGCGAATTTCAAAGCCACGTTTTACAGGAAAAGTGGACATAGAAAAAGCCAATATGTTTGTTAGGTCGATGAATCTCCCTTTTCAGACCAATATTCTTCTTGATTTTACACAAGAGGCATTATTTATCCGAAATATCAAATATCAAAGGGATAAAAATATTGTTTTTTTGGATGGGAAAATCGACAATTTTCTTAATCTTTATTATGACGATCCAGAGAAAATGGTCGCAGTCCTGAATATCAAAAGCCCTTTTATGGATGTAAAGAAATTTATGACGACTCTTGCTTATAAAGAAAAAGGGGCGGAAGTAAAAGAACCCAAAAAAGTGGAAACCAAAGCGGATGCAAAAAAAAGAATTGCTCTTGTTCAAAAATGTCAGGTGGTCATAAATCTGAATCTTGACAAGATGGTGTATTCTAATTTGACGGCAAAAAATGCTAAGATTATTGTCGTCGCCAAGAACAGACAATTTTTTATCAAACAAGGAGCTATTGAAACCTGTGGCGGTAAAATTACATTTGATTCGCAAATGATTCCGCAACAGAATATATTTGGTGTCAAAACCAATGTAAATATTACATCGGTTGATATCCCTCAGTTTTTGACTTCTTTTAAGAATTTCGGAGTCAAATCTTTTCAGCCACAAAATATCAACGGGAAGCTTTCTGCAAAAGCGGATTTGTCGATTCAAATGACTCAAAGTGGTGATATGGTTGATGATTCTGCCAAAGGGAATTTGCAATACGACATCAAGAATGGATCGCTAACTAATTTTAAGCCAATTATGAAAGTTGGAAAATTTGCTTTTCCAAACCGAAACGTAAGTCATATTGTTTTTAATGATTTGTCGGGACGAGCTTCCATTAATGGTAGTTTGGTCAATGTTGATTATTTTAAAGTAAGTTCCAATGTGTTGAATTTTGATGTCGAAGGGGTTTATTCGTTTAAACAAGGAACCAAATTAGGTTTGGTAATTCCGCTTCGAAACCCAGAAGATGATTATAAAATAAAAGACTTAAAAGAAAGAGAATCCAAACGTTACAAAGGAATTGTGGTGCGTTTGCTTGTTGTGGACGGTAAAAATGGTGAAATGAAAATCAAATTAGGAAGTATTCCGAAGAAAAAATAACATCGCTTTTATTTTAATCATATAAGTAATATAAGGTCATTTAAGAATAAATTAAAATCAAATAGTTTCTGATAAGTTCATAAAAGTTTGAAGAGTAAGAAAGTGTTTTGACTTATATGTCCTTATATGCCTTATATGGTTTTAAAACCAAGTGTAACGAAAATAAAAAAAGCTTAAATGACTTATATGTTAAAAACTGAATTTTTGGTTTTTTGCAGGACTTAGGCTTTCATTCTTATATAATTGCTTAATTTTGCCGAAATTGAAAAAATATCGTGGGAAGTAAAAATAAATTAAAAAGGTTCAAGGAAAACGAAACATTCAATAATGTTTTTCAACCAACAAGAGAAGAGGTAGTCGGAGATTTGTTTCCGTTAAGAGGGAAGTGGAATTCAGAATTTTTTAAAAATGAAAACCCATTGATACTTGAATTGGGTTGCGGAAAAGGAGAATACTCTGTTGGATTGGCCGAAAAATATCCCAATAAAAACTTCATTGGAATCGATATTAAAGGAGCTCGTTTTTGGCGTGGTGCCAAAACTGCTGTTGAAACCGGATTGCATAATGTGGCTTTTGTAAGAACACAAATCGAATTAATCAACCACATTTTTGCAGAAAATGAAGTGGACGAAATCTGGATTACTTTTCCTGATCCCCAAATAAAATACAAGAGAACGAAGCATAGAATGACGAATTCCGAGTTTTTGAAATTGTATAAGAAAATTTTAAAGCAAGATGGAGTTGTCAACCTTAAAACCGATAGTGAGTTCATGCACGGTTATACTCTTGGATTGTTGCATGGGGAAGGGCATGAGGTTTTGTATGCCAATCACAATGTATATGTAAACGAAGGAAGTCCGGAAGAAGTTACTGCTTTTCAGACTTTTTACGAGAAACAATATTTGGAAATTAACAAAGCGATTACTTATATTCGTTTTAAAATCAAATAGTTTGGGTTATCGTTTTCGGTTGTTGACCGAAACTGCAAACCGGATTATGTATAAAATATGAATCTACTGTCGCCTTTTTTTATTGGATTTATTGTAGCAGCAATTGGAATTACGCCTCCAGGCCTGATAAATATGACTGCTGCAAAAGTGAGCTTGAAAGATGGTAGGAATGAGGCCATTTCATTTGCTGTTGGGGCTACAATAATTGTTTTTTTTCAGACATTTTTGGCATTATTGTTTGCCGATTTTATTAATATGCATCCCGAAGTTATCAGTAGTCTTCAGGAAATTGGGTTGTTTATATTTTTTGGCCTGACCGTTTATTTTTTCTGGAAAGCCAAAAAACCAAAAAAACCTAAATCGGAAATGAAGGTTCGCAGTAAAACGAACCGTTTTTTTCTGGGAATGTTGCTGTCGGCATTGAATTTATTTCCTATTCCGTATTATGTTTTTGTGTCCATAACACTCGCAGCTTACGGCTATTTTTATTTCCTGGATTCCTTTATTTATGCTTTTGTGGGCGGAGCGGTAATGGGTTCGTTCCTTGTTTTTTATCTGTATATTGTTTTCTTTAAAAAGAGGGAATCAAAATCTTCTTTTTTAATGGATAACGGAAATTACATTATAGGAACAATTACTGGACTAGTTTCAATAGTTACATTTTTTAAACTATTTAAAGTTTTTTTTAGCTAAAAAATGAAAGCAACAAACGACAATTTCTTTGATAAGGTTTATGCCGTCGTTAAACAAATTCCGTACGGAAAAGTTACTTCCTATGGCGCTATTGCAAAAGTCTTAGGAGCTGCGCGTTCAGCAAGAATGGTGGGTTGGGCTATGAATGCCGCTCATAATCTTGAGGATGTTCCTGCGCATCGGGTAGTGAATAGAAAAGGACTTTTGACCGGAAAACACCATTTTGATGGAACAAATCTAATGCAGCAATTACTCGAAAGTGAAGGCATAATTATTGAGAATAATCAAATTATTAATTTCGAAACTGTTTTTTGGGAGCCACAAGCGGAGCTTTAATACTATTTACTAGCAAAAAAGCGTACTCCTTTCCTAGGCGTATTATACATCGCAATCAATAAATCCAATCCAAATCCTTTATAATAAGAACTTAATCAGTTATCTTTGCAAACTGAAATTAGTTTAAATAAAAATACGCTTTTACAAAGTGTAAATCGATAGAAAAATATAAAATGAAATTAGATAAAAAAGACGTTCTCAAAGCATTAGAAACAATTACTGTTGCTGGAGAAGGTAAAAATATGGTAGAAAGCGGAGCGGTTGCAAACGTGGTTACTTTCGGAAATGAGGTTGTTGTAGATTTGGTATTGCATACGCCTGCGATGCACATCAAAAAAAGAGCCGAAGACGATATTAAAAAAACGATTCACGAGTTGGTTTCTCCCGATGCCCAAATTAAAGTAAACGTAAAGGTTGAAGTGCCCGAAAAGAATGAAGTTAAAGGTAAAGCGATACCGGGAATAAAAAACATTATAGCGGTTGCTTCTGGTAAAGGTGGCGTTGGAAAATCTACTGTTACGGCAAATTTGGCGGTATCATTGGCAAAAATGGGATTTGCCGTTGGAGTGTTGGACGCAGATATTTATGGCCCTTCTATGCCAATCATGTTTGATGTGGAAAGTGCAAAACCAATTTCGGTTGAGGTTAACGGGAAATCAAAAATGAAACCTGTGGAAAGCTACGGAATCAAAATGCTATCAATAGGATTTTTTACCTCACCAAGCCAAGCTGTAATTTGGAGAGGTCCTATGGCGTCTAAGGCCTTGAACCAAATGATTTTTGATGCAGATTGGGGAGAATTAGACTTTATGTTGATTGATTTGCCTCCGGGAACAGGTGATATTCATTTGTCAATTATGCAATCATTGCCTATTACAGGTGCTGTTGTAGTAAGTACTCCACAGGCTGTTGCATTGGCGGATGCCAAAAAAGGAGTTGCGATGTTTATGTCTGAAGCGATAAATGTACCTGTTTTGGGAATTGTTGAAAACATGGCATATTTTACCCCAGAGGAACTACCAAATAATAAATATTATATTTTTGGAAAAGAAGGTGCCAAAGATCTTGCCGAAGATTTGAATGTGGCATTTTTGGGAGAAGTTCCTATTGTTCAGTCCATTCGCGAAGCGGGAGATTACGGTCATCCAGCAGCACTACAAACAGGTACAGTTATTGAAACTGTTTTTGAAGAGATAACACGAAATGTTGTGAGCGAGGTTATCAGCAGAAATGAAAATTTAGAGCCTACTGAGGCAATCAAAATTACTACAATGGCCGGTTGTTCGGCTGTTAAAAAATAAGATTACTGGACTCCTCTATTTTTTGAAAATCGAGCAGTCCAATGATTGAATAATCAAAAATTCGAATATTCTTAAATATGAAAACAGAAGAACTAAAAAATAATGTTTTAAAAGCACTTGACGAAATCAGGCCTTTCCTGAATTCTGATGGAGGCGATATAAAACTTATTTCAATAGATGAAGGGAAACACGTGAAAGTGCGTCTTGAAGGAGCCTGCACCAGTTGCAGTGTAAATCAAATGACTTTGAAAGCGGGTGTTGAAACAACGATTAAAAAGTACGCTCCTCAAATAGAGACAGTTGTTAATGTTCTTTAAAAAATACTGAAATAGATTCTTTTTGTTGGTTAAAGATAATATTGAAAAAAAAGAGAGATCGTTTTGTTCTTATTGAAAAGATGGTTGAGTCTTGTTTAAATGCAATAAAACTCTTTTTTTGCAGGATTATCATTAGCGAATAATCAATATTTTTGTAGTTTATTTTGATATATGTAAAAAATAGTAGTAATAATTCAAGTTCTTTTTATTCGGTTTTTCAAATAAAAATTTACATTTGTAGCATTAACCTACAAAATTTGAATTATGAAAAAGTACTATTTATTAGTTATTCTATTTTTATGTTTCATTAAAAATTACGGACAAGAACCAATTCAGGAAGCTTATGTTTCAAAAACCCACGTAATGGTCGATGAAGAATGGGCCGAAGCTAATTACGGTTCAATGATTAATGTTTCGTCAAACAGACAGGGACAGTTGAAAATTGCAAATGCTGAATTTTTGACCGAACTTAGCGGCGGTAAAGCTAAAATGCTTGATAAAAGTGCCTACACAACGGCAGAATTGTCA
Source organism: Flavobacterium gilvum (assembly GCF_001761465.1). Lineage (NCBI taxonomy): Bacteria > Pseudomonadati > Bacteroidota > Flavobacteriia > Flavobacteriales > Flavobacteriaceae > Flavobacterium > Flavobacterium gilvum. The sequence goes on along the minus strand of NZ_CP017479.1, from coordinate 568,715 downwards.
TCACCCGTGCTGATTAAAACCAAAACAGAAAAAAATGGTTTGGTGAATATGACTTACGAAGGAAAATTTGTTTTTAAAACCATTGAGGGAGCATATACACCAAATGTAAAAGTAATTTTTGTTGTGAACCAAGCAGACGTTATCGGTTTGAAAATTCATAACAAAGACAATAACAAAGATTACGCATTAGATCTTACAATAAAAGATTAATCGAAGTTTTAAACGACTCCGATTTTTTTAATAAAATGATAAAATATATAAATGGACGTTTTAATAAAAATTAAAGATAGAGAAGGAGTTGTTCATGAATTGCAAGCGCCAACAGATATGGCGATGAACATAATGGAATTGTGTAAAGCCTATGAGCTTCCGGTAGAAGGAACTTGCGGTGGGATGGCTATGTGTGCATCTTGCCAGTGTTATGTTCTTAATGATGTATCGCTACCAGAAATGGGTGAAGATGAGGAGGCAATGCTTTCTGAAGCTTTTTACGTAAAATCTAATAGCCGTTTGGGTTGCCAAATTCCAATAACTGAGAGTCTTGAAGGGCTAGAGTTGGAATTAGCTCCGGAAAGTTAAAATAAATATTGAGATGAAAATCCCGGTTTTTAGTTATATTCTGAAAACCGGATTTTTTTTGTAAAAAAAGCTCCTTGTTTTCAAAGAGCTTCAAGTACTTTTTGTAGTTCACTACTAATTACTAAGGGCTAAATTTTATTTGAAAGCCGAAATTCCGGTTATGTCAAATCCTGTGATTAATAAGTGAATATCGTGTGTTCCTTCGTATGTAATTACCGATTCGAGGTTCATCATATGACGCATGATAGAATATTCACCGGTAATTCCCATTCCTCCCAATATTTGTCTTGCTTCGCGGGCAATGTTAAGCGCCATGTCTACATTGTTTCTTTTGGCCATCGATATTTGGGCAGATGTTGCTCGTCCTTCATTTCTTAAAACACCAAGTCGCCAGGTCAGTAATTGCGCTTTGGTGATTTCAGTAATCATTTCGGCCAATTTCTTTTGTTGCAATTGAGTCCCGGCAATAGGTTTCTCGAACTGAATTCTTTCTTTCGCATAGCGCAAAGCAGTATCGTAACAGTCCATGGCCGCACCAATAGCTCCCCAGGCAATTCCGTAACGAGCTGAATCCAAACAGCCCAATGGTGCTCCCAATCCAGATTTATTTGGTAATAAATTCTCTTTGGGAACTTTCACATTATCAAAAATTAGTTCTCCAGTAGAGGAAGCTCTCAATGACCATTTGTTATGGGTTTCGGGTGTTGTAAAACCTTCCATTCCGCGTTCTACAATTAAACCGTGTATTCTTCCTTCTTCATCTTTTGCCCAGACAATGGCAATATCTGCAAATGGAGCATTTGAAATCCACATTTTGGCACCAGTCAAAAGATAATGATTTCCCATGTCTTTGAAATTGGTAATCATACTTCCAGGGTCTGAGCCATGATTGGGTTCGGTCAGGCCAAAACAACCCATTAATTCTCCGGTGGCTAGTTTTGGTAAATATTTCATTCTTTGTTCTTCGTTTCCGTATTTCCAAATTGGATACATTACCAATGATGATTGTACCGATGAAGTGGAACGAACACCAGAGTCACCGCGTTCAATTTCCTGCATTATTAAACCGTAAGAGATTTGGTCTAATCCTGCTCCGCCATATTCGGCAGGGATGTAAGGGCCAAAACCGCCTATTTCGGCAAGTCCTTTTATAATTTGTTTTGGGAATTCTGCTTTTTGGGCATATTCTTCTATAATTGGTGAAACTTCTCGTTTTACCCAAGCTCGGGCAGAATCACGTACAAGTTTGTGTTCTTCGGTTAATAAATCGTCTAGATTGTAATAATCTGGGGCTTGGAATAAATCAGGTTTCATGGTGTCATTATTTTATTGGATACAAATCTACATAAAGAAATATAACAAAACCAATATTGAATGTTATAAAGGTGCTCTACCAAATCCACCATTCGACTTTTGCACCAATATATTGTCCCCATCTTTTGGTTCCACTTTGTGCAAGATAGGATGAATATAGATTGTCGGCAGCAAATTTGTTATAACGCGCCACACTATATACGATTCTAAAATGAGGTCTTTCCCAAACATCTCTCACTGAAGTTGGAACTAATGTTGGAGCTAGGGTAAATTTAGTCATTTGTGCAAAGTCTTGTGTGCCGTCTTTTCGCCAGGCCAAATCGAATTCATGCAATAGATGCAACCAGTTTTTTATATACCAAGTTCCTCTTGCTCCCAACGCGATATCCTGCTTTCGGTTAAACAATAATCTTTTGCCCAAATAATCGGGAGTTTTGTTTATGCTATCGCTGGCTCCTCTGCTTTTGGTATAAACAGCATAGCCATTCAGGGAATAATTTTTGTTGATATTAAGTAAAAAAGTTTCGGTAAGTGCCAATGAATATGCTTTCTTGAAACTATTGGTTTCTAGGTTCGGGCCACCATAGGTGACGTATGTTCGGCTGCTTCCCCCATCTCCTCCATTGGCTATTCCTGTTCCGTATCGGGCACTTAATGCATTAAAAGAACCTGGTAATTTTGTTGAAATTCCCTTGTAATATTTTGCTCCAAATACATATCCGTTATCAGCCGGATAATTATAAAAAGAGTTCTGACCTTGAGCAGTTCCAGAGGGAAGTCTTTGGTATTCACTAAGTAATTTTACATACCCTTTGTTGATGGGGATGCTGTGTTCCAAAATCCAGACATATCTGTTGCGTAGTCCCAGTGTTGGAGTTCCATTGACGATGTTAAGATAAAAATTTGGAGGTAGTGTAGAAGTCGTGTCGATAGAACCCGTAAAAATAGCTGATAATTGAGTGTTTTTATGTTTTACTCCAATGCCTTGGCCAGAATGATCATCAAAATAAAAATGATCAATAATGTGTATATCATCATAGCGATTCAATCTTGCGCCCAACCACACGCTCCATTCGCTTCCCATAATATTATTGGCTTCGGCGTATAATTCTGGTAGCGATGTTGTAATTCCACCTATTGATTTGTTGGAAACATTGCCTATTAATTGACCTTGAGTGGTGTAGAAGGCAAATCTTGACTGGACATTTATTTTGGTTTTTTCAGCACCTGCAATAGTTGGTTCAAAGTGCATGGCGGCAGCTAATTCAAAATAATCATTTTCTTCAAATCGACCTCCGATGGATCCCATTCCGTTTAAGTTCAGAGTTTGTGGGTACTCGCTGTTTGATGAGCCCAAAGAGTAGGCTATTCCGGCTCTTCCATAGCTACCAAGAGAAAATTTTTTGTTCGAAATACTAGGTGTTTGTGCAAATAAAATTAGAGAAAATGAGAAAAGAAATAGTGTTAAGGGGGTTTTCATGGATTTAATTTCTTTAAATTTTGACACAAAAAGTTTTTCTTTTCATGTGCTAGCTCAAACTTACCATTTTTGATAAAATTTTAAGTGTTAAATCGGAAAATTATAAAGAAATTTTTTCCAAAAGAAAAGGACGTTTATAAGGAAAATGATTTTTTTTTAAATCGATTTTACATCTTCAGATAAAAGTCTTTTGTCAATTCGATGTATTCTGGAGTGTAGATGTGTCTCGCGGTTTCGATGGTTAATTCTTCTTCTAGAACAGTGTCATTTTCATTTCGGCAAAAAGCCAATAAACTGCGTTTAATCTCAGAAGTCGGGGTTCCTTTTACGCGTGTAATTTTTATGGGATGTAATTCGTATGCTGCGGCAAGAGCCAAAAAAATTTCTTCTTCCTTGAAAGGGATAATAACAGAGAAAATTCCGTTTTCAGAAAGTAATAAAGCTGCGGCTTCAATCAAATCTTCAAAAGGCATGGCGTCCTGAAAACGCGCCAAATCCCTTTGTTCATTTTCAGTTTTATAATCTTCGCTGTAAAAAGGAGGATTCGAAACGATTAAATCATACTCATCTTCGGGTTCTTCTACAAATTCGTCCAAGCCTGCGTGAAAGCAAAATAATCGGTCACTCCAGGGAGAGTTTTCAAAATTATCTGTCGCTTGTTCGTATGCTTCATCGTCAATTTCCAGAGCATCGATTTGTTCAGCGTGGCTTCTTTGTGCTAGCATCAATGCAATGATTCCCGTTCCCGTTCCAATGTCCAGAATGCTGAAAGGATTATTTTCTATGGGAGTCCAAGCACCGAGTAAAACACCGTCAGTTCCAATTTTCATTGCACAGCGATCTTGTTCAACAACAAATTTTTTGAATGAAAACATAATTTTAATATAAAAATTCCAATATTTTTAAATTCCAAATTCCAATCTTGGAAAGGGAAATTCCAATACTAACATTCCAAATAAAGGAGGAATACTAATTCTGAAATTTTAGGATACAAACTTAATTCTTAATTATAGATTTTGAACCTTGAAATTGAATTAAAGTGTCGAAATTTATTACCTATATTGGGATTTGGAATTTTAAAATATTGGTATTTCCCCTTTATTTGGAATTTGGAATTTTAGTATTGGAATTTATTTTTGTAATTATTGCTGAAAGTATTTTTCTCAACTCTTCAATTTCAAATAGTAATGCTTCTGAGCTTTCTTTATACTCTGGATTTAATTCTTGTAATAATCTTAGCCAATATTTAGATTCTTTTGCTTCTTTTCTCGCTATTTTCAAACGAAAGTTTAAGTCTTTTTCTCCTAGTTTTTCGTTTGCTTCAATGTAGTTAGCACCTACAGAGCCGGAGGATCTTACTAATTGTTTTCCATCTTCAATATTTGAAATTGTTTTTGGAAGTTTTTGAATATAGATCCTACATTGTTTAGCGAATAGAAAAGTTCTTTCTTCTAGATCGTATGGCTTTTCCATAAGTTATTAAATCTCAATTTTAAAAAATTCAAATTACAAAGAGACGAGTGGATTATTTATTTTTCAAAGGTCTTTGTTTTTCAAATTTAAATTAAAAAATCGGATTTTTCTTTCTTTTGGTTAAAATTCTCCTTTAATTAGAGTTTGGAATTTTTTTTTGAATTTCTCTTTTCGAGATTGGAATTTGGAATTTAAAATATTGGAATTTTATTTAAAGGTACATTTCAATAAGGCCTTCTGGTAAATCCATGATGATTTTTTTGTTTTCCCTATCAACTTTAATTAGGAAATGGTCAATCATAGGAATTAGGATTTCGGTACCGTCTTTAAGTACTTCAAAAAGAGGTTGCGCTGTAGTATCGTTAATAGATTGGATATCACCAACATATCCCAGGCGTTTGTCTTCTACTTCGAAGCCGATAACTTCGTGAAAGTAAAATTTGTTACCCGAAAGTTTGGGTAACATTTTTAAAGGAAGATACAAGTCGTTCCCAATTAAGGCATCGGCAGCTTCTTCGGTGTTGATGTCTTCAAAACTGATTCTAAGGAAATCATTTTTGTGTAAAGAACTGTTTTCAATAAAAAAAGGAACCAAGTGTTTGTTGCATTCAACAAACACTGATTCCAAGTTTTCGTATAACTCAGGTTCGTCCGTGTCTAAATAAGCCAAGACTTCTCCTTTGAAACTAAATTTTTTGGCGATTTTGCCCAAATAGAAACAATCTTCTTTACGCATTGTCGCCGACTAAATTATGCTTCAGTTGTTTCGTTATTTTCTTCTGCTGCAGGAGCTTCTTCAGCTTCAGCAACAACTTCTTCTGTAGCAGCGGCAGCAGCTTCGGCTTCTGCTTGAGCAGCAGCAGCATCAGCAATACGTTTTGCGTTTACTTCTTGTTCAGCTTTCAATGCTTTAGCTTTAGCATCAGCTTGTGCTTTAGACAAACCATCTTTTTTGGCGTCAACTTTTCCAGCTTTAGCTTCTAACCAAGCAGCTAATTTTGCATCAGCTTGTTCTTGAGTCAATGCACCTTTACGAATACCTCCATCTAGGTGGTGTTTCAATAAAGCTCCTTTGTAAGAAAGAATAGCTTTAGCTGTATCAGTAGGTTGAGCACCGTTGTGCAACCATTTTACTGCGCTATCCAAGTCCAACTCGATAGTTGCAGGATTTGTGTTTGGATTGTAAGTACCAATTTTTTCAAGGTATCTACCATCTCTTTTTGAGCGTGCATCTGCAGCTACAACCCAGTAAAAAGGTTTTCCTTTTTTTCCGTGTCTTTGTAATCTAATTTTTACTGACATAATCGTATGATTAAATTTTGAGGTACTCGACCTCGATTAATTAAGGGTGCAAAGATACATCTTTTATTGAAACTATCTAAAAAGTTTATTATTTTAATTGATTAACAGTTTGGTAGCTTTTTGATGTGAAAAACTCGTGAAAAACTCTGTTGAATAAGGGGAAATGCGTTATTTGTTTTTTTTTGGAATAAAAAATTTAAAACGCTCTAAAAATAATTATTGTTGATTCTGAAGTTAATAATGACTGTAAAGTTATTTTTTCATTGCAGAAATATAGTTTTGTTTAAAAGGGTAAATGAAAAATAATCATAAATTATATCATAAATAATCTAATTAATAGTAGTTTAGAATAAAATAAGAGTACATTTGTGGCTTATTATAAAAAAGTACTTATGAATATTTTTGTTGGAAGCCTTCCATTCAGTATTGAGGAAGCAGATTTAAGAGAGTCTTTCGAGGCATACGGAGCAGTTGATTCAGTTAAAATCATTACTGATAAGTTTACAGGAAGAAGTAAAGGTTTTGGTTTTGTTGAAATGCCGAATGACGCTGAAGCTCAAAAAGCAATTGACGAATTGAACGGAGCTACTGTTCAAGGGCGTGCAATTGTTGTAAACAAATCTGAGCCGAAACCAGAAGGTGAAAGAAGAAGTTTTAATAACAACCGTGGAGGTGATTCTCGCGGAGGTTACGGAAACAACCGTGGTGGAGATAGCCGTGGTGGTGACAGAGGAAGATATTAATATTTTTTTCAATCATATAAAAAAAGGCATATTTACAACTAATTATAAATTAGTGAGTTAAGTTTAAAAAAATAAAAAGTGTGTTGAAAAGTGTGTTGTTTTAATCAAAAGAAAAACAGCAAAAAACACTCAATCATTTTAATTTATATGTGATTTTTCAAATATGTTTATTAATGATTTACCAAATAATAAGACGAGTAGCGATACTCGTCTTTTTTTATTGTATAAAATCATCTTGTGAAACATTCTCTCCTGTTTCTTTTTAATTGTATGTATTAGTAATTATTTGCCCCTACAAATAATTACAATATTGCCTAATACTCCACATAATCACATCTAATTTTTTTTTCAAAAAATCATAAGGGAGCATAAAGTATATAATATATACTTTATAAAAAATGAAATATAAAGATGAAAACAGAACAAGAGAAACGAGCAACAATAAATGTAAGTAAAACAACAAAGAACCTATTAAGTGAAGCAATTTGTGTCGGACGAAAAAAACTATCATACAATGATTTCCTTATTGAATTATGTGAGAAGTTCTTATTAGAAAAAAAGGAAATGGCATAATGATAAAGAGATTTATAAACTTCAACAATACCCCAACTATTACCTATGATAGTATTAGAAAAGATGGCGAGACATTTGATAAAATCATAGAAGGTATTAGTTATGATAAAATAAAAAAATATGATGATAGGATTATTAAACTCCACTCGGATTTGACAAAACAAACGGACCCAATTAAGAAGCAGATAATAACAAAAGAGATTTCCATACTGAAATTACAAATAGAGATAGAGAATTTGAAAGGTAAAAAATAGAGAATATAAATTATAAAGAGTTATACCATACTCGGATTAAAAATGGAAAAACAAATGAGTTATTTCATTCTCTGATTAAAAATGAAAGAATAAAAATGCAATAGAATGCCCTTGGTTGAACTTTTATAGTTTGCCTTGGTTGAACTATATCTAAAAATTATTAATGAAATAGTGTTATTTACAACAGAAAAAGAGAGACAGCAAGTCATCGCTGATGACATTCAAAATAAAATCCAACGATTAAAAAACTATGATAATACCTATTTGTATTTTATTACAATAACAGATACAAAATATAAAACAACAGGGCAATTTAGATTTGCTTTGACTACATTATTTAATAAAATTCATAAAAATATTTACTTCAATAAGTCTAACTCTTATCTTTTTATCTTGGAATACCCAGAGATAGTATCCCGTGGAAACTTTGAGAATATAAAAAATATAGATATACATTCTCATATAATACTCGCGACAGAGATGAAAGAAGAAGTGTTAAAAAGCATTTTATACAAGGCGTTTATTGGTGCTGATATTGATGTAAAAAACTACTATAAATCCGGTGATGGGTATTTGATAAAGCAAAAGAACATTATTGATAAAACAAATTATCATTATTGTTTAACGAAATAGACCAATTAGTGCCAAAAAATTATTGTAAATAATTTACACTAAATCACATTAAAAGATATTAATTTACATCAAAAGATATTATATTTGAATTCAATCAATTATTAATCATTAAAACAAATTAAAATGGCTGAAAAAATACACAAATTTGGGACTACAACAATTGGTGGTAAAGTGGTTCCGTTAACTAAAAGTGGATTACCTAATAGTGTTTATTTAAGTAAAGAAGCAAGAGAAGTTGTAAAGACTTTTAATGAAAAAGTAAAAAAACAAAAAGTTGCCGCTACTGAAAAAGAATTGGATGCTTTATTGAATGGACTTGGTTTGTTGAAATAAATTATTTAGTTAAAAAAACAGAAACAAACCTTCGCCAATCATTCTAAAAAATGGGTGTAATAAGAAGGTTTGTTTCGCTTATATACAAGTTGTGCGTCATTTTGGCCAAACAAAAACGAAATCAAAAAACGAAAATAAATGAAGAATTTTTTATTAGCCATAGCTTTATGTGGTCTAACTATTACTGTGAAGTCACAAAATGCAAGTGTTGAAAAATCTACATTTGGAATACAAACAGGACTTTTAGGTCTTTGGGTTCATAATGAAACAAAATTAACAAATCAAATTGCTTTAAGAAGTGAACTTGGATTAGATAGTGGAATTTGGGGAGGAGATTTTTATGATAAAACAGGATTTTCAATGACACCTGTAATTACTGCCGAGCCACGTTGGTATTACAACTTAAATAAAAGAGAAAATAAATCAAAGAGAGTTGACGGAAATAGCGGAAATTTCATTTCGCTTAAAACAAGTTATCATCCTGATTGGTTTGTTATTTCAAATTATGATAATGTAAATATTATTAGTGACATATCAATTATTCCAACTTGGGGAATTAGACGTAATATTGGAAAACACTTTAATTACGAAACTGGAATTGGAATTGGATACCAATATATTTTTGCGAAACAAGCAGGTTATTTAGAAAATGAAAGTAACACAATATTGAATTTACATTTACGCATTGGATATAGATTTTAAAATGCAGAAAAGATCAAATGAAAAAACTCTTTTCATCTGACGGTCCTCGCTCTCCTGAAACTCAAAGGAATTGACGGGGGGCCGCACAGGATTGAATAATAAAGAAAAACTCTTTCCGTGTAGATTGATTTTTACAATTCTTATTTTTAGAGTAGAGGTTTTTTTGTGAATGTAATTCTATAAAAAAACATCTAATTTCCTCCTTAATATGGATTATTGCCCATAATTTTAGGATGTCAATAGGACTATCCTAAAATTATGAATTATGAAAGTATTATACGCTCGTGTTTCTTCAATAGATCAAAAAACAGATAGACAACGAATAACTGAAAATGAGTTTAATTTAGTTGTTGAAGATAAATGTTCGGGAGCCATTCCTTTTTTTGAAAGAGAAGGTGGAAAAGAAATAAAAAAACTTCTTGATAATGGAATACTTAAAACTCTGTCTGTATTACAGATTGACCGACTTGGTAGAGATTTAAGAGATATAATAAATACAATCTTTTATTTTAATGAGAGAAAGATTTCAATCAATTTTATTTCGCAAGGATTAACAACACTTGATCCACAAGGTAAAGAAAATCCAATATCCAAAATGATGATTTCAATTCTTGGAATTGTTGGTGAAATGGAAAGAAATCAAATAAAAGAAAGACAACGAGAAGGGATTAGAATTGCTAAAATGAAAGGTTCTTATAACGGAAGAAAAAAGGGAAGTAATGAAGACACTTTAACTTTCTTAAATAAAGAGAAAAACAAAAAAGCAGTGGAGTTAATTAAAAAGAATTATAAAAACACTGAAATATCAAAGATTACTGGACTTCACATAAATACTCTAACTAAAATTAAATCCTATCTAAAACGAATTGAAATTGATTAAATAGTATTGAATGGTATTAAATCATATTAAACTTAATCGTGATTAAGTTTAATATGATTTAATTAAGTTGAACTTATATACTTAACACTTAAAACCTCATCGTGATGAGGTTTTCTATATTAAAATGGTAGATTGTCTGGTTTGTCTTCTCCGGAGTAGTGGTTTTCGTTGTTATCTTTATAAACCTTGTTAGAAACTAAATCACCAATATTTTTCATTCTATCTAATCCGTGGTTTCTTTCAATATAACTTTCGGTAGTTCCTATGTTTTTATGTGTTAATGAACGAGATATATCCAATAAATTAACGCCCTCTATGTTCAGTAATATATTAGTCCAACTATAACGTCCTGTATGACTACTAATCTCAACAATATCCAAGTTGTATAAATCCTTCAATTTAATTAAGTTGTTGTTGTATTTAACTCTCAATCTATTTATAGCGTTAAATTGCTCTGTAGTCATTTCTTTATCTTTATTATAATCATTTAGAACTGGCTCGGTTGAAAGAAAATTAGAAAAAATAAAGTCATTATCGTTTATATTCTTAATGAAATCAAAGAACTCATATTTAAGAGACTTGCTATTGTATTTTAATGTTTTTGAATTGAAATAGCCATAATTATCAAATAATATTTTTAATAATGTTTCATTATAAGGCACTCTTAAATAATCACTCGTCTTTTTTGTGAAAATCTCAATATGAGTTTCTTTCAAATCTCCCTTTCTCATTAGCAATAAGTCGCTAACTCTAATCCCTGAACAAAATATGGAAGTTAATAACATATTTCTTGTTTCAAAAAGAGGGCTTTCTATGGTGTTTTCAAAGTCATGATAAAAAGAGATGTTTAATAATGTTTCTATATCGGATTGCTGTAGGATTTTCTTGTTATTGTGTGTTGGTTTTAAGTTTAAGTCCTCAAAATAATTAAACTTCTCAATATACAAACCCTCTTTTTTAGCGAGATTTAAGATTGTCTTTATTACATTTATGTATTGTTTGGTAGTATTAACCGAAAGAGTTTCTAAAAGATAATTCTTAAAATCTACAACAAATGAGTAATCAAAATCACTAAATAGAATATCCTCTTTATTCTTTTTTACTTTATAATTTTCTAACTTTTTTAAGACTGAATTGTAATTACTTGATGTAGAAGGATTTCTTTGTAAGGCGGTGTAATCTCTAAAATAAACAACAAAAGAGGTTTTGGTGTTTTTCTTATCGTCAAAAATTGAAAAATCATTAATTTTTGATGATATTTTGCTATTTATTTCCCTGTAATTTATAATGGTTGTTTTCTTGAACTGGTTAATGTCATCGTAAAATAAATCTTTGAAGTGATCCTTGTTAATCTTATAATTTAATGAAACAAGTTTCTTTTTGCCTGAACCATTAAAATATCGGATATATAAATATCCTTCATCATCGTCTTTATGTTTTTTCTGGAATATAACACTACTCTTCATATTGATTAATTTTGAGAAACAAATATAACAAATTAGAAGAGGTGTGTTGTTAGTGTGTTGTTTTAATACTGAAAATATTCAAAATATTTTTTATAAATAAATTATAAATACTTGAAAATAAGATATTTATAATTTATAAAAAAATATATCAAGACATATTTTTTTCAATCATATAAAAAAAGGTGTCAATTATGTTGACACCTTTTTTGTTTATAGTGATTGTAGAGACGTTGCACTGCAACGTCTCTACTCACATTATATATGTTTATATATTGGCAGCCAACCAGTCACCAACTTCTTTAGTTCCGTATGCTTTTCCTCCATCAGCTAAATCTTCAGTAACTACTCCAGCTTCTAAAGCTTTGTTTACAGCATCTCTCATTGCTTTTCCTTCTTCCATCAATCCGAAGTTTTCGAACATCATTGCTGCCGATAAAACAGTAGCCATTGGGTTAGCAATGTTCAATCCTGTAGCTTGTGGATATGAACCGTGAATAGGTTCGAATAAAGATACTTCAGCTCCCATAGATGCAGAAGGCATTAATCCCATTGAACCAGAAATTACAGAAGCCTCATCTGTCAAGATATCCCCAAATAAGTTTTCTGTGATTAATACATCATAAGAGTTTGGCCATTGTACCAAACGCATTGCAACCGCATCAACAAATTCATAACTTACTTCAACTTCTGGATAATCTTTTTCCATTGCCTGAACAGTTTCTCTCCATAAACGGGATGTTTCCAAAACATTTGCTTTATCAACACAGCATAATTTTTTAGAACGAGTCATTGCCAATTCGAATCCTTTTTTAGCCAAACGTTGTACTTCGGCTCTTGTGTAAACACAGTTGTCAAAAGCAGTATCTCCGTTGTCTCTTCTTCCTTTTTCACCAAAGTAAATTCCGCCTGTTAATTCTCTTAAGAAAACCAAATCAGTTCCTTCGATTCTTTCTCTTTTTAAAGGAGATTTGTCCAATAATGAAGGGAATGTAAAAGTTGGTCTTACGTTTGCAAACAAACCTAATGCTTTACGCATTTTCAACAAACCTTGTTCTGGTCGTACTGGTGCAGAAGGATCGTTATCGTATTTAGGGTGACCAATTGCTCCAAAAAGAACTGCATCAGCATTTTTACAAACTTCATGTGTTGAGTCTGGATAAGGTTCACCTACTGCATCAATTGCAGCAGCACCAGTTAAAGCCGGTTTCCATGTAATTTCATGTCCAAATTTTTGTGCAATGGCATCTGATACTTTTACTGCTTGATCAATTACTTCTGGTCCGATTCCGTCTCCTGCTAAAAGCGCGATATTTAATTTCATTTTTTAAGTATTTATTATTTTTAAGTTTCTAAGTTTCTGAGATTCTAAGTTTTATTTCTGCTAAAATATAAGCTTGATTAAAAATCTTAGAAGCTTAGCATCTTAGCGGCTTAGTATCTTTTTTAAGGAATTACATTGAGCATTTTTTGAGTAGCAATGATTGCTGCAACGGTTTGGTCAGAGTCTAAACCTCTTGTTTTAAATTCTTTTCCGTTGTGAGTCCAAGTTATGATGGTTTCGCACAATGCATCCGAGCTACTGCCTGGAGGGATGCGAACCGCATAATCGACTAGTTTTGGCAAAACCATTTTTTTGGTTTTATAAATTTTAGAAAGCGCATTCATAAAAGCATCAAATTGTCCGTCTCCCTGAGCGTTTTCTTCAATGATTTCTCCATCTATTTTTAAACAAAGCGTCGTTGAAGGGCGCATTCCTTTGGAGTGAACGAGAACATACGATTGAACTGTGATTTTCTCTTCATAGGTTTGACTGTCTAAGACATCAGAGATGATATAAGGTAGGTCTTCTTTGGTTACGGTTTCCTTTTTATCTCCCAATTCGATGATGCGTTGGGTGACCAATTTTAAATCTTCCTGATTCAGTTTTAAGCCCAATTCCTGAAGATTTTTTTCGATATTGGCTTTTCCAGATGTTTTTCCTAAAGCATATTTACGCTTTCTTCCAAAACGCTCTGGAAGCAAATCGTTAAAATATAAATTGTTTTTATTGTCACCGTCGGCGTGAATACCAGCTGTTTGCGTAAAAACATTGTCTCCAACAATTGGTTTATTTGCCGGAATTCTATATCCGGTAAAAGTTTCTACCAGTTTACTCACGGAGTATAAAGACGATTCTTTGGTGTTGATTTCAACCTCGGGTAAAAAATCATTAATAACGGCAACGGTACTTTCGAGCGGAGCATTTCCTGCGCGTTCTCCCATTCCGTTTACGGTAACGTGTAAACCGCTAATGCCTGCTTTTATGGCTTCCATCACATTGGCAACGCTTAAATCATAATCGTTGTGGGCGTGAAAATCAAAATGAATGTTAGGATATTTTGCGGTGATTTTGGATATAAAATCAAAAGTGTCTGATGGAATAAGAACTCCTAAAGTATCAGGCAACAATATTCTTTTGATGGGTTGTGTAACCAAAAAATCAAGATATTGAAAAACATATTCAGGAGAATTGCGCATGCCGTTGCTCCAATCTTCCAGATAAACGTTGGTTGCAATTCCGTTTTCGTTTGCAAAAGCAATAGTTTTGGCAATTTCCTCAAAATGCTGTTCCGGTGTTTTTTTTAATTGATGGGTTAAATGGTTTAGCGAACCTTTGGTCAATAAGTTTTGAACTTTGGCTCCGGCTTTTTTCATCCATTCGATAGAAATTCCGCCATCAACAAAAGTCAATACTTCGATTCTGTCCGCATAGCCTTTTTCGGCAGCCCACGACATAATGCCGCTTACACCTTGGAATTCACCTTCGCTTACACGAGCCGAAGCGATTTCGATACGGTCAACATGTAATTCTTCCAGCAATAATTGTGCAATGGTTAATTTCTCTGCAGCAGAAAAGGATACTCCCGAGGTTTGTTCGCCATCGCGGAGTGTGGTATCCATTATTTCAATTTTTCTTTTTTCCATATTGCTGTTCTATAAATCCTTTTTGAAAAAAGGGGTATTGTGTATTTTTATTGTTTTTCTATTTTTATTTCAAATAGACTTTATTTTATCCCTCCGAATACAGAGAAATTACTGTTTTTATGTAAAACATCCACGTATGAAAAACCAACTTTTTTCAATACATCTAATTGGTACATTACGGAACGCGGTGTGTCTTCTTTGGCAATATAAGCAAATACATTTTCCTGATAAGCTTTGCCGCCAACACCTTCCAAATAATCAGAATAGCGATTCCACATCAATTGGTCAATAATCGGATGGTCGTGTTTGATTAAATCCGAAATCCAAAAACAACCTCCTTTTTTTAGACTTTTATATATTTTGGAAAAAACTGTTTCCCACTCTTCGTCTCCTCTCAAATGGTGCATTGCTGCTCCGGTTACCACAATATCAAAAGTTTCCTCTGGTAATTCCATATTCAAAAAATCAGTTTGAATAGTGGTGATTTTACCTTCGGAGGCGTTGAAGATTCTTTCTTTTGCTTTGTCCAGCATCGGTTGGCTCAAATCAATCAAAGTGACATCAAAATCAAGGCCAAGATTTAATAATTTTAGAGAAAAATTTCCAGCGCCACAGCCCAAATCCAAAACTTGTTTGGCATCGGGGCAACAAGCACCCGCCACCTGAGTCAATAATTCTAAACTCAAAGTTGCATCAACAGTACTGATTTGGCCAGTTTCCAAATTAGAAAAACGTTCGACTTCATTGTCAAAGCGTTGCTGTATTTCAGATAATGTTGATTTCATATTCTATGTTTACCGAATTCTTTTTAGGCTAAAAAACAATAACTTTAAGCCATTGGGTGAAATTATTTTTAACCACATAGAAACATAGAATTCATAGTATTTAAAAAAAATTAGATAGTCGTTTCACTCTTCACATAGTCAAACTATGTGAGAAATAGTCTTATTTCTATTCTTTCTTTAATGATTTGTTATAAAATCTATGTATCTATGTGGTTTATTTTATTTAAACAGAATTTCACACAACGTGTTAACTCTATTTCATTTATAAACCCGACATATTTAAAAAAATGTGTCGGGTCTCTTAACTAAACGATTGTATTTATTTTTTAGTAAGGCAGTTTGTCTGCAAACCCTGTGATTTCTTCTTTGATGTTTTGCAAGTAATCAATATCATCAAATCCGTTAATCATATTGTTCTTTTTGTAACCATTAATGTCAAAAGATTCTTTTTGACCTGTGGCCAATAAAGTAATAGTTTGCTCAGGCAAATTGATTTCCAATTCTGTTTTTGGATCTGCTTCGATAGCTTTGAAAATAATATCGGCAAATTCTGGGCTTACCTGCACAGGCAAAACTCCAATGTTCAAACAGTTTCCTTTGAAGATGTCTGCAAAGAAAGACGAAACCACAGCACGGAATCCGTAATCGTAAACAGCCCAAGCAGCGTGCTCACGAGAAGAACCAGAACCGAAGTTTTTACCTCCAACAAGAATTTTTCCTGAGTAAGTTGGGTTGTTTAATACGAAATCTGCTTTTGGAGTATCGTCTCCATTGTATCTCCAATCTCTGAAAAGATTGTCTCCAAAACCTTCACGTTTTGTAGCTTTCAAGAAACGAGCCGGGATGATTTGATCGGTATCTACGTTCTCAATAGGTAGTGGCACTGCACTACTGGTAAGGATATTAAATTTATCGTATGCCATTTTATTTTTGATTTTTGATTAACGATTTCTGATTTTAGATTTACCTTGAGGGAAAATGCAATCGTAAGCGTTAATTCTATTTTGTGAATTATAATTGTAAACTGAATGTTTTAAAAAAAATGAGCGGATTATCGAAATCTGCAATCAAAAATCGATAATCTTCAATCTCAAATCTTTTAAAGCAAATCTCTCGGATCTGTCAATTTTCCTGTAACAGCGGCAGCGGCAGCCATAATTGGAGAAGCTAACAAAGTTCTTGAACCAGGACCTTGACGACCTTCAAAGTTTCTGTTTGATGTACTTACTGCATATTTTCCGGCAGGAACTTTATCATCGTTCATTGCCAAACAAGCCGAACAACCTGGCTGACGTAATACGAAACCTGCTTCAGTCAAAATATCTAGAATTCCTTCTTCTTTAATTTGTGCTTCTACAACGTGGGAACCAGGAACTAACCAAGCAGTAACGTTGTCTGCTTTTTTTCTTCCTTTTACAATTTCTGCGAAAGCTCTAAAATCTTCAATACGTCCATTGGTACAACTTCCCAAGAAAACATAGTCGATTTGTTTTCCAATCATTACATCATCTTCGTGGAAGCCCATGTAATTCAAGGATTTTTTATACGTTTCTTCGCCACCTTCCACTTGGTCGGCAGTTGGAATATGTTTTGTGATACCAATTCCCATTCCTGGATTGGTTCCATAAGTAATCATTGGTTCGATGTCTGCCGCGTCAAAGTTTAATTCAGAATCAAATTTAGCGTCAGCATCCGTTTTCAAAGTTTTCCAGTAAGCAACTGCTTTATCCCAAGCTTCGCCTTTTGGAGCGTATAAACGTCCTTCCAAGAAATCAAAAGTAGTTTGGTCAGGAGCAATCATACCTCCACGAGCCCCCATTTCGATACTCAAGTTACAAACCGTCATACGGCCTTCCATAGTCATTTCTTCAAAAACATTACCAGCGTATTCTACAAAATAACCTGTACCTCCAGAAGTTGTCAATTTAGATATAATGTAAAGTGCTACGTCTTTTGGTCCAACACCTTTGCTCAATTTCCCGTTTACGTTGATACGCATTTTCTTTGGCTTAGGCTGCATGATACATTGAGTAGAAAGTACCATTTCTACCTCCGAAGTACCGATACCAAAAGCAATCGCTCCAAACGCACCGTGAGTAGATGTGTGAGAGTCACCACAAACGATAGTTGCACCCGGCAAAGTAATTCCGTTTTCAGGTCCTACTACGTGAACAATACCATTTTTTTGGTGTCCCAATCCCCAGTGTGAAATTCCGTATTCAGTAGCATTGGTTTCCAACGCTTTCAATTGGTTGGCAGACAAAGCATCGGCCACAGGCAAGTGTTGGTTTATAGTTGGTGTGTTATGGTCTGCAGTTGCAAAAGTACGCTCAGGATACAATACCTTAACGCCTCTTTGCTTTAAACCTAAAAAAGCTACAGGACTAGTCACTTCGTGAATAAAATGACGATCAATAAAAAAAACATCTGGTCCGTCTTCTATTTTACGCACCACGTGCGAATCCCATACTTTGTCGAATAATGTAGTACTCATTTTAACTATTTTTTAGTGTATTTCTCTTTTATAACCAGGACAATTAATTCCCTCGCAATTATATCATTGGAAACAAAATTAAAAAAGAAAAGAGAGTCGTCAATTTTGAAAAGTTATTTTATACGATGCCCAAATGACTTTACAACACGATTGAATTTAAGTTCATTGTTTTCGGCAAAAAATAAACGTTCTTTATTTGACTTTGAATTTCTTCTTAAAGTGATTTTGTGACCTTTTGTTTGATTTTTAATAATTTGCAAATTTATTGCAAATAGCGCTATTAAAGTTGGAATTTGATTAAAAAAACACAACAAAAATTTAAAAAATAGTGATTATTGTCAGGGTTTAGATTATGGGGAATTGCTTAAAATGAATTAAAAAGTTAGTTTTCAATCTCATGTATAGCTCAATAATTGCGTTTTTCAAGCCTCTTTTTTTTGCTAAAATACTACGACATCCAAAAAAAGAGAATAGTTGAATATTTGATTCGGAAGTAGGTTTTTGGAAATGAAACCAAGGCAAAAAATCGTTCAAAAATGAGTTGGGCGTGCCCCCGTTGAGAAAAGGGGCTTACTTATGGCAACGTTCATAAAGCCCCTTTCCTCAACGCGGTCGGGCTATCCGCGTTACTTCGGTAACTTGCTTCTATCCCTCACGCGCTCGCAAGAACATTTTGAGGAGTTAAGAAATGTTTTTTTACGATTGGAATTAGTTCTATAGCCTGTTTGATATAATTAGTTTTACGCTCCAATTATCCGCAAACTTGTCATTCCGACGAAGAAGGAATCTCCGCGAGTAATTCCGCAATCAAAATCCCAAATCTTTGTCGAATATCTTACGGAGATTCCTTCTTCGTCGGAATTACAATATTGTGTAAAAAACCTGTTTGGACTTTTAATTTTCATCCCAATTTTTGTTAATAACTTAAGACTTCCATTCCTCATAAAAAACCTAAATTTGGACTTCCGCCATTTTGCATTTGGATGATTTTTATTGTTCCTTAAATCAATGTTTTAAGACTATAAGGATTTGAAATTTGGACTTTTAATTATTGTTATTTAAACGTATGTACTTAATATTCGATACCGAAACCACAGGATTACCCAAGAAATGGGGTGCACCCATTTCTGACACCGACAACTGGCCAAGATGTATTCAAATCGCTTGGCAGTTGCATGACGATATGGGGAAACTCATCGAGCATCAGGATTATTTGGTAAAACCCGAAGGATTTAATATTCCCTATGATGCCGAGCGTATCCACGGAATCTCCACCGAATTGGCAGAAGCCGAGGGAGTTTCCTTGGTCGAAGTTTTGGAGAAATTCAATATTGCTTTAGGCAAAGCCAAATTTATTGTGGGTCAGAATCTTGGTTTTGACGTCAATATTATGGGCTGTGAATTCTACAGAATGGGAGTTGAAAGTCCAATGGGTTTCATGCCGATTCTTGATACCTGTACCGAGGTTACCGCTTCTTTGCTAAAATTACCCGGAGGACGTGGTGGAAAATTCAAATTACCGACTTTAACAGAATTACACGAATATTTATTTGAAGTTCCTTTTGCGGAAGCGCACAACGCCACCGCCGACGTTGAAGCCACAACACGCTGTTTCTTAGAATTAATCCGCAGGGATATTTTTACCAAAGAAGAACTCGATGTTGATTCCGGTTACTTTTTGGATTTCAAAAACAAAAACCCACATGAATTTGAGTTAATCGGTTTAAAACACATTAACTTAAAAGAAGCGTCTGATAAGATTCGTCTTCAATTTGGTGAAAAACAAGCGTTTTCGGTTTCCAAAGAAGAACTTGCGGATAATAAAAAAGTATTGGTAGATGCGGCTTTTGCGCATCTTCATAATCATACCCAGTTTTCGGTTCTGCAATCGACAATCGGGATTGGGAATTTGGTTTCGGCTACAGCCAAAAACAAATTTCCGGCCGTGGCGATGACTGATACGGGAAATATGATGGGGGCTTTTCACTTTGTGAGTGCCGTTATGAATCACAACAAAGCAGCTTCCGGAAAAAATAAGGAATTGGTTGAAAAAGGCGAAGAACCAACAGAGACCGAAATCAAGCCTATTGTGGGTTGCGAATTTAATATCTGTGAAAACCATTTGGATAAATCCAAAAAAGACAATGGATATCAAGTGGTTTTGTTGGCCAAAAACAAAAAAGGCTATCATAATTTGGCAAAAATGGCTTCGATTGCCTACGTTGACGGTTTTTATTATGTGCCAAGAATCGACAGGACAATTGTCGAAAAATATAAAGAAGACATTATGGTTTTGTCTGGGAATTTATACGGAGAGATTCCGAGTAAAATCCTAAACATTGGTGAAAACCAAGCCGAAGAAGCCTTGATTTGGTGGAAAGAACAATTTGGTTCCGATTTGTATCTTGAAATAATGCGCCATAATCAGGAAGATGAAAACAGGGTGAACCAAACTTTGATTTCGTTTTCGCAAAAGCACAATGTTAAGTTGATTGCGACCAACAATACCTATTATGTAAATAAGGAAGATGCCAATGCGCACGATATTTTGTTGTGTGTAAAAGACGGCGAAAAACAGGCGACGCCTATTGGCCGCGGACGTGGTTACCGTTACGGTTTGCCTAATCAGGAATATTATTATAAATCGGAGGAGGAAATGAAAAAACTCTTCGCCGATTTACCCGAAGCGATTACCAATATTCAGGAAATAATAGATAAAGTTGAAGGGTATTCGCTCTATCGCGATGTATTGCTTCCTAAATATGATATTCCAGAGGAGTTTATTGATCCGGAAGATGAAAAAGATAAAGGAGTCCGTGGAGAAAATGCCTATTTAAAGGACCTTACTATGAAAGGGGCCAAAAAAAGATACGGCGAAATTACTCCAGAGATTCAGGAGCGTTTGGATTTTGAATTGCTCACGATTTCCAATTCTGGTTATCCGGGTTACTTCTTGATTGTTCAGGATTTCATTGCCGAAGCTCGAAAAATGGGTGTTTCTGTTGGACCAGGTCGTGGATCGGCTGCGGGATCTGCGGTGGCGTATTGTTTAGGAATTACCAATATTGACCCCATAAAGTATGATTTGCTTTTTGAGCGTTTCCTGAATCCGGATCGTGTGTCGATGCCCGATATTGATATCGATTTTGATGACGAAGGCCGTGGTTTGGTTATGGATTATGTAATCAATAAATACGGTGCCAATCAGGTGGCGCAAATTATTACTTATGGTAAAATGGCAACCAAATCGGCCATTCGTGATACAGCGCGTGTGTTGGATTTGCCATTGTTTGAAGCCGATCGTATTGCAAAATTGATTCCAGCGATGATGCCATCCAAATGGAATTTGGCGCGTTTCATTAGCGAAAGCGAAGATGATGTAAAAAAAGCGCTGAAATCATCAGAAGAATTTGATCGTGTCAAAGAATTGATTGGTATTGCCAATGAAGATGATTTGGCGGGAGAAACCATTCAGCAGGCGAAAGTTTTGGAAGGCTCGCTTCGAAATACAGGGATTCATGCGTGTGGAGTGATTATTACTCCGGATGATATTACCAATTTCGTTCCGGTAACCACAGCAAAAGATTCCGATTTATATGTAACTCAGTTTGACAACTCGGTTGCCGAAAGTGCCGGATTGTTAAAAATGGACTTCTTGGGTCTGAAGACCCTGACTTTGATAAAAGACACGGTAAAATTGGTAAAATACCGAACCGGAATCGATTTGAATCCTGATGATTTTCCGATTGATGACGTCAAAACGTATGAGCTTTTTCAGCGTGGAGAAACCGTTGGGGTGTTCCAGTACGAGTCACCCGGAATGCAAAAATACATGAAGGATTTGAAGCCGACAGTTTTTGCCGATTTGATTGCGATGAATGCCTTGTATCGTCCGGGGCCATTGGAGTATATTCCTTCTTTTGTTCGTCGAAAAAATGGCGAAGAAGAAATTACGTATGACCTTGATGCCTGCGAAGAATATTTATCTGAAACTTATGGAATTACAGTTTACCAAGAACAGGTAATGCTTTTGTCCCAAAAGTTGGCCGGATTCTCAAAAGGTGATGCCGACGTTTTGCGTAAAGCGATGGGAAAAAAGCAAAAGGATGTCTTGGATAAAATGAAAGGGAAATTCATCGATCAGGCCGTTGCAAAAGGCCACGATGATAAGAAACTGGATAAAATATGGACAGACTGGGAAGCTTTTGCGAGTTATGCCTTTAATAAATCACACTCTACCTGTTACGCCTGGGTGGCTTATCAAACAGCGTATTTAAAAGCGCATTATCCAGCCGAATATATGGCGGCGGTGCTTTCTAATAATATGAACGATATTAAACAGGTTTCGTTTTTTATGGAAGAATGTAAGCGTATGGGATTGCAGGTTTTGGGTCCAGATGTTAATGAATCCTTTTATAAATTCACCGTAAACGATGATTATGCAGTCCGTTTTGGGATGGGAGCGATTAAGGGAGTAGGTTCCGGAGCTGTAGAAACAATTGTAGAAAACAGAAAAACAGGAAAATACAAATCTATTTTTGATTTGACCAAGCGTATTGATTTGCGCGCTGCCAATAAAAAAGCAATCGAAAACCTGGCGCTTGCCGGAGGTTTTGATTCGTTTGAAGGAACAACGAGAGCGCAATATTTTCACGATGATGGTGATGGAATTACCTTTTATGAAAAAGCGATGCGGTACGGTTCGAAATTTCAGGAAAATGAGAATTCATCGCAGGTAAGTTTATTTGGTGAAACCAGCGAAGTTCAGATTGCCGAGCCTGTTGTGCCTCCATGTGAAGACTGGAGCACGATGGAAAAATTGGCTAAAGAAAAAGAGGTGGTTGGAATTTATATTTCAGGACATCCGCTTGACGATTACAAATTTGAGATGAAATATTTTTGTAATGCCAAATTGGAGTCTTTGAAAAATCTGGAAGCATTCGTAGGGAAGAATTTAGCATTTGGAGGAATAATTACCAATGTGCAGCACCGTGTGGCAAAGAATGGAAAGGGGTGGGGAACCTTTATGTTGGAGGGTTATGATGAGAGTTATGAATTCAAAATTTTTGGTGAAGAGTACTTGAAGTTCAGGCATTTCTTTATCCAAAATAATTTTACCTTTTTGAAAGTGCTTGTAAAAGAGGGCTGGGTCAATCAGGATACAGGGAAAAGAACAGAGCCAAGAATACAGTTTGCCGAGGTTAAGCAATTACAGGATGTCTTGAGTACTTTTGCTAAAAAACTGATTCTGTTACTCAATATAAGAGATCTTGAGGCGGAGTTTATTCATAAACTAAGCCGTTTGTTTCAGGAACACAAAGGCGATAATACGGTTTCATTTGAAATCATGGAGCTCGAAAAAATAAAACGAATAGTTGAGACCGTTCCTGAATTTACTGAGAATGATGAAGAGGCTTTTGTGGATGAAAGTGAAGAGGCAACTGAAATGGTTGAAACAAAGTCCATCACAGAAGTTGAAGAAATAAAAGTCGTTACCAAATTATCGATGCCGAGCAGAAAGCTGAAAATTCAAATTTCGAATGAATTGTTATTTGAATTAGAAAAAATGCAGATAAATTTTAAACTAAATTGATTTTTTAATAGTTAAACTTTTGATGTGTTTTTACAGTTTTGGTTAAAATTATGCACGCATAATAAAAAAACAAGTCAATCATTGGAAATAATGTTAATTAAGGCGTTCTTGGGCTTAAAGTAATTTTAAAGAATTGTTAAAATTGCTTTAAGTTTGCTTGTATTAATTAACAAAATATCATGAAAAAGACATTATTTTTATTATCATTAATGATTTCTACTGTCACAATGGTAGGGCAAACTTCAAAAACGGCAAGCAGTAAACCAGAAACCTGGTATTTTAAATTAGGAGGTTCTTATTTTATGCAAACTGCCGCTACAGAATTCCCAACTGTTGGGGGACAACCAGCAAACAAAGATGTTTACACAGGAAATTATCCAAACAATAAATTAGCTTCCAGAGAAAGTGTTACAGGTTCTTTTGGTGAAGGTTTCAGATCAGGTGTTACAGCTGGTTACCGTTTTAATGCTCGTTTTGGAGTAGAGTTGGCGGCAAATTATTATTCAAGCCAAAGTAAAACAATGGCTCAAACTACAAATAGACTTTATGCTTATAACCCTAATACAACTGCAGCTACTTATTTAAGTTTTGATGCTGAAGGTAAAATTAAAGCTTTTGATCTTGCACCGGCAATTGTATTGTTTTTAGGTGAATCTCATGGTTTTGAACCTTATACAAAAGTAGGAGTTATTGTTCCTGTTCACGGAACGTTAACGATTGATACTAATAAAGAATTGTTGACTTATGCAGGAGGTAATCTGGTAAACACGACTAAAATTGCGCAAACTGATGTGGTAAAACCAAATCCTACAGTTGGTTTTATGGCTGCTTTAGGTACTTCCTACAAATTAGGAAGTCATATTTCTGCTTTCGCAGAATTAGAATACCGTAATTTTACAGTACACGGAAAAACCAAAGAAACAACTGACTATACAGTAAATGAAGCAGACCAGTTGAGTACACTTTCCGTTTCGGCAATTCACACCAATTATCGTGATAAATTAGATGTAAACTCAAATAATAGTTTGACAAATTCTAATGTTGATACTAATAGACCGATGGACGAACTAAGTTCTTATGTTGGGATTTCTGGTCTTGGTTTGACTTTAGGATTGAAATATAGTTTGTAATCAAAGAATCAAAAAATATAGATTAAAACCTTTTGAAAAGAGAATATTCTTTTTTGCACAAAAGATTTTGAAAGCAGAAAATCCCTAGCCCCGATAGTAGCGAAAATCCTTGTGGGCCGGGGTTCGGCCCACGAGATTGTAGCGGATAGCGGGAAATAGCTCCTAATTCTCTTGAAATAGCAATTAGTAATACTTTTATAATGAAAACTAATATTGGAATGGTCTTTGATTTGGTTTTAATTTCTAAATTTGTACTCTAATTGAAACACATTAGATTTTTAAACATAAAAAAATAACAATATGGCATTAGCAATAACAGATGCTACTTTTGATGAAGTAGTTTTGAAATCAGATAAACCGGTAATGGTAGATTTTTGGGCAGCATGGTGTGGGCCTTGTAGAATGGTTGGACCAATCATTGACGAACTTAGCAGCGAATACGAAGGTAAAGTAGTAGTTGGTAAAGTTGATGTAGATGCAAACCAAGAATTTGCTGCAAAATACGGAGTTAGAAACATTCCGACTGTACTGGTTTTCCATAAAGGAGAAGTAGTTGGTAAACAAGTAGGAGTAGCTCCTAAACAAACGTATGCCGATAGTTTAGACGCATTGTTGTAATCGTAAGATTATAATTTATATAAAAAGGTTTGGCGTTAGTCAAGCCTTTTTTTTATTTTAAAAGATGAAAAGCATTAATTTTATTTGAGGTTAAATCTTTTAATTTTTAAATCATTCAATCTTTTAATACATTTGACTCGAGCCTAAAAGGCGAACAGATGAAATAAATATGAAGATCGAATCGCAAATAGAAAAAATATCCAGTTTTCAGCATTTGGAATTGTTGGCCAATCAAGTGGTGGAAGGCTTTATTTCGGGGATGCACAAAAGTCCATTTCATGGGTTTTCGGCCGAATTTGCCGAGCATAAAGTGTACAACACAGGGGAAAGCACCAAACATATTGATTGGAAATTATTTGCTAAAACAGATCGGTTGTACACCAAATGTTTTGAGGAAGAAACTAATTTGAGGTGTCATATTATTATAGACAATTCCTCGTCAATGCATTATCCGAAATTGAAGAACGGCCAGCAGTTTTATGAAAGCAAAATTGGTTTTTCGGTATTGGCTTCGGCTGTATTGATGAATCTGCTCAAAAAACAGCGTGATGCGGTGGGGTTAAGTGTGTTTTCGGACAGTTATGAATATTATGCTCCAGAGAAAGGTAGTGAACGCCATCATAGAATGATATTAAACAAGCTGGAAGAACTTTTGGATGATTCAAAAGAGAAGAAACAGACAGATACCATTACCTATTTACATCAGATAGCTGAGAAAATACATCGTCGTTCGATGATTATTTTGTTTACCGATATGTTTCAGGGTGGAAATGAGGAAGCGCTTTTTAATGCGTTGCAGCATTTAAAACACGATAAACATAAAGTGGTTTTGTTTCATGTTATTGATAACGAAACAGAACTTAAATTTGATTTTGACAATGCGCCCAGAAAATTTATTGATGTGGAAACCGGGGATGAGGTCGTGATTTTTGCCGATAATGTAAAAGAAGAATACAAAAAACAGGTGGGCGATTACTTTAAAAAGCTTGCAATGACCTGCGCACAAAACAAAATAAAGTATATTCCTGTTGGTGTTGCCGAAAGCTTTGAAAAGATTTTGGTGGCTTACCTTATTGAAAAACAAAAGTTTGGATAATAAACTTGAAATTTTTTTAAAATTCTCTAACAAAAGACTTGCGTAAACAAAAATCTATTGTATCTTTGCCACCGCAATAAAGCAGAGGTTTGGTAGTTCAGTTGGTTAGAATACATGCCTGTCACGCATGGGGTCGCGGGTTCGAGTCCCGTCCAGACCGCAACATTGGGAGAAGCCTCGCTTAAGCGAGGCTTTTTTGCCCAAATAAGGTATCTAAAGCTAGTTGTGTTGTTTCTCGTCCAATAGTTATGACGAGATCGGTTTGTAGTTAGACCAATGAAAAGCTTTCCACTTTGTGGATAGCTTTTTTGATTTTAAAGGAATTGTGATTTCTTCTTATTTAGGGATCAATCCCAAAACCTGGGGAGGAAATGTCAAAATAAAATAAGAAATTTGTAATCTTATAATTTGAGATGACTCCTATAGACCTTTTAAAATTGATGTTGCCTGATCCTTATTTAGATTATCCAATCTTTTTGCTTAATCCCCAACTTTTGCATCTGATCCCTTTTGCTCCTGATCCTTTTTGTTTTTTATTTTATCGAAATAATTAGGAGCTATTTCCCGCTATCCGCTACAATCTTGTGTGTCTCGTCCGAAAAAGACGAGGCCCACAAGGATTTTCGCTTCTATCGGGGCTAGGGCATGGGTTTTCATAAGAGAGAAATCCAAAACGACACCATATTATATATAGGAAGGAATTATTTAAATGTGATATCTGATCAATTCGTCATATTCCTAAAATAATTTAATTGGATAATCTGTGCGTAGAGACGCACTGCAGTGCGTCTCCTTATTGTGTGTTACCCTATCGCAAAAAAAGTTTTGCCTTTGCGTTTTCGCGTCTCTGCTAG
Organism: Flavobacterium gilvum; assembly: GCF_001761465.1. Taxonomy (NCBI): domain Bacteria; kingdom Pseudomonadati; phylum Bacteroidota; class Flavobacteriia; order Flavobacteriales; family Flavobacteriaceae; genus Flavobacterium; species Flavobacterium gilvum. The sequence goes on along the minus strand of NZ_CP017479.1, from coordinate 541,449 downwards.
AAAAAAGCCCTAATATTATATTCAAAAGGGAAAGCTAAAAACATCCAAAGCGAAGGAAAGGCATCTATAAACTCCTAAATACCGAATAATCCGAATGTGTAAATTTGGGCATATCAGTCAGTTAAAAAATAAATATAAAAAACTTCAAAAAAGCCATTGTCAAAACGAATAAACGCACTACTTTTGCACCCGCAACAGCACAAAAGTTCTTTTAAATATTGGCAAGCATTTGAATTAGAGGAGAAAATAAAATTTTCAAAAAAAGATTCAAAAAAGCTTGTGGGTAAAGAAAAAGCATTGTACTTTTGCACCCGCTTTGAGAGAGATTGAAAAGCGAAAAGTAGAGACAGCGATTTATCGCGTTTCGGGCAAAACAAAAGAAGAACACGTTCCTAGACATATTGAATTGACAGCCGTCTCGTTGCTTGCAACGAGACAAATAAAATAAGAGTAATAGAATCGGAAGATTTGAGAATAACCACTAGAATCGGAGTCGAAAATAAGACAAGCAGTAATGCTTAACAATATACGATGAAGAGTTTGATCCTGGCTCAGGATGAACGCTAGCGGCAGGCTTAACACATGCAAGTCGAGGGGTATAGTTTTTCGGAACTAGAGACCGGCGCACGGGTGCGTAACGCGTATGCAATCTACCTTTTACAGGGGGATAGCCCAGAGAAATTTGGATTAATACCCCATGGTATATGGACTTCGCATGAAGTTTATATTAAAGTTCCAACGGTAAAAGATGAGCATGCGTCCCATTAGCTAGATGGTAAGGTAACGGCTTACCATGGCGACGATGGGTAGGGGTCCTGAGAGGGAGATCCCCCACACTGGTACTGAGACACGGACCAGACTCCTACGGGAGGCAGCAGTGAGGAATATTGGTCAATGGGCGCAAGCCTGAACCAGCCATGCCGCGTGCAGGATGACGGTCCTATGGATTGTAAACTGCTTTTGTACGAGAAGAAACACTCCTTCGTGAAGGAGCTTGACGGTATCGTAAGAATAAGGATCGGCTAACTCCGTGCCAGCAGCCGCGGTAATACGGAGGATCCAAGCGTTATCCGGAATCATTGGGTTTAAAGGGTCCGTAGGCGGTTTAGTAAGTCAGTGGTGAAAGCCCATCGCTCAACGGTGGAACGGCCATTGATACTGCTGAACTTGAATTACTGGGAAGTAACTAGAATATGTAGTGTAGCGGTGAAATGCTTAGAGATTACATGGAATACCAATTGCGAAGGCAGGTTACTACCAGTGGATTGACGCTGATGGACGAAAGCGTGGGTAGCGAACAGGATTAGATACCCTGGTAGTCCACGCCGTAAACGATGGATACTAGCTGTTGGGAGCAATTTCAGTGGCTAAGCGAAAGTGATAAGTATCCCACCTGGGGAGTACGGGCGCAAGCCTGAAACTCAAAGGAATTGACGGGGGCCCGCACAAGCGGTGGAGCATGTGGTTTAATTCGATGATACGCGAGGAACCTTACCAAGGCTTAAATGTAGATTGACCGATTTGGAAACAGATCTTTCGCAAGACAATTTACAAGGTGCTGCATGGTTGTCGTCAGCTCGTGCCGTGAGGTGTCAGGTTAAGTCCTATAACGAGCGCAACCCCTGTTGTTAGTTGCCAGCGAGTCATGTCGGGAACTCTAACGAGACTGCCAGTGCAAACTGTGAGGAAGGTGGGGATGACGTCAAATCATCACGGCCCTTACGCCTTGGGCTACACACGTGCTACAATGGCCGGTACAGAGAGCAGCCACTTCGTGAGGAGGAGCGAATCTATAAAACCGGTCACAGTTCGGATCGGAGTCTGCAACTCGACTCCGTGAAGCTGGAATCGCTAGTAATCGGATATCAGCCATGATCCGGTGAATACGTTCCCGGGCCTTGTACACACCGCCCGTCAAGCCATGGAAGCTGGGGGTGCCTGAAGTCGGTGACCGCAAGGAGCTGCCTAGGGTAAAACTGGTAACTAGGGCTAAGTCGTAACAAGGTAGCCGTACCGGAAGGTGCGGCTGGAACACCTCCTTTCTAGAGCTTTAGTGTTAGCTGCAAGGCACGCTAAAGAGAGAAGACGAAGAGACAATTGGTTTCAAGACCGAAGATTATATTACTCTTGCTGTTAATTTAAAAAAAAGAATTAAAAATAAGTAAAAAACAGAGTCTCGTAGCTCAGCTGGTTAGAGTACTACACTGATAATGTAGGGGTCGGCAGTTCGAGTCTGCCCGGGACTACTTTTTTAGAGTTATAAGTTATGAATTATAAGTTATAAATTAAAAAAGACTGTAGAAAGCTTAAAAAAAGGAAATTCTAGAGTTGAGAGGTTGTGAATAATCATTCATAATTCATAATTCACAATTCATAATTAGATTGGGGGATTAGCTCAGCTGGCTAGAGCGCCTGCCTTGCACGCAGGAGGTCAACGGTTCGACTCCGTTATTCTCCACAGATAGTATCAAGATGATAGTATCAAGAATTAAGACAAAATCTTAATACTTAATACAAGAATCTTAATACATATTAAAGTTCATTGACATATTGAGATAAGAAATAATAAAAAGTAGAAAGAACAAATGCGTTTGTTGTTGATAGTTTTTAGTTTGTAGTTACAAAACGATAAGCGATAAACAAAAAACAATAAACCGTAAGTACAATAAGCAAAATAAGGGCGTATGGGGGATGCCTAGGCTCTCAGAGGCGAAGAAGGACGTGATAAGCTGCGAAAAGCTGCGGGGACGGGCACACACCGATTGATCCGCAGGTATCCGAATGGGGCAACCCACTATGTTGAAGACATAGTACACCGATAGGTGGGCAAACCCGCTGAACTGAAACATCTAAGTAGGCGGAGGAGAAGAAAACAAAAGTGATTCCGTAAGTAGTGGCGAGCGAACGCGGATTAGCCCAAACCAATGTTGTTACGGCAATGTTGGGGTTGTAGGACCACGATATTTTATGCAAACAGAACCGGAAGTTACTGGAAAGTGACGCCATAGAGGGTGATAGCCCCGTATGGGTAATGAATGTAATAGATAGTGGTATCCTGAGTAGGGCGGGGCACGTGAAACCCTGTCTGAATTTGGCGGGACCATCCGCTAAGGCTAAATACTCCTGAGAGACCGATAGTGAACCAGTACCGTGAGGGAAAGGTGAAAAGAACCGTGAATAACGGAGTGAAATAGATCCTGAAACCATACGCTTACAAGCGGTCGGAGCCCATTAGTTGGGTGACGGCGTGCCTTTTGCATAATGAGCCTACGAGTTAACGTTGCTGGCAAGGATAAGTGGTTAAGCCATGGATCCGTAGCGAAAGCGAGTCTGAATAGGGCGCTTTAGTCAGTAGTGTTAGACGCGAAACCGTGTGATCTACCCATGGGCAGGATGAAGCGCTGGTAACACAGTGTGGAGGTCCGAACCGGTTGACGTTGAAAAGTCTTCGGATGACCTGTGGGTAGGGGTGAAAGGCCAATCAAACTCGGAAATAGCTCGTACTCCCCGAAATGCATTTAGGTGCAGCGCATATTATAAGTTATATAGAGGTAGAGCTACTGATTGGATGCGGGGGCTTCACCGCCTACCAATTCCTGACAAACTCCGAATGCTATATAATGTTTTTATGCAGTGAGGGCTTGGGTGCTAAGGTCCAAGTCCGAGAGGGAAAGAACCCAGACCATCAGCTAAGGTCCCCAAATATATGTTAAGTTGAAAGAACGCGGTTTGTCTGCCCAGACAGCTAGGATGTTGGCTTGGAAGCAGCCATTCATTTAAAGAGTGCGTAACAGCTCACTAGTCGAGCGGACGAGCATGGATAATAATCGGGCATAAACATATTACCGAAGCTATGGATTTGCAGGCAACTGCAAGTGGTAGGGGAGCATTCTGTCAGGGTTGAAGGTTTTTCGTAAGGAGAGCTGGACTGGACAGAAAAGAAAATGTAGGCATAAGTAACGATAATGCGGGCGAGAAACCCGCACACCGAAAGACTAAGGTTTCCACAGCTATGCTAATCAGCTGTGGGTTAGTCGGGACCTAAGGCGAACCCGAAAGGGACAGTCGATGGCCAACGGGTTAATATTCCCGTACTACTGATTACTGTGATGGGGTGACGGAGTGATGAAAGCGCCGCGAACTGACGGAATAGTTCGTTGAAGTACCTAGCTATAAGATCTATAGGCAAATCCGTAGATTTTGGTGAAATACGATAGTACTCGGAGTCTTCGGACAAAGAGATAGTGCGCCTAAGGGCTTCCAAGAAAAACCTCTAAACTTCAGGTAATTAGTACCCGTACCGCAAACCGACACAGGTAGTCGAGGAGAGAATCCTAAGGTGCTCGAGAGATTCATGGCTAAGGAATTAGGCAAAATAGACCCGTAACTTCGGGAGAAGGGTCGCCTCGTCGTAAGACGAGGCCGCAGTGAAGAGGTCCAGGCGACTGTTTATCAAAAACACAGGGCTCTGCAAAATCGTAAGATGAAGTATAGGGCCTGACACCTGCCCGGTGCTGGAAGGTTAAGAGGAGATGTTATCTTCGGAGAAGCATTGAATTGAAGCCCCAGTAAACGGCGGCCGTAACTATAACGGTCCTAAGGTAGCGAAATTCCTTGTCGGGTAAGTTCCGACCTGCACGAATGGTGTAACGATCTGGACACTGTCTCAGCCATGAGCTCGGTGAAATTGTAGTAACGGTGAAGATGCCGTTTACCCGCAGTGGGACGAAAAGACCCTGTGCACCTTTACTATAGCTTAGTATTGACCTTGGATAAATGATGTGTAGGATAGGTTGGAGACTGTGAAGTGGCGTCGCCAGGCGTTGTGGAGTCATTGTTGAAATACAACCCTTTGTTTATCTGAGGCCTAACCCCATATTGTGGGGGACATTGCTTGGTGGGTAGTTTGACTGGGGTGGTCGCCTCCAAAAGAGTAACGGAGGCTTCTAAAGGTTCCCTCAGTACGCTTGGTAACCGTGCGAAGAGTGCAATGGCATAAGGGAGCTTGACTGAGAGACATACAGGTCGATCAGGTACGAAAGTAGAGCATAGTGATCCGGTGGTTCCGCATGGAAGGGCCATCGCTCAAAGGATAAAAGGTACGCCGGGGATAACAGGCTGATCTCCCCCAAGAGCTCATATCGACGGGGGGGTTTGGCACCTCGATGTCGGCTCGTCACATCCTGGGGCTGGAGAAGGTCCCAAGGGTTGGGCTGTTCGCCCATTAAAGTGGCACGCGAGCTGGGTTCAGAACGTCGTGAGACAGTTCGGTCTCTATCTACTGTGGGCGTTAGAAATTTGAGTGGATCTGATTCTAGTACGAGAGGACCGAATTGGACAAACCTCTAGTGTATCTGTTGTCCCGCCAGGGGCACCGCAGAGTAGCTACGTTTGGAAGGGATAAGCGCTGAAAGCATATAAGCGCGAAACCCACCACAAGATGAGATTTCTTTTAAGGGTCGTGGAAGATGACCACGTTGATAGGCTATAGGTGTAAAGGCAGTAATGTCATAGCCGAGTAGTACTAATAACCCGTAAGCTTATGTACACCCTTTTCTCTCTCTCGTCTGGTCCTAAACGAGACGAGAGAGAGAAGAAACTTTCTAAAACACTTTTTATATTGTTTATCTCAGTATGTTAAAATATTTACAGCGTAGCTGTATTGAAAGTTTAACGTTTAAAGTTTGAGGTTGTTGGTTAACAACTTTAAACAAAATTAAACCTTAAACCCTCAAGCAAAACCTTAAGGTGGTTATTGCGGCGGGGCTCACCTCTTCCCATCCCGAACAGAGTAGTTAAGCCCGCCTGCGCAGATGGTACTGCAATTTTGTGGGAGAGTATGTCGCTGCCTTTCTTTTAAAAAACCCTTCATCAATAAGATGAAGGGTTTTTTGTTTTACAAAAGATAACGGAATTTTGGATCAGGTGCAAAAGGGATTAATCCTAAAATTGATGTTTGGATGATCAGAAATGAATGCTTTTTTTAGTGACTGTGCTCGCGTGAGTGATGGAAGCAAGTTACCGAAGTAACGCGTACAGCACGACAGTATTAGGAAAAGGGGGCGAATATGCGTTGCAATAAGTTGCCCCCTTTTCCTAATGGTGGCACGCCCAAATACTTTTGAAGTAAATGATCCCGATTTAAGAAACGATATTGTAAGAAGCGGTAGGATAAGAATGGGGATATGATAGGAGTCCTGACCTTTTGGAATTTGCCTGAAATATTTTGATGATTTATTTTTAGTTTAAAGAAAAGCCACCAAATATTAATTCGATGGCTGATGGATTTGAATACAATTTTCTTTATTATAATTATTCTTTGATGAATTTTATCATTTTTACTTGGTTTTCCTCATTGTAGATTTTGACAAAATATATTCCGTTTCGTAAATCGCTTATGCTATATTGCTGGTCTTTGGATCTGCTTTTGTTGAAAGCTTTGATTAGCTGTCCTGTTATTGAATAAATCTGAACTTTGGAGGTGTTCGTGTTTAAAGTAAAATAACTAGATGCAGGATTTGGGTAAATGTAAATACCATCAGAAATTTGAAATTTGGGTTTAGACAAAGTACTCGCTTTATTTCCATAGATTCTAAACTCTCCTGGTTGCAAAGCGATTGTTGCATTGACATCAGTTACATTATAAGGTGTATTATCCATTAGATTGTACCAAGAGCCGGCGTATTGGAATCCTGTGGCGACATTTTTGGCTATAACATCAAAATTGGCAATGATAAGTACATCTTTAAGGGTTGTACCTGGTAAAGTACCATTGGAAATTTTAATGTTTGGTGTCAATGTTGTAGCTGATGCAATTGTAGCTGTTCCAGAGAATACAGCTTCGGTTGTTTTTAGGCCTATCATTCTTGCCCAGTCATAATAGATTTTGTTTCTATTATCATTTGCAAGCCAATTGTTCGTCCACTGTGGCTGTGGTTTGGTGTCTAATTTACAATCTCCGGAAATAGTTGAAGTGTCATCATTTACGGTTCCGTTATTACAGGTAAAAATGGAGAATTCATATCCTAATTCGCCGAAATGCCATATCATTTTAGGTCCAGGAACGAGTAATGAAACAGCTCCGATGGCTGACATTCTAGATAATGCTGTGTTTAATGTTTTGACATTATAAGATCCATTTGAATTTCCATATTGGATATTTTTGTACATAAGGCGCTCTTCATCGTGACTTTCGGTATAGCCCATAACTCGATTTGCTTGAAAACCGGCACGATTTAAGGCATAGATTCTTGAAATGTCGTTATTCGAATTATAACCCATGGATAATTGATTGTAATTGTCGGCCATTTTTCCCCACATCATTACACCTTTGCTGGGCGTTTCTGAAATTCTATAATTTGCCCATTCTTTTTCTTCGTTATCACTACCCAAGTGTTCAAAAATGGTATAGTGAGTTGGATCTAATGCCCAAGAATAATCGGCATAACTCTTTAAAATATCAACTCTGTCCTGTTGGTACGCATTGGTGCAATTTTCATCGCTTGGACTACAGTTTTGTGTAAAACCTTTGGTTAAATCCCAACGCAAACCATCAATTTTATATTCTTCAATCCATTGTTTGATTACCCTTTTTACATAGTTTTTTGTATAAGTTGAAGAATGATTAAAATCTTCACCTACACTGTAACTGTGTTTTGCAGTAGTATTGAAATATGGATTTTCGGCTGTGGGAGAACCAAATCCATCGCCATCAGGATCATTCATCCACATGCGCACCATCGGATTTCGTCCAAAAGCATGATTTAAAGCTACATCAAGAATTACGGCTATTCCATTTTGGTGACATAAATCAATAAATTCTTTTAATTTGTTTGAAGGACCATAAAATTTGTCCAACGCCATGTGGAATGAGGTGTTGTAACCCCAACTTTCATTTCCTTCAAATTCCATAACAGGCATTAATTCGATAGCATTAGCCTTTATAGTTTTAAAGTAATTAATTCGATTAATTAAATCCTGAAAGTTTCTGTTTGCATCAAAATCCCTAACCAAAACTTCGTATACAACTAATTTTTCTTTTTCTGGTTTTACAAAATTTGTTGTAGCAGTGCTCCAAGGATAAGGAGTTTGTCCGGTTTGCAAAACAGTTACTTCTTTATCTTGTCCAGCTGGATATACCGGCATGTTTGGATATGTCGAAGCTGGTATTCCCGGGTCGTCATAAGGTGATAGCACCAAAGTGGAAAATGGATCTGCTGTTTTTACAAGCGCTGGCGAATTGGGAATTGGTGTTGTTTCTCCCACCCAATATTGATAGGTATAATTTGTTCCAGATGTTAAGCCCGTTAATTCCAACCAAAATTTTGTTGAACCAGCGGTTGCATCTTTTTTCATCGCGTAAGCTACTCCGGGCTGCCAATTATTGAAGCTTCCGGCGACATAAACGAAGTCTTTTAATGGAGCATCCAAAACCAAAGTTGCCTTGGTAGCATCGCTTGGATTGTAATTAATACCTTCAACCAAACCGGCCGGAATGGTTTCGGAAACAGTGTTAGGATTAACAAATACAGTAAATTTTTTGACTATAGTAGTAGCTCCTTGTGTCACTTCCAAATTATAGTTCTGATTACTTGTTATATTGGTATGATTGTACGAATAACTCGAAGTGTTAGGATTTGTATTAATGCTTATGCCGTTTGATTTTAGATTGTAACTCGCAACACCATTAGTATTGGTTGCAGCAATCGACAGGCTTCCGCCCGATGCCAAAATGGTGGTGCTGTTTTGTTCTGGTGCTGTCAGGGTAACTTGAAAAGTGCCTACTTCTGCTAATATATCCTGTGATTTTTTATCTCCTGTTCCATCTTTAGCCTTAATAAGAAAACCTATTTTGCCAATTCCATTTCGATTAAAATATGTAGTGGGAACAAGTGTTTTTGTATATGTGTCTGTGCTGGCATTATACGTAAATTTGCTAGCATCGGCTGAAGCAGTCCACAATCCATTGGAGGGAGCGTCTATTTGGTTAGTATCATTTAGATCATACGACCAAGACCACATATAAAGAGAGTTGTCTATAACTCCCCAGGTATTTTCGTTAAAACTATTTCCATTAATGGTGATCGTGATTGAAGTGTTTTCTCCAAATGAAGAAGGAATTATGGAATAAGTAACAGTTTGTTGTTGTGCCGTACCTACCAGCGATACAAAAAACAATAATAAAAGTAAAAGTTTTTTCATGCTATTAAGAGGTTGCTTTGATTAAAAAAGGGCTATCTACAGATAGCCCCTTCATAATTTGTTAAATTTCTTTTATCCTTGATTCGGAATCATCATATAATTTCCATTCAAATCATTGAAATAGATTAGATATTTAGATTTAGCAACAGGAATGTTTGAGCCACTAGGAACTATTCCTGAAAATGGTGTAGTACCACCCCAAGAAACATCCCAAGCATTATTAGCTCTGAATTTGGCTTCACCATCGATTAATGGAGTAACACCTAATATCCATTGATGCTTATCAAAAGCAGAATCCCTAAGTGCCATAGGAGTAGAAGCATCCCAGCCACTTGCTGTTGCACTTCCAATAATACCTACTGTTGTATAAAGAGTTGTAGTTGAACCTGTGTAAGCTACTAATGTATAGGTTAACTTTTGAACATCCATTTTAAAAGTATAATATCCATCGGCAGTAATTTCGATACTTGGAGGATCTGCATCGGCTTCTGTGGCTCTATAAACAAGAGAACCTCCAGAACCGCCATACATTGGTGCCCAACTTCCTAAATGTGAAATTGTTTTGAAATATCCTTTTTTGAAAAATCCTGTGAATGTATATTCGTTAGAATTTGTTGGGTTTCTATATAAAATTTGGTTTCCTTTATTGTTATCCCAACCAGAAACTGTAGCATCACCAACTAAGTACCATTCAACGAAATTATAAGGAACTTTTCCAGAATAAGGAGTTACACTAATGGTAACAGGGGTTTTTGATGTCATTGGTACTCCCCCAGACACACTCGACATAACTTTCACATCAAACAAAGTTGCTACATCGACAGCTGCTCCAAGATCAATTGCGCCCTGATTCATGTCTTTAACCAATACACCAGCTTCCGTAACATTACTGGTTACAGCAATTGTTTTTGCTTTTGTAAAATCACCACCTTTTTTATCCATTAATAAGGTGTATTTAATGACTACATCAGTAGAATATACTCCGGCTGACCATTTGAATGTTTCTGCTACAGTTGATGCATTAGCTTCTTTCAGGATATATTGCTTTCCTGATTGTGGAGCAGTTATTTCGGGAGCAGTAACAGCATCAAGGACGGGTCTGTCGTCTACGGCATCACCATTGCAGGATATTGCCAGAATGCTCATTAATGCGAAAAAGATTTTATAGATATTTTTCATTTTATTGCTTTTTGAGGGTTAATCCTTAATATCCAGGATTTTGTTTTAATGTTGGATTTGCTTGAATAGTCTTAGCAGGAATAGGCATAAGGTCTCTGTATGATGCGGTAGCAGTACCATTAATAACGCCACCTTTCCATTGCCAGATTTTAGCTCCTCCAGTAAATTTTCCAAAACGAATCAAATCGGTTCTTCTGTGACACTCCCAAAATAATTCTCTTCCTCTTTCATCTAAAATGAAATCCAAAGTTAAATTTGCTAGCGCAATTGGAGTTGCATTTGCTCTACTTCTAATTTGGTTTATGTAACCAAGAGCTGTTGTTGTATTTCCTGTGGAAGCTCCTCTAAGAGTTGCTTCTGCATACATCAAATAAACATCAGATAGTCTATACATTGGGAAATCTGTATCTGGCATATCATTCCTTTGGGCAGCAGTTCCATTAGAATTTTTATTAATATACTTAGTAACAGCATAACCATCTGTGAAAGTTCCAATATTATTAATGTCTAATGATTGCCCATCTCTGTAAAACGTTCCTCTTTTATCTCCTGTTGCAGTTTGATCAGGGAAAAGAGCAACAAATTCTCTTCTCGTTCTGGTACCTGCCCATCCACCATCCATTCCTCTTGAAGCCGCGTCCATACTTCCACCAATAGATGCATGAATGATAAAACTCATTCCACCACCAATGGCTCTGATAGCATTTCCATCATGAATAATAGGGAATATAAATTCGTTTTGAGCTCCGTTTCTGTTATTGTCCGCAGAGAATAAATAGTTGTAAGGGACATTTGCAAATGTATAGCCAGAATTTGCAATGATATCGCTACATAGAGTAGCTACGTCGTTATTTCTATCAACACCAGTATATACTTTAGAGTTCAAATATATTTGAGCTAATAAGAATTTTGCTGCTGTTTTATCAACTCTACCATATTCGTTTGTTTTGGAAGCAGCTAAACTATTGTTTAAATCTTTTAATTCAGATTCAACATAAGCAAAAACTTCTGCTCTGGATTTTTGTTCAGGGTAAAAGAAACCAACAGGATCATTTTCTGTTGTAATAGGCACATTACCAAATAAGTCCATTAAATTCACATAAGAAAACGCTCTTAAAAAACGAGCTTCAGCTCTAAATGTTGCTATCTGTGCTTTCAAAGTAGCATCAACCCCTCTTTCAGTTAGTTTGGCATCTGTTGATTGTCTCAAGAACTCATTACAAAGACTTATGTGGTAAAATGCTCTTGAGTAAGTTCCGTACAAAAACTCATTGGCAGGAGCCCAAGTTTGCGTATTCAAAGTTGGCAGTGTACCATCAGCCCAAGCAATAATTGATTCGTCTGTAGGCAATTCCTGAGTTACAAAAAGTAACCTTAAATAACTGCTAAAATCTCCTCCAATACCAGCAATGTCTGGATTTCCGTCTCCATCATTTCCACCAACATAAAGGCCTGCGTAAATTTTGGCCAATACTTGCTTATACGATGTAGGATCCTTAAAAAAGGTATCCGAAAGGAATTCATCATCATCTTTAGGCGTAACATTTAAGTCGTTTGTACACGAAATAAATGTCATATTTACTCCAAGAATGAACAGAAATAAATAAGAAATATATTTAAATGATATTTTCATTTTGTATGTTTTTAAATTTTACTTTCAATGTATTATTAGAAATTTGCATTTACTCCAAACAAGAAAGTTCTGGCTCTTGGGTAAACGGCACCGTCAATCCCGTTGAATTTTTCAGGATCAATACCATCATATTTGGTAAGGGTCAGAACGTTCTGAACACCGAATGAAAGTCTCATAGAAGCAACTTTTAATAATGATTTATCAAAAGTATAACCAACAACTATGTTGTCCAGTTTGATAAAAGAAGCATCTTTCACATAGTAGTTAGACAAATAGCGTTGTGTTCCATTATCTTCAAAAGTGAAACCTGTATTAAGATAATCAGTTGTTACATTAGCTAAATCTGTTTGTCTTCTTAAAGCAGCATCCGAAAATCCGTTGGCAGAATTTACGTTATCAAAAATATAATTTCCTGAACTAGCTCTCCAGTTCATTGAAAAATCAAGTTTTTTGTAGTTTAAGGAAGTAGACAACCCAAAAGTATAATCAGCAGTTGGTTTGTGGAATTTGTAACGATCATCGTCCGTAATTTTACCATCTTTGTTTCTGTCTACATAAGCTCCCTGAATAGGTTTTCCGTTTGCATCATATAATTGTTCGAAAACAAAGAATGAATTTGGTGATTCTCCAACTGAGTTAATCAGGATTTTATTTCCTCCACCGCCATTAATATTATCACCCACCATATATCCTGTAAAACCAGGAACTGTTTCACCTAAGTCGGTAATTTTTTGGTCCAAATGAGTAACATTAAATGCTAAATTCCAAGTTAAATTATCATTTTTGATAATATCTGACTGAATATTAAACTCAATACCTTTTGTTTTTAAGCTACCAATGTTGTTAAAACCTTGGTTTCTTAAATTTGCTCCATCCGGAACAAGTACGTCTGCCAATAAATCAGTAGATTTTTTCTCAAAATAGTTAATAGACCCAGTAACTCTGTCATTGAAGAATCCGTAATCCAAACCTACGTTTGCCTCAGCCAATTCTTCCCATTTGATATTTTCATTATATCCTTCTGGACGAGCCGTTTTATATACAACTCCACCAAAAATATATTGAGTGTTGATAGTTCCCAAAGTTACTCTTCTCAAATAATCATACTGAGCAGAAATATCTTGTTGACCTGTTGTACCATAGCCTAATCTCAGTTTTAAGGATGATAAAGTTTCATTGCCTTTTAGAAATTCTTCTTCAGCGATATTCCAAGCTAATGCAACTCCACCAAAATTACCCCATCTGTTATCTTCAGAAAAACGAGATGTACCGTCTCTTCTGTAATTTAAGGTCAATAAATAACGACTGTCATATCCCAAATTCAAACGGCCAAAGAACGATTGTAAGTTAATGTCTGGATCTGTAATAACATCCTCATTAGGATTTGGTTGTCTTGTTTCGCCTGATTGGTATTTTTCTTTTACAAACATTTGGTAGTTATAACCGGCAGTTGCATCTACTTTAAATTTCCCTAAATCTTTTACGTAATTGAAATAGGTATTTAAGTTTTTATTTTGAAGATGATCTGTATATGAAGAATAATTTCCGTAGTTCACCCAATTTCCAGAAGAATAAGCATTTGGTTGGTATCCCAAAGCACTTTGTGTACTTACTTCAGTATAACCTTGACTATTAAATGAATCAATCCCTGCTTCAGCAATGAATTTTAAATCTTCTAAGAAATGGAATTTATAATCCAATCTAATATTTCCCCATTTTCTTGTCGAAGTAGCTCTACGCTCGTCTTGATTTAACCTCGCAACAGGGTTTCTAGCAGGCAATAAAGGTAAATTTCCATTAGGCTCTAACCATTCAAAGTATCCTCCATATCGTGATTTTGAATCATATACAGGTTGTGTTGGATCAAATGAAATTGCACTTCCGATAACTGCTCCTTCATCCTGAAATCTGTTTTTTCCAAAAGATAAATTCCCATTGATGTCAATTTTTAAGTGATTATCAAAAAATGAAGGATTTAACGATAAAGATGTTGTTGTTCTTTCAAAAGAAGTGTTTTTAAGAACACCTGGATTACTCACATTTCCAACAGATAATCGCACAGGCAATGTTTCAAACAGAGCACCACTGGCCGAGATATTGTTGTTGGCTGTAAGGGCTGTATGGAAAATCTCATCCTGCCAATTTGTGCTGGCTTTTCCCATTAAAGTTTTTTGGGCATCTGTTCCTTTTTCGTTTACAAAAGCACGAAACTGATCTGTACTAAGTACATCTACTGTGTTTTCAACTGTATTTACACCAATTTGAGAGCTAAAATTAACTTTAACACCACCTTTGGTTCCTTTTTTGGTTGTAATTACAATTACACCATTTGCAGCTCTGGATCCATAAATCGCAGCGGCAGAAGCATCTTTTAAAACAGTAAAAGTCTCAATGTCATTTGGGTCAATAGTAGATAAAATACTAGTTGCTCCACTTGGGACAGCATTACTTAAAGGAAGTCCGTCTAATACAATTAACGGTTCGTTTGAAGCACTTAATGAAGAACCTCCACGAATTCTAATATCAGCTTTTGCTCCAGGGGCACCACCACCTGTAACATTTACCCCAGACATGCGTCCGCTTAATAAAGTTTCAGGAGTTACGTTAATCGCTTTGTTAAATTCTTTAGAAGAAATTTGAGAGACAGATCCAGTAGCATCTTTTTTCTTAACAGTACCGTATCCTACTTGTACCACTACTTCTTTTAATTGATTTGAATCTTCTTCAAGTTTTATTGTAAAAGCAGTTTGAGATCCCACTGCAATCGATTTCGTTTTGTAGCCCATATAAGATATGTTTAACTTATCTGAAGACTTCACACCGTTCAATTGAAATTTACCATCAAAATCGGTAGCTGCGCCATTGCTACTCCCTTCTACTTTTACATTTACTCCCGGAATAGGCTGACCTGATACATTATCAAGTACAATTCCTTGCACTTTGTTTTGTGCCAATGCAAAAAACGGGAGCAGGAGTACTAAAAATAACAACTTTTTATAAATTGTTTTCATACTTTTTGTTTAAATTAATTGTTCTTTTTGGTTTAGTTTTGTTTACGTTTTCTTTACTTCGAATTTCAAAATTAGGAATTATTTAACACGCTCAACGTGAACGAATTTTGAGAGCGTTACGAAAACGTGGTAGTGTTGAAAACTTTGCTGTTTTATTTTAAAATAAAGCTAAAATTTACCATAAATAAAAAATTGTCTTACCTTTATTGAGGAATTGATTAGTGAAACACAATAATGCCGAATTTTATGAAAAAAAAAATAACGTTAAAACAAATAGCTAAAGAACTGGATGTCTCCATTTCTACAGTTTCAAAATCCCTGAGAAACAGTCCTGAAATTGGTGAGGAAACTAGATTGAAAGTTCAGGCTTTTGCAAAATTCTATCATTATAAACCAAACAATATTGCACTAAGTCTCAAGAACCGAAAAACCAAAACAATTGGGATTATTATTCCCGAAATTGTTCACCATTTCTTTTCAACTGTCATTAATGGTGTTGAACAAATTGCCAATGAAAATGGATATAGTGTAGTTATTTGTTTGTCCGATGATTCTTTTGATAAAGAAGTCCTCAATATGGAACTTTTGGCCAATGGAAGTATCGACGGTTTCATTATGTCATTGTCCAAAGAAACACAGTTTAAAGGAGATTTTCACCATATTACAGAAGTTATCAATCAGGGAATGCCGGTTGTAATGTTTGATAGGGTTACCAATGAAGTATTGTGTGACAAGGTGATTATTGATGACAAACAGGCTGCCTATGAGGCGGTTCAGACTTTGATTGATAAAGGGAGAAAAAAAATTGCATTGGTCACAACCGTAGATTATGTAAGCGTAGGAAAGTTGCGAACCGATGGATATGTCAAAGCATTATTAGACAATAACCTTCCTTTTGACGAGCACCTGATTATTAAAATTGAAGACGTAGATACCTGCGAAATTATTATTGGAAAATTATTGGAAGAAGAAGCAATCGATGCGGTTTTTGCCGTAAACGAAATTTTTGCCGTGACCTGTATCAAAACGGCCAATAAACTCGGATTGAATGTGCCAAAAGACTTGGCCGTAATTGCATTTACCGATGGAATGATTTCAAAGTATTCGACTCCGACAATTACTACTGTGAGCCAAAGCGGAATAAAAATGGGAAATCGTGCTGCCAAAATTATAATAGACCGATTGGAATCCGAGGATGAATCAGAAGATGAAAATTACACTACTGAAGTTATAGAAACCTTTCTTGTAGAACGAGAATCTACAGCTTAATTTTTTTTAAACAAAAAACCAATCACAAGGTAACACGCTACAATTTTTGATTGTGAAGCAATACTAAAATCGAACCGTTTGAATACTGTTCGATTTTTTTTGTGTTTTGTCAATTTTGAAAAAAAGATGCAAAAAAAATCGTATTTTACTAATTACTACAACCTTGTAGTTTAAAAAAAAGGTTATTTTTTAATTTTGTTGAAAATAATTCAAAAAGAATTTTATACATTTACTTCGCGTTTAAAGCTTTTCTTTTACTTCGAAAAATAAGATGAGTTTTTTTATGACGTTAAATTAATCGTGTTTCATGCATTTTTGCACGGTAAAATCTTACGAAAGAAATTCATAAAATAGTATTATGATTTAATGAATTTTTATGAGCGTATAGTTGACGATTTTTTTATAAAGTTTATCGACAACGATAAATATCTTTAACTATCCCATTACATTATTAAAACCATTTTTTTAAAGAAACAATTCGGTTTAGGAATGACTTTTGCAAGTTGTTTTTTCAAATCGATAAATAATGTTTTTTAAAAACAATATGTTGGTTTGTTTCAAAAGAAAGTTCGTTTGGCAACAATTTGTAGAACTGATTCTTTGGAATTGTTTGTGAATTTTCATTGTCAATTTCAGTTGATACAATCAAAAAGCTATAAGGAAAACAGTGTGCTTATCAGGTAAATATGTAAATTTTTAGTGATGGAAAAACCCAAATTAAGTTTTTGGCAAATATGGAATTTAAGTTTTGGATTCTTAGGAGTTCAAATAGGTTACTCTTTGCAAAATGGAAACACGAGTAGAATATTAGAAGCATTAGGAGCAGATGTTCACAGTATAGGATATTTTTGGCTGGCTGCACCATTGGCCGGTTTGGTCGTTCAACCTATTATTGGTTTATCGAGTGATAAAACTTGGACAAAATTAGGACGACGTATTCCTTTCATCTTTTTTGGAGCAATCGTTTCTGCCTTGGCAATGTTCTTTATGCCAAACGCAGAGTACTTTACTTATCTATTACCTCCATTGATTTTTGGTGCTGTAATGTTGTTGCTGATGGACACTTCATTCAACGTGACCATGCAACCTTTTAGAGCACTTGTGGGAGATATGGTAAATGACGAACAACGCAATCTTGGGTATTCACTTCAAAGTGCTTTAATTAATTTTGGCGCCGTTTTCGGGTCATTATTGCCTTGGCTTTTGGTAAAAATAGGATTATCTAATGTGCCGGCTGCGGGTGAAAAAGTTGCCGAATCTGTGATTTGGTCATTTTATATAGGTGGAGGAATTCTGTTGGCAACTGTACTTTGGACTGTTTTCCGAACTAAAGAATATGGACCAAAAGAACACGCGGAGTACAATAAAATTGATTTGAATGTTCCTGAGAATAAGGAAAAAACAAGCATTTTGACCTTAATCGGGGATGCTCCAAAAATCTTTTGGCAATTAGGAATCGTTCAGTTTTTCTCATGGTTTGCTTTGTTTTTAATGTGGGTTTACACTACAAGAGCCATTGCTAACCAAGTTTGGGGCCCCGAGGCGCTAGATGCGAAATCAATAGGTTTTAATGAAGCGGGAGATTGGACAGGTGTAATGTTTGCTTTCTATAGCGGAGTTGCGGCAGTATATTCTTTCCTTATTCCTTCTATTGCAAAGGCTATTGGAAGAAAAAAGACCTACAGTTTCTCTTTAATCATGGGAGGTTTGGGGTTGATTTCTATGTTTTTTGTAGAAGACAAAAATATGTTATTGCTTTCCATTTCAGGAGTAGGATTGGCTTGGGCTGCCATTTTGGCGATGCCTTATGCGATGCTTTCAGGGTCTTTGCCTGCCGAGAAAATGGGAGTTTATATGGGACTTTTTAATGCTACCATTACCACGCCACAAATCGCAGCCGGACTTTTAGGAAGCACTTTGATATTGCTTTTTGGAGGAAATCCGATAACGATAATTGTAATCGCTGGGGTTTCTATGTTGATTGCTGGTTTGGCAGTATTTTTTGTAAAAGAAAAAATGCAACAATAAAAAAAATAACCATTAAAGGAGAATTATAATGAAAAAGAGAAAAGGATTTATTTTTGATTTAGACGGTGTAATTGTTGACACTGCCAAATATCATTTTTTGGCGTGGAAAAAAATTGCGAATGGATTAGGAATTGATTTTACATTGGAACACAATGAATTATTAAAAGGAGTAAGCCGTGTGCGTTCCTTGGATATAATCCTTGAATTGGGAAAAGTAGAAGTCTCACAGGAAGAGAAAGATAAATGGTTAATTCAAAAGAATGAAGATTATCTTTCGTATTTGGTTGATATGAATGAGACTGAGATTCTCCCTGGGGTGATGAAAGTTTTAAAGTTTTTAAAGGCAAATAATCAATTAATTGCATTGGGTTCTGCCAGTAAAAATGCCAGACCTATTCTAGAAAAAACCGGAGTTTTAAGCTATTTTGATGCTGTTGTTGATGGGAATGACGTTGTCAATGCCAAGCCAGATCCAGAAGTATTTGTTCATGCCGCCCGACTTCTTAATGTAACGAATGAAGATTCTATTGTTTTTGAAGATTCTGTTGCGGGCGTACAAGCTGCCAATATTGCAAAAATGATGAGCATTGGTATTGGAGAAGAGAAAACATTGCATGAAGCGGAATACATTTTCAAAGATTTCACCGAAATAAATTCCACTTTTTTAGAATTATTAATCAATAAATAATTAGATAATAAGTCAATTAGGAAATTAGATAATTTTCAAAGGGTTCAATTATCTAATTATCACATTATCTAATTGACCAATTATCACATTAATACATTAAAAAATGAATCAAGATTATATAAAACCGGACAATTGGTCTATCATTGAAGAAGGCTTTGATAGAGAGCGCGTGAAATCATCTGAAAGTCTTTTCAGTATTGGAAATGGAGCGATGGGACAAAGAGCCAATTTTGAAGAAAATTATTCAGCTGAAACTTTCCAAGGAAGTTATATTGCCGGAATTTATTATCCGGACAAAACCAAAGTGGGCTGGTGGAAAAATGGTTATCCAAAATATTTTGCCAAAGTATTGAACGCTCCAAACTGGATTGGTATCAACGTAGAAATAAACGGTGAAGATTTTGACTTGAACAATTGTACTCAGGTTTCAAATTTCCGTCGTGAATTGAATATGAAAGAAGGCTGGTACCAACGTTCTTTTGAGGCCACTTTGAAAAACGGAACCGAAATTGCAGTTGATATCAAACGCTTTTTGTCTCTTGATTTGGATGAAGTTGGAGTGATTTATTATGAAATCACGCCCTTGAACAAAGATGCAAAAATCATCTACAAACCATACATCGATGCGGGTGTAACCAATGAAGATGCGAACTGGGAGGAAAAATTCTGGGAACCATTAGACGTAAAAAAATCAGGGAATGAAGCTTTTGTTACGGCTCAAACCTTCAAAACGCATTTTAAAGTAACAACCTTCATGCAAAACACGATTTGGTCAAGAGGTGAAAAACAAAATATGTCTCCAATTTCTGTTGACACCAAGGCTGATAAAATTGTATTTCATTATGATGCCATTGTGGGTAAAGGCGAAAAATCGGCTATTCAAAAAATTGGAGGATATACCGTTTCGCTAAATCATACGGATACCGTTTCGGCAGCCGAAAAAGTGATTCAGGCCGCATTGGCAAAAGGATACAAACAATTATTGCAAGACCAAATTGATGCTTGGGCAAAAATTTGGGAAATGTCAGACATCACTATTGAAGGTGATGTGAAAGCACAACAGGGAATTCGTTTCAATATTTTTCAACTGAATCAAACCTATTTAGGAAAAGATTCCCGTTTGAATATTGGTCCAAAAGGATTTACCGGAGAAAAATACGGCGGATCGACCTATTGGGATACCGAGGCATATTGTATTCCATTTTATATGGCGACCAAAGACCAGCAAGTGGCTCGTAATTTGTTGACTTACCGTTACAATCAATTGGACAAAGCCATCGAAAATGCTAAAGATAATTTAGGTTTTAAAAACGGTGCTGCTTTGTACCCAATGGTGACTATGAATGGCGAA
Organism: Flavobacterium gilvum; assembly: GCF_001761465.1. NCBI lineage: Bacteria > Pseudomonadati > Bacteroidota > Flavobacteriia > Flavobacteriales > Flavobacteriaceae > Flavobacterium > Flavobacterium gilvum. The sequence continues at coordinate 521,089 of NZ_CP017479.1, read as the reverse complement.
GAATGTCATAACGAATGGGAAATCACTCACGAAGAAATTCACAGAAACGGAGCTATTGCTTTTGCAATTTACAATTACCACCGTTTTACAGGCGATTACTCTTATATTCCAGAGAAAGGATTGGAAGTTTTAATAGGTATTGCCCGTTTTTGGCACCAAAGAGCTTCTTTCTCCAAAAACAAAAATCAATATATGATTTTGGGAGTGACTGGACCAAACGAATACGAAAACAACATCAACAATAATTTCTATACCAATTATATTGCCAAATGGTGCATTGATTATGCTACAGCTCAAATTCAAAAAGTATCATTGGAATACCCTTCAGACCACAAACGCATTATCGAAAAAGTAAAACTTTCGGATGCTGAATTGCAGGAATGGAACAAAGTGGCTGGTAATATGTATTTCCCAAGATCCGAAGAAATGGGTATTTACTTGCAACAGGATGGTTTCTTGGATAAAGACTTGGTACGCGTAAAAGATTTGGATCGTTCACAAAGGCCAATTAACCAAAAATGGTCTTGGGATCGTGTATTGCGTTCGCCTTATATCAAACAAGCCGATGTATTACAGTGTTTTTACTTCTTCGAAGATCATTTCTCGAAAGAAGAATTGGAACGTAATTTCGATTTCTACGAATCATTTACGGTGCATGAAAGTTCGCTTTCTCCTTGCGTACACTCGATTCAGGCCGCTTTATTGGACAAAATGGATATGGCGTATGCCTTTTATTTGAGAACTTCCCGTTTGGATCTTGACGATTACAACAAAGAAGTTGAAGAAGGTTGTCACATTACATCAATGGCTGGAACTTGGATGAGTATTGTCGAAGGTTTTGGCGGAATGAGAGTGAAAAATGATGCGCTTCATTTCTCTCCAAAAATCCCAAAAGAATGGGGTGGCTATTCGTTTAAAATCAATTTCAGAAACCAAATTCTGAAAATCGCAGTGGATCATAAGGAAACCAAATTCACTTTGGAAGGAACTCATGAATTGACTGTTTATGTAAACGGCAAAGCAGTTTTGGTTCAGCCAAAAAATTAAAAATCAATAACAACAAACCCTTTCGAAGTATTGCTAAGAAAGGGTTTTAAATTTTTAAACACATAGACATAGATATATAGAAAATGTTAAAAGACAGAATAAAAAACCTGTTTTTACACATAGCCTATGTAACCTATCTAAAACGAAGTGTCTTTTTTAGTCTAAAAAATTCTATGTCTCTATGTGTTAAAAAATAGGCATTCCAAATTTACATCTCAAAATAAAGGTGTTTTGTTTGAATTTTAAACTATAAATTTTAATGGTACAATATGAAAAAAGTAGTTAGTCTATTACTTCTCATTTCAACTTCAGTTTTTGCCCAGATTGATAGAATTGAACCTCCATTTTGGTATGCAGGAATGCACAATCCAGAATTGCAGATTATGTTTTATGGTAAAAACATTTCTGAAAACGAGGTAACAGTATCCAATAGTATTGCAATAAAAGACGTCAAAAAAACTGAAAATCCGAATTATCTTTTTGTTACAATTGATACAAAAAATGTAACCGCACAAGATTTTGTCTTTTCATTTTCTAAAAACAAAAAAGTTGTTTTTACCAAAAAATATAGTTTGAAACAAAGAAGAGAAAATTCGGCTTCAAGAAAAAGTTACGACGCCTCCGATTTGATTTACTTGGTAATGTCTGATCGTTTCGCCAATGGAAATCCTAAGAATGATAGCGACAAATCGGTTACTGAAAAAGGAAATCGCTCACTTCCCGGCGGAAGACACGGCGGCGATATTGCCGGAATGATTCAGCACTTGGATTACATAAAAGAATTGGGAGCAACGGCACTTTGGCCTACACCGCTTTGTGAAGACAATGACAAAGTGTATTCTTATCATACTTATGGGCAATCTGATGTTTATAAAATAGACCCACGTTTTGGAACCAATGAGGAATATGTTCAGCTTTCTGCCGAATTGCACAAGCGCGACATGAAACTTATTATGGATTATGTGACAAACCATTGGGGAGCCGAACATTGGATGATGAAAGATTTGCCAACTTATGACTGGTTGCATCAATTTCCGGGTTATGCCCAAACCAATTACAGAATGACCACACAGTTTGACCCAAATGCTTCTCAAATTGATGCCAAAATGTGTATGGACGGCTGGTTTGTAAAATCAATGCCTGATCTGAATCAGTCCAATCCTTTGGTGAATACTTATTTGAAACAAAACGCTATTTGGTGGATAGAATACGCCAATTTGGATGGTTTCCGTGTAGATACATATTCCTATTGCGACAAAAAAGGCATCGCCGAATGGACAAAAGCCATTACTGATGAATACCCGAATTTCAACATCGTGGGCGAAGTATGGATGCACGACCAAGCGCAAATGGCATATTGGCAAAAAGACAGTAAAATTGCCGCGATACAAAATTATAATTCGTATTTGCCGTCTGTTATGGATTTTACATTGACCGAAACTCTTGCCAAAGTTTTTAATGAAGATAATGGAAAGTGGAATGAAGGATTGGTAAATGTTTACGAGAATTTCGCTAATGACTTTTTGTATCCGAACATCAACAGTATCATGGTTTTTGCAGAGAATCACGACACAAATCGTTTCAACGAAATTTACCAAAAAGACTTTTCGAAATACAAAATGGCGATGACTTTGTTGGCTACCGTTCGCGGAATACCACAGATTTATTATGGTTCCGAGATTGGAATGGCAGGAAGTAAGGACAAAGACGGTGATGCTGCCATTCGTCAGGATTTCCCGGGTGGATGGGTTGGAGATGCTAATAACGCTTTCGCGAAAGCAGGAAGAACTCCAGAGCAAGAACAATTTTTCGATTTTTCGGCAAAATTATTCAATTGGAGAAAAACCAATGAAGCAGTGCATTTCGGAAAAATGAAACACTACATCCCGGAGAATAATGTATATGTTTATTTCAGATATACAGATTCCAAATCGGTTATGGTGATCATCAATAACAGTAAAGAATCAAAAACTTTTCCAACGAATCGTTTTCAGGAAAGTATTGCCAATTATAAAACAGGAAACGATGTCCTTTCCGGAAAATCCCTTGATTTAAAAAAAGATATTACGATTGCCGGAAAATCGGTTCTGATTTTAGAATTGAAGTAAGCAAAAAAATTAACCATATAAGCCATATAAGTTCATTTAAGAAATTTTGGCTTCTGTTTACACGGTTTTAGCAGAACATAAATAACCACCCCGCCCGTTGGGCACCCCTCCAAAGGAGGGGAAGTCGTACACGTTCCCCTCCTTTGGAGGGGTGGCTGAAAGCCGGGGTGGTTTCAATTTAATTAAAACGTACAACCTTAAATGAACTTATATGACTTATATGGTTCAAAAATTAAATTAGTCATGAAAAAAATAATTCTATTCCTTTTAATTTCAAGTTTTTCATTTGCCCAAAACGCAAACCGAAAATTTGAAAGCTATAAAGTCTCCCAAAACACTTTGGAAATTAAAACCTCTGATGGGCAATATTTCATCAAACCCTATTCGGATAAAATAATTGAAACCACATTTTTGCCTACGGGGGAAAAATTAAATTCCAATTCACACGCGGTTGTTTTAAGTCCTGAAAAAGTTACTTTCAAAATAAAACAAACTCAAAACGAATTGGTATATTCTTCTAACGGAATTGCCGTTTCCATCACCAAAAGTCCTTTTCAAATCAAATATTTGTATAAAAATAATTTGTTGATTTCAGAGAAAAACGGGTTTGTAAAAAGAGCAACAAACAGCAAAGAACAGCCACAAGAAACTCTGGAATTTAATTTGGATGGAACCGAAGCGCTTTACGGAGCCGGAGCCCGAGCTTTGGGAATGAACCGTCGCGGGAATCGTTTGGAATTGTATAACCAAGCCGATTATGGTTACGGAACACATTCCAAAAAAATGAATTTCTCCATTCCATTGGTAATGTCGTCCAAAATTTATGCAGTGCATTTTGATAACGGAGCCATCGGCTGGTTGGATTTAGACAGCAAAAAAGACAATACTTTGGTTTATGAAACCATTTCAGGCAGAAAAACATATCAGGTAATTGCGGGTGATTCCTGGACCGATTTGACTTCGAATTATACTTCATTGACGGGAAGACAACCACTTGTTCCGCGTTGGGTTTTGGGGAATTTCTCAAGCAGATTCGGTTATCATTCACAAGATGAAGTGACCAAAACCATTGACAAATACATCAAAGACGAAATCCCTGTAGACGCAATCATCTTAGATTTATATTGGTTTGGAAAAACGGTTACGGGAACGATGGGAAATTTGGATTGGGACAAAGACAATTTTTCGAATCCAACAAAAATGATAACTGATTTGAACAGCAAAGGAGTCAAAACCGTATTGATTACTGAGCCTTTTATTCTGACCACTTCAAGCAAATGGAATGATGCAGTTGATAAAAAAGTTTTGGCGACAGATAATGCAGGGAATCCATTCAAATATGATTTCTTTTTCGGGAATACCGGACTTGTCGATGTATTCAAACCCGAAGGAAAAACTTGGTTTTGGAACATTTACAAAGGTTTAATCAACCAAGGTGTTGGCGGTTGGTGGGGTGATTTAGGAGAACCCGAAGTATTTCCGTCAGCTTCATTAACAGCTCAAGGAAAAGCTGATGAAGTACATAATGTTTACGGACATACTTGGGCCAAAATGATTAACGATGGTTATGCAAAAGATTTTCCAAATGTGCGTCCGTTTATCTTAATGCGTGCCGGATATTCGGGTTCACAGCATTACGGAATGATTCCGTGGTCGGGCGATGTGGGGCGTTCTTGGGAAGGATTGCAATCACAACCCGAAATTGCTTTGCAGATGGGAATACAGGGAATGGCCTATATGCACTCGGATTTGGGAGGATTTGCGGGGGATTATTTTGATAACGAATTATATGTTCGTTGGTTGCAGTATGGCGTTTTTCAGCCGGTTTATCGTCCGCACGCGCAGGAAGATGTAGCTTCAGAACCTGTTAACAAAGACATTCTGACCAAGGCCAAAGTCAAAAAACAAATCGAATTGCGTTACCAAATGTTGCCGTACAATTACACCTTGGCTTTTGAAAATAACAACAAAGGTTTGCCATTGATGCGTCCCTTATTTTTTGAAGAACCAACTAATGAAAAGTTACTGAATTCCTGTGATTCCTATTTATGGGGGAATGATTTTTTGGTAAAACCAATTACCAAAGCAGGAGTTACCAATACGACTGTTTATTTTCCAAAAAACAACAATTGGTATGACTTTTATACGGGTGTCAAACATGAAGGAGGAGCGACAGAAAACTTAGCCGTTTCGGCTGATAACATCCCTGTTTTTGTTCGCGGAGGCGCTTTTATCCCGATGATAAAAACGATTCAAAACACGACAAAATATTCGTTGGCGAATTTTGATTTGCATTTTTATTTTGATGAAAAAACAACATCAAGTGTTGGGAAATTATACAATGATGACGGTCTAACGCCAAATGCTTTCGAAAAAGGCGTTTATGAAATTTTGAATTTTTCAAGTAATGTATCGGCAAAAGAAATTAGCTTAAAAATAAAAACTTCTGTTGGAAAAATATTTGCAAGTGCTGACAAAAACGTTACTTTATTGGTTCACAACATCAGTTCAAAACCAGCGAAGATTACCGTTAATGGGGCAAATGTGGATTTTAAAACAAATGCCAAAACACTTGAAATTCCGGTGGTATTGAAAAAAGGATTGAATTACGAAATCAAAATACAGTTATAATATGATAAATAAAAAAGTAATAGTATCGCTGTTTGTTTTATTGGCAATACCTTTTGCGAATGCACAAATAAAAGTAAAATCAAATTTGAAGCCGAAAGCCAAAACAGAAAAAGCTCCTTTTGTTTGGGAAGGGGCCAATTTGTATTTTTTGATGACCGACCGTTTTTATAATGGAGATAAATCAAATGATGTGAATTTTAACAGAACCAAAACTCCCGGAAAACTTCGCGGTTTTGAGGGGGGAGATCTTAGAGGAATAATTCAGAAAATAGACGAGGGATATTTTACAAAACTAGGAATCAATGTCATTTGGTTCACACCTATTGTCGAGCAAATTCATGATGGTGTAGATGAAGGAACAGGCTTCAGTTATGGGTTTCATGGTTATTGGACAAGAGATTGGACGGCATTAGACCCAAATTTCGGAACCAAAAAAGATTTGGCCGAATTGGTAAAAAAAGCCCATGCCAAAGGAATCCGAATCATGCTTGACGGTGTAATCAATCATACCGGGCCGGTGACTCCGGTGGATACCGTTTGGCCAGAAGGATGGGTTCGAACAGAACCAAAGTGTCAATACAGTAATTTTGATAACACCACAGCTTGTACTTTGGTAGCCAATCTACCGGATGTGAAAACTGAAAGTAAAGTTGCTGTTGCCTTGCCTCCTTTTTTGGTTGAAAAATGGAAAGCCGAAGGGAGATATGAAAAAGAAGTAACTTCATTAGACGCTTTTTTCAAAAGAACGGGCTATCCAAGAACGCCTAAATATTATATCATAAAATGGCTGACCGATTATATTACCGAGTTTGGAATTGATGGTTACAGAGCCGATACAGTAAAACATACAGATGAAAGTGTTTGGGCGGATTTCAAGACACAATGTGATTATGCGTTTGCACAATGGAAAAAAAATAATCCAACCAAAGTTTTGGACAACAATCCGTTTTACACCATAGCCGAAGTGTATAATTACAACATCAGTAATGGAAAATTATTTGATTTTGGAGACAAAAAAGTCAATTATTACGAGAATGGATTTACGGCTATGATCAATTTTGAATTCAAAAGCGATGCCCAAAAAGACTATACTTCTTTGTTTTCAAAATATTCCAATTTACTGAACGGAGAATTGAAAGGAAACAGCGTTTTGAACTATTTGTCTTCGCACGACGATGGCGGCCCATTTGACGCCAAACGTACCAAAAGTATCGAAAGTGGAACGAAATTATTATTGTCTCCGGGTATTGCCCAAGTATATTATGGTGACGAATCGGCTCGTTCTCTAGTTGTTGAAGGAACTGTGGGAGATGCCACATTACGTTCTTTTATGAATTGGGACGCGGTAAACAAAAATCCTGACACACAGAAAATTCTTTTGCATTGGCAAAAATTAGGACAATTCAGAAAAAATCATCCGGCTGTCGGAGCAGGTGTCAATACCGAAATTTCATCAAAACCTTATCTGTGTTCTAGAAATTTCACCAATGGGAAATATTCAGACACAGTCGTAATCGGTTTGGATTTAGCCAAAGGCAAAAAAGAAATTTCTGTGGGCTCTTCTTTCAAAGAAGGAGCCAAAGTGAGAGACGCTTATTCGGGTAAAACGGCAACTGTTTTAAACGGAAAAGTTTCTGTTGATAGTGAGTTTGATATTGTTTTGTTGGAATTACATAAATAATTTTTTTGAATTGCCTCTAGCTTTAGCTAGAGGAATTTAATTGATAGTAGTTAAGGCTTTAGCCAAAAGAATATTTTGGCTAAAGCCAATTTTGGCATTTATTTATTACCTCCAGCTAAAGCTGGAGGCAATTTAAATTAGCATTGGATTTATAGAGAAAAGCTATGAAAAAAATTCTAAAAATAGGACACCGCGGAGCCAATGGATACAAACCCGAAAACACATTGGTTTCCTTTGAAAAAGCTATTGCAATGGGAGCAGACGGAATTGAATTGGATGTGCATCTAAGCCTGGAAGGCCATTTGATTGTAATCCACGACGAAACCATTGACAGGACGACTAATGGGAAAGGTGTTGTAAACCAATTGACACTTCAGGAATTAAAATCTTTTCGAATCGATGATAAGTACGAAATTCCAACTTTAGGAGAAGTTTTGGATTTGGTCAATAAACGATGTTTTGTAAATATTGAATTAAAAAATCAAGATACAGCCGAGAAAGTTGTCGAGCTAATTGAACACTATATTTCTGAAAAAAAATGGAATAAAGAACATTTTATTGTGTCCAGTTTTGATTGGAATGCCCTTCAGCAAGTTCGTTTTTTAAATGAAAATATCCGAATCGGAGTTTTGACCGAAACCGATTTGGATCTAGCTATTTCTTTCGCCCGATTTATGAAAGCTGAAGCACTGCATCCGGATTTTCAATTATTGACAGATGAATACACATCTAAAATTCAAGAGAAAGGAATCTTGGTTTTTCCTTGGACAGTAAATAAAGCGGAAGACATTCAAAGAATAAAATTATTCAATGTGGATGGCATTATTACCGATTTTTTGGATAGGGTTTAAAGAGATTATATATTTAGCGTTTGATAATAACCGATGATTCATCTTTGGTAACGTTGATTGTCTCCAACGGTTGAAACCGTTGGCCATGGTTTCAAACATGGGAACGTTGATAATTTTAATAATTAAGATGAGACCCATAATCAAAATGCAATCTGCGAATCAGCGGTTATCCTTTTAAATAACGAATGCTTACCTTTGTATTCCAATTCTATTTCATAATCATGAATCAAAATTTTGACATACTTGTTGTTGGTGGTGGAGCTGCCGGTTTTTTTACGGCAATTAATATTGTGGAGAAAAATCCAAAAACCAAAGTAGCCATTCTTGAAAGAGGCGCCGAAGTTTTGTCAAAAGTTCGTGTTTCCGGAGGAGGACGCTGCAATGTGACGCATGCCTGTTTTGAACCCAATGAGTTGGTAAAATTTTATCCTCGTGGCGAAAAGGAATTGCGTGGCCCATTTCATCAATTTTGCTCGGGCGATACGGTAGAATGGTTTGAAAAACATGGAGTGGAACTGAAAATTGAGGAAGACGGGCGTATGTTTCCAGTTTCAAATTCGTCGCAAACCATAATTGATTGTTTTGTAAAAGCAACCCAAAAACTTGGAATTAAAATTTTTACAGGACAAAGTGTACAGTCCATTTTCAAAAAAGACAATTTCTGGAAAGTGGGAACACAGAATGAAAATTATGTTGCCGCTAAATTGGTTCTTGCCACAGGAAGCAATCCGAAAATTTGGGAAATGCTTCAAAAACAAGGGCACGCGATTGTGAACCCAGTTCCATCGTTATTTACTTTCAATATAAAAGACCCGAGAATCAAGGAATTGCCTGGCGTTGCGGCGCAGGTTACCGTAAAAGTCAAAGACACAAAACTGACTTCGACAGGGCCATTGTTAATCACGCATTGGGGAATGAGCGGTCCAGCGATTTTAAAATTATCAGCTTGGGGAGCCCGGATTTTACATGACAAAAACTATCAATTTACCATTTATGTGAATTGGCTCAACGATTTGGATGCCGAAGATGCCGAGAAAACTTTAAAGGCAAACAAACAAGAGCACGCCAAAAAAGCAGTTTCCAAAAAATCTCTTTTTGGGCTAACGAATCGTTTGTGGGAAAGTTTAGTATTGGCTTCAGGAATTCCTGCCGAAACCAAATGGGCGGATTTGTCCAAAAATCAATTGCAGAATTTAGTGAACCAATTGACAAATTGTACTTTTCAGGTCAATGGCAAAAGTACTTTTAAGGAAGAATTCGTAACTGCCGGCGGAATTGATTTAAAAGAAATTAACTTCAAAACGATGGAAAGCAAACTGCATGAGAATCTCTTTTTCGCCGGAGAAATTGTAAATATCGATGCGATTACAGGAGGTTTTAATTTTCAAAATGCTTGGACAAGCGGGTTTATTGTGGCGAATGCAATTCTTGTAAATGATTAATTAACAAAAATTTACAGAAATTCTAAGTTTTCTTTAGGGAATATTAGGATAGATTTACTTTCAATAAAGTCTTATTTATGAAGGTAAAATTACTCCCAGTCTTTTTTTTGCTCACCAGTCAGTTTAGTATTTCGCAAACAGAAAAGGCTGTAAAAGGAAAAGTTACATGCGAGAATATTTTGCTGCAAAATGTGAATGTTATCAATAAAACATCCAAAAAGAGTACTCTTACAGACGAAAATGGAGAATTTGTTATTGATGTCAAAGCCAATGACAGTCTTGTTTTTTATGCTAAAGACTATCATTTGAAAAAAATAAAACTCAGTTTGGCTCAAATCGAACAAAACAATCTCGAAATAATCATCTTCAAAAAACCAGAAGAATTAAATGAAGTTATAGTTACCACACTACCTTCTATTAAATGGAAAGAGGATGAAAAATGGAAGCAAGAAATGCGGGATAGAGTAAAATTAGATAAAGCAGCAAATAGTCCAAAAACTGGGGTTTATGATGGAGCCATTGTGAATGGAATGGATTTTGTGGCAATAGGAAAGATGATTGTTGACTTGTTTGCAAAAGAAAAAGAAAAGAAAAAAGAAACTGTTCCGAAAATTGAGTTTGCAGTATTGGCAAAAAGCATTTGCGATGAAAATTTTTATTTTAAAACTTTGAAATTAAAACCTGAAGAAATCGATCTTTTTCTTCAATTTTGTGATACCGATCCCAAATCCAAAAAATTAATTTCCAACCACAACAAACTAAGTATGATGGATTTTTTAATGGCAAAAAACATTGAATTTCAAAAACAAAAAAGGCTATAAAATATTTTTACAAAAAAACCTAAACTGATTTCTCCAAAGAGTTACATTTACCTATTCAACCACCAAATACTTCCGGTCAAAACGGCCTCAAAACTTACCCAAACCAAATAAGGGACAAATAAATATCCCGATATTTTGTTGATTTTGGAAAATTGGGCATAGGTTTCATAAATCATCAGCCAAAGGATAATTATTTCCAAACCGGCTAACATAGGGTTTTTTAATCCAAAAAACAGATAAGACCACAAGGCATTTAGAGCCAATTGAATGGCGAATAATTGCAATGCTTTTTTTACGGTTTCTTTTTCAAAATCGATTCTGTTCCAAACCAAACCAGCGGCAATTCCCATCATAATATAAAGCGTATTCCAAACAGGTTCGAAAATCCAATTGGTTGGAGCAAAACCAGGTTTGATAATAAGCGGGTACCAATTCATTAGTGCTAGTTTTGTTATCATTCCGGTAAAATATCCTACTGCAAGACAAGTGGCAACGATGGCCAATATTCTGGTAATTTTATTCATTTCTTTTGTTTTTGAGGGACCAAAAATACTTAAAACTTTTCAAGCATTATTGAAATAAAGAAATATACGATTTAATCAAAAAAAGTATCTTTGCCGAAAATTATTTTTTATGTTTGAAGCCAACGATTTTATCCCATCAAAATACAGCCATTCTATAGGCGAGGGAAGTTTTTCCTGGAGTGCACCCAGTAATATTGCCTTGGTAAAATATTGGGGTAAAAAAGATAAACAGATTCCTGCCAATCCATCCGTTAGTTTTACGTTGAACAATTGTAAAACGATTACGGCTTTGGCTTTTGCCAAAAAAGAAAACAATGGCAATTTTTCTTTTGATTTGTTATTTGAAGGAAAACCCAAGGAAGACTTCAAACCAAAAATCCAAAAATTTCTGGAGCGTGTTGCCGTTTATTTGCCGTTCCTGAAAGATTATCATTTTACGATTGACACCCAAAATACGTTTCCGCACAGTTCTGGAATCGCATCTTCGGCTTCGGGTATGGCGGCTTTGGCGATGAATTTTATGAGTTTGGAAAAAGTCTTAAATCCATCAATGACTGATGATTATTTTTACGCCAAAGCTTCCTTTTTGGCCCGATTGGGTTCGGGAAGTGCATGCCGAAGTGTAAAAGGACAAGTCGTTGTTTGGGGAAATCAGGCAAATATAAAAGGCAGTACCGATTTGTATGGAGTGGAATATCCGTACAAGATTCATGATGTTTTTAAAAACTTTCAGGATACTATTTTACTCGTTGACAAAGGCGAAAAGCAAGTTTCCAGTACTGTTGGTCATGATTTGATGCACGGCCATCCATTTGCCGAAAGGCGATTTGCCCAAGCTCATGAAAATCTGGACAAACTAATTCCTGTTTTTGAAAACGGAAACTTGGAGGAATTCATTCAAATTGTTGAAAGCGAAGCCTTGACTTTGCATGCAATGATGATGACTTCACTACCTTATTTTATTTTGATGAAACCAAACACGTTGCAAATAATTAACGCAATTTGGAAATTTAGAAGCGAAACCAAAACACCTGTTTGCTTTACGTTAGATGCGGGTGCAAATGTGCATGTTTTGTATCCTGAAAATGTTAAAGAAAAAGTGTTACAATTTATTAAGAAAGAATTAGTTGGCTATTGCCAAAATGGTCAGTATCTTTGCGACGAAGTTGGAAATGGTGCGGTATAATATTGATGCTTTTTTTTCGTATCTTTAGTTCTTAATCGATTGTAGTTATGGACTTGAATACTGAAAAACTGGAATTAATCAGAAAGATAGCAAAAACAAACGATGTTAAGCTTCTGAAAAAACTAAGAGCCGTTTTTGATGCCAAAGAAAAAGAGGTTTGGGACAAGTTAACGCCTGAACAGCAGGAAGAGATTAATTTGGGAATACAAAATGAGAATCGTGGAGATGAAATCGATTTTTGAAAAAGAGATTTCTAAATGATATAATTTAAAGTAATCATGGATATACAATTAGAAAAATCAAAATTGATGAAAAAATTGGAAGAAACCAATGATTTATCCATAATTGAAGCCATAAAAAATATTTTCAAATCTGAAAGAAAAGATTTTTGGGATGAGCTGACTCAAGAACAGAAGGATGAAATCGAAGAGGGAGACCGACAAATTGAAAGAGGTGAATTTGTAGATTTTGAAGAATTTATTCAGAAGTATAGGTGTTAAAAATGAGAGAAATTAAAATTTCAATTAATGCTCAAAAAAAGACAAAAGTACTTTTAGAATATCTTGAAACAAAATGGTCAGAAAGAATTAGAATTAAATTTGCAAAGAAATTGTATGATTCTTTACAAATAATTAGAGTTAATCCGGAGATTTTTCCTAAGTCAGAAACAAATAAGAAATATCATAAATGTGTTGTTACTAGACAAACGACATTGTTTTATACTTTTACAAGTAAACGAATATATATAGTTGCACTTTTCGACACCCGACAAAACCCCAAAAAAATTAAGAATATACAATAAGCATCCATATGAAAGGACCTTTGTTTTACTCAAAAATATTACTCTTTGGAGAATACGGAATTATTCGTGACTCCAAGGGATTATCGATTCCTTATAATTTTTATAATGGTGCATTGAAGAAAGATGAAAATCCTTCGGAAGAAGCCGTGAAATCGAATGGTCATTTGAAACGTTTTGTTGCTTATTTGGAGCAATTGCAAAAGGACAATCCCAATTTGGTAACTTTTGATTTGGAAGCTTTAAGTAATGATGTGCAAACCGGGATGTATTTTGATTCCAGTATTCCGCAAGGATATGGAGTAGGAAGCAGTGGCGCTTTGGTTGCTGCTATTTATGATAAATATGCCCAACATAAAATTACTGTTTTGGAGAATCTGACTCGTGAAAAGTTATTGACTCTTAAAACCATTTTTTCTCAAATGGAGAGTTTTTTCCACGGAAAAAGTTCAGGGCTTGATCCGTTGAACAGTTATTTGAGCATTCCGATTTTGATTAATTCAAAAGATAATATTGAAGCTACGGGAATTCCGACTCAAAGTTTTGACGGAAAAGGAGCGGTGTTCCTATTGGATTCTGGAATTGTTGGTGAAACGGCTCCGATGGTTAATATTTTTATGGAAAACCTCAAAGACAAAGGATTCCGTGCGATGTTAAAGAACCAGTTTGTAAAATATACGGATGCCTGTGTGGAGAATTTTTTGGGTGGAGACGTGAAGTCATTATTTGAAAATACCAAAAAATTATCAAAAGTAGTCCTCAATAATTTCAAACCGATGATTCCGGAGCAATTCCATGGAATTTGGCAGCAAGGAATAGAATCGAATGATTATTATCTGAAACTCTGCGGTTCTGGCGGTGGGGGTTACATATTAGGATTTACACAAGATTTGGAAAAAGCAAAAGAGTCGCTGAAAGATTATAAATTGGAAGTTGTTTATCAATTTTAATTAATATTTGAAAACCTCCCCCAAAAAATTAAATATTAATAATAACCTATAACCCAGCTCCATGTTAAGCAGACAGCAAAAACTATTTGTGTTAAAGATTGTGAGTCTGTTCTCAGTAGTTCGAGGTTACAATATTCCTATTATAGCTTTAGCTCAATATCTATCGGCAATTTTTATTTTGGCTCCTGAGACAAGAGCCTTGTCAATATTGTTGGATTTTCATCTTTTTATCATTGTTTTGGCATCCAGTTTGGCAATTGCTTCTGGGTACATTATCAATAGTTTTTATGACAGTAAAAAAGATTTGATAAACAAGCCCAACAAGTCGCAGTTGGATCGGTTGGTGAGTCAAAAGACCAAATTATATGTTTATTTTGGGCTTAATTTTTTTGTGGCTTTAATCGCTTTATTTGTTTCTTTGAGAGCTGTTTTATTCTTTTCGTGCTATATTTTCCTTATATGGTTTTATTCCCATAAAATTAAAAAGTATCCGATAATAGGAAACTTGATGGCCGCTTTCCTTGCGGTAATGCCTTTTTTTGGAATTTTATTGTATTATTATTTAAAAATGCCATTGTATGAAATCGAAAGCAACAGTGGTAAACTTGCTGTTATACTTTCTCACGGTGCTTTTTTATTTTTGCTAATCCTGATTCGGGAAATGATTAAGGATCTTGAGAACCTAAAAGGAGATTTTGTTAGCAATTACAAGACCATTCCAATTATTTATGGCGAACAGGTTTCCAAAAAAATCATAACTGGATTGACAGTATTGACAATTATTCCGGTTTATTTTTTAATCAATGTGTATGATGTTGGTTATATGGACATTTACTTTTATTTTGGTTTCATAATCATGATTTTCTTTTTGCTCTATTTGTGGAAATGGGAGTCCAAGCAACAATATGTTTTGTTACACAATGTTTTGAAATTTCTTATTGTTGCCGGAGTATTTTGTATTGTCCTGATTAATCCAAGCGTTTTGTGGCACGGAAAAAAATTATTGTTAGCTATCTAGTTATGATAAGGAATTGAAATGGGTTGCTTTTTTGTTTTCGAAAATTTCATGTTTTTCAAAGTCAATAATTATTACTGATTAATAGACTAATCACCAGTCACTAATAACTAATTACTTATTTTACATAGTTGACTTTTTATAATTCCCAAAAATAGTTTCCCAATATATAAATAGTATCTTTGCATCAAATTATAGAATATTATGGAGAATAGAGGAGGCAATAATAAAAGAAGCGGTTCTAGACCAACGGGTTCTAGACCTAGTTCTAATAAGCCCAAACCTGCGATGCCAAAAAGGGCACAAGGACCTAAAAAAGCAAAACCAAACACCAAAGTTCCAGATACTGCCACAAATAAAGTGGAGAAAAAACCGAATCAAGCTCCAAAAAGAGCAAAGGAAAAAGATGAAATCCGATTGAATAAATACATCGCAAACTCTGGGATTTGCTCTCGCCGTGATGCTGATATTTACATTCAGTCTGGAAATGTAAAAGTGAATGGTATTCCCGTTATCGAAATGGGTTATTTAGTAAAACCAAGTGATGTCGTTAATTTTGACGGAACAGTTATTACACCTGAAAAGAAAGTGTACATTCTTTTGAACAAGCCTAAGAATTTCACGACTGCTTTGGACGAAGGGCAGGAGTATAGAAACGTATTGGAATTGGTAAAAGGTTCGACAACTTCAAAAATTGCTCCTATCGGAAGAATGGACAAAAATACGACTGGATTGTTGGTATTTACAAATGACACAGATATGATTCGTAAGTTTTCGCTGCCGAATCAAAAATCGCCAAAAATATATCAGGTTTCCTTAGATAAAAATTTAAAATTTGAGGATTTGGAAAAAATAGGCAAAGGTTTAATGTTGGAAGGACACCGAGTTCATGTTGAGGAAGTAAGTTATATTGAGGGTGAATCTAAAAATGAAATCGGAATCAAAATAAAATCGTCCAATATAAAAGTGGTTCGTTCAATATTTGAAAACTTCAATTATAATGTTCTTAGAGTTGATCGCGTTGCATTTGCCGGATTGACTAAGAAAAATTTGCCTAGAGGAAATTGGAGAGTACTCACAGACCAAGAAATTATCAATCTGAAGAACGCATAAATTTTTTTAAAATATTTTCAGAATCCCTTTCATAGCAATATGTAAAGGGATTTTTTATTTTAAAACAAGTAGAATGACACTAGAAAAATTGCAATATTGATATAATTTTAATAAAAAAGCAATATTTATTAATAATTAGTCCTATATTTCCCGAAAAAACAATAAATATTAAATAAGTATGACCTAAAATTGGTAGCAAATACCAATCAAGATAGGCGAATTACATTTAACTAGTATAAACTATAACTATCCACACATGAACAGAATTACATTTTTTATAGCCTCATTGGCTATTTCATTAACATTAGTGAATTGTAAATCTAATGAGGAAAAACAGGATTTTTCTTTGTTTACCAAAAATTATTTTGATGACAAAAACACTTTAGATCCTTTGTCTGCAACACAGAATGGTCAAAATGAATATAATGATCAATTACAGTTTGAAATGACAGATAGCTTTATTAAAAAGCAACTTGAGTTTTTTGATAAATATGAGACTGGACTAAAGGCATTTGATGAAAAACAACTTTCAGAAGAAGAAAAAAATAGCTTTGAAATTATAAAGTGGGAAGTTGCAGTTGGGAAAAAACTGGCGGAACAACCTGCAAATCTCATGCCTATTCATCAGTTTTGGGGTACACATATAACAATGGGGCAATTTGCTGGAGGTAAAAGTGGACAACCTTTTAAAACAGAAAAGGATTATAGAAATTTTTTAAAGAGGATGGATAAATATTGTTTTTGGATTGATTCTGCTTTAGTTTATATGAAGAAAGGAATTGAAAAAGGAATTGTTTTGCCAAAAGCATTAACAATAAAAGTTATTCCGCAATTTGCTGAAATGCCGACCGCAAATATTGAAGACAATTTGTTTTATTCTTCTATAAAGTTGATGCCAGCAGCATTTTCTGATGAAGTAAAAAAAGATTTAAAAGATAAGTATACGTCTGTGATTAATGATAAGCTGATACCTAGATATAAAAAAATGGCTAGTTTTCTTAAAAATGAATACTTGCCAGCATCAAGATCTACAAGCGGAATTGGGAGTTTGCCTTTTGGGAAGGAATTATATTTGGCTTACGTAAAACAGTGTACGACTACGGAGATGACTCCAGAAGAGATTCATCAATTAGGATTAAAAGAGGTAGCCCGTCTAAATACTGAAATGGAAAAAGTAAAAAACCAACTTGGATTTAAAGGGACACTTATTGATTTTTTTGAGTACGTAAGAAACAAACCTGAATTAAAACCATTCAAAAAACCAGAAGAAGTAATTGCCAATTTTGAAAGAATTTATAGTGTTATAAAACCAAATGTCGATAAATTATTTTCATTGCAGCCTAAGACAAAATTTGAGATAAGAAGAACAGAAGCTTTCCGAGAAAAAACATCAAGTGCAGAGTATAATCAAGGAACAGTTGATGGTTCTCGTCCCGGTATTTTTTATGTGCCCATTCCAGATGTAAAGGAATATAATGTGTTTGGGGATGAAGATTTGTTTTTGCATGAAGCCATTCCGGGGCATCATTTTCAAGTTTCATTGCAGCAAGAGAATACTGCTTTACCTGATTTTAGAAAGTTCAATTGGTTTGGTGCTTACGGTGAGGGTTGGGCATTATATACAGAGAGTTTAGGAAAAGAATTAGGTTTATATCAAGATCCTTATCAATATTTTGGGATGTTGAGTAATGAAATGCATAGAGCAGTTCGCTTAGTGGTTGATACAGGATTGCACAGCAAAGGTTGGACAAGAGAGCAAGCTATCAAATATTCTATGCAGAATGAGGCCGAAAGTGAAGCAGGAATTACCGTTGAAATAGAGCGTTATATGGCTATTCCTGGACAAGCCTTATCGTATAAAATAGGGCAACTCAAAATTTTGGAACTTCGAAAAAGAGCACAAGATAAACTCGGATCTAAATTTGATATTAAAAAATTCCATGAAAAAGTATTAGAATCTGGTGCAATGCCATTAGCTTTATTGGAAAAGAAAATTGATTCTTGGATTGATGAAAAGTAGCTAAAAACCATGCCAACGATTTCAAAATTGTTGGCATTTTTTTTAAATCATATTTTAAAGATTTTATAGAAAAAATGAGGTTTTGGTTTCGTTTTTACCAATGTATTAGAATCAGCATAAGCATCTTCACATTCAAAATCCGAGTAGCCCAAAAGTACGCGAATTCCTTCGGGAACATTGTTTAGGATTAATTTTTTCTGCGAATTCAAATCGTTTTGAGAGATGCCTGTCTTTTGTTTTTCATTTGCTAAATGCAATAAAATGAGCATCGCCGCAAAATTTAGGATTGCACAGGCCGTTCCACTTTTAATGCCTACTTCATTGGATATCATTTCTGATATTCGTTCTTTTTTAGTAGAAAAAAGAGTGTTAAGAGGAATACCTCCTTCTTGTTCAAAAGAGTAATTTATCGAAGAAATTTTCCCGTTTTCGAATTTTGTGCTCTTATAAAATTCAGTAAAAGTTATCGATTCTAGGATTCTGTCATACAATAAGGAGTTGTCCATAATTTTTTCGAGACCAACAAGAACGGTGCAAATACTAGCATCGATTGATTTTCTCAAATGAAGTTCGTTTTCCTCAAATTTTTTGCAAAATATTGAGATTAAGGGCGAAGTGATTACGTTTCGAAGTTGATGAAGCAGAATGGGGGTCATAATTTATCTTTTTTCAAATAAACTTTATTTATGTAGGTTCTAAATAATCGATTAAACGCTAAATTTTCTCGTTTATTGGATAAATATAGAAAAAATTTAACAATCCCTAGTAAAAAGTGTCCATTTGTTAAAAAGATATCACAAAATTATGAAAGAATTTCTTATTTCGCTTTTATGTATGATACTATTGAAAAAGTTTTTTTTGATTTATCAAATGTTTTTTATTCCTTTTGTTCTGAAAAAAAGGTATCAATAATTGAAGTAAGCCTCTCCGTTGTAAGCGGCTTGTTCTGAAAACTTGAAATTGCAGGAAGACTTGAAGCTCTTTCCTTGTCATCGGGATTTAGTGAACTAGAAAGCATTACAACAACAGTTCCTTCTTTTTGATTTTCATTCAGCTTTGAGTAGGCTTCGGCAAATTCCCAACCGTCCATTATAGGCATGTTTATGTCCAACAAAATAAGCATAGGTTTAGGGTAAATGCTATCCAGTCTTTCATAGTCGCCAGTATTTGTCAAATATTCCAGAGCTTGTTTTCCATTCAATACCGTTTCGATATGGTCTGTAATTCCAGCTTTTTTTATTAGCATTTTGCTAATAAAATTGGTCGCTGCATCATCGTCAATTAGCAATACAGAATTTAATTTTTTCATTTTTTTGAGATTTAGGGTCTTTGCATTTTTTTTAAAATTATCTTTTTTTAGGTACTGTAAAATGTACAGTTGTGCCGGATCCCAAAGTAGATTCAATCCAGATGTTACCTTCATGCAGGGCAATTATTTTTTTACAAATAGCAAGTCCGATACCAATTCCCGGATAGTCTTCCCGGTTGTGGAGTCGCTTAAAAATGATAAATGCTTTTTCTTGGTTTTGTTCTTCAATACCTATTCCGTTGTCTTCAACTGTGAAGTGCCAATTGTTTTCAATTAGCTTTGCTTTAATCCTGACAATTAAGGGGATGTCTTTTTTTCTAAATTTTATTGCATTGGAAATTAAATGCTGAAAAAGTTGAATTAATTCTACAGAATAGCCATTTAGTTTTGGTAAATTTTCAGTTTCAATTTTGCAATTTGATTCGCGGATGTTATCGGATAATGAAGAAATAGTCTCGTTTACAATCTCATTGCAGTCAATTTCATGTTGGTTAATTTGGTTTCCTATTCTGGAGTAGTCCAATAATCCTTTGATTAATTTTTGCATTCTGTCTGAGGATATCAAAATGAAATCGAGATATTGTTTGATGTCTTCGTTAAGATCTTTTGGGAATTCTGTTTTGAGAAGTTCCGAAAAAAACTTCAGTGTAATCAAAGGTTCCTGTAAATCATGCGATGTGATATAGGCAAATTGTTCTAGTTCTTTGTTCTGAATCTGTAGTTTTTGGTTTTGAAAAGCAATTTCTTTTTCATTTTCTTTTCTTTGGGTAATATCTCTTGCGATAGCGTTTATGTGAAGTTTGTTTCCTTCATTGTCAAAAATCATTTTGGCACTCAGGGAAATGTGTTTTAAGGCGCCTGATTTTGTTTTAATCAGTCTTTCGTAATAGTCCAAAACTGATTGTTCGTTCACAAGTTTAATTACTATGTTGCTTTTTTCATCATCCGGTTGCAAAAAATTCATCGGTTTGCCAATTAATTCTTCGGCGGTATATCCGCAAAATTCTTTTACAGATGGGCTTAAATCTATAAAAATACCGTTAATGTCCGTTTGAAAAATGACATCTTGAATATTTTCAAATATGTTTCGGTATTTTTCTTCGCTTTTTTTCAGAGCCTCTTCATCTTTTATTTTTTTTGTGATATTGGTTGAAATTACCGTAGCTCCAATGATTTCATCGTTTTGATTTTCGATGGGGCTGGTTCTGAATTCCCAATAAGAGTGGTTGATATCAAAATAGTTGACAGTTGTGTTGCTCTCACCCAAAAAAGCTTTGCTTATTATTTCCAAGGATTTGTTCAGTTGTTCTTTGTTAGAGATACAATTCTGTAATTTCATCCCTAAGGCAATATCTGCACCGTACATAGTTTTCATAATAAGACTGTGCTGACTGTTAAAACTTAGATATTCATAATTTAGACCTATGGAAAAAATGCTGAAATTTTTTGGACTTTCCAGAGTAGATTCTAGCAAAATTTGATTTTTCCGAAGATTATTTTCACTGGTTTTAATTGAATCTTCGGCTTTTTTACGTTCTGTTATGATTCCTGATAAAAAAAGGCTGCAAATGCTTATTGTACTGAGGAATAAATCCAGAAATAAAATCGAATCGTTTATATGTTCTTCATTAAACGGACCAATTCCCTGAGTAGTAGTTACAATTGCAAAAAATGAAATTACAATGATGACAAGTGTCGTGATCTGAACGGGAAAACGATAAGCAGACCAAAACAGGAGTGGTAGAATGAGGTATTTTAATTCTGTGTACTGAAAAAAAACACCAAAGCAAACCAAAATCGTTATTACTCCATAGAGGATCAATTCAAAGAAATTAAATTTTTTCCTGGCGAAAGCATCTTTTAAAGACCAGGATAAAATCAAAGGCGTGAACAAAATTATTCCGATTGCATCACCAAACCACCATGTTTTATAGGTGTACCAAAACTGTTCTGGGGAGATAGATCCGTTAAGGTAGAAATTGGCAACGCCAATCAATGAAGTTATAGTAGAAAAAATGATAGGTCCCAATATAAGCAAGCTTAATACGTTTAATCCTTTGTCTAATAACTGTTCTTTTTTGCATAAACGTTTTAGAATAATTGAGGCGCTCGAAGAAGCTATTATGGAACCCAAAGCAATGTAGAAACCTGTGGAAAGGGTAGATAATGAAAGAACTTCGTTGTAATGTGTAAAACCTAAGTTTAGAAATGTATTTGAATAAAAGGACCCAATACCTATTCCGATTAAAGCTTTTCTTCCAAAAATTAATATTGATGCCAAAGCAAGTCCTGCAGGTAGGAATATTGGGCTGACTGTGCCGGGGTCAATTGTTGTTAAAAAGCTGATTTTGGCAAATAGAATATATGATATAGCAACTACAAGAACCGTGATGGGACGATATCTTAACACGCGAGGTATGGAAAATGGGTGGACTAATGAATTTTCTGCTTTCATTATTAATTGTCGGTTCTATCGGTGATAACTACTCAAAACACATATTATTCGTTGTAACCTGATAATATTCTCTTTTTTGTTTAATAAAAAAAGAATTCTTTTTTAAGAGATGTAAGTTTCCAAATATGAAATTATGAAATTAAAATTAAAATTTCGTGAATCGGGAGTGTTTTTTGTAAGAGTTTTTATGGCGGACAGTCCTACTTTGGGATTGTTGAAAAGTGTAATTGTGTAGAATGGCCAATTCCCTTTGTTTTGATTATCAAATGCTTCTGGTAAAATCAAAATTTTGAAAAGATTAGGGTAAAGAAATGAAACAAAAAACCCACTCGGTTGAGTGGGTTTAGTGGTACCTCCAGGGATCGAACCAGGGACACATGGATTTTCAGTCCATTGCTCTACCATCTGAGCTAAGGTACCGTGCTCATTACCTCACTTCGCTATTATTTTCATAAGAGTTCGGTGAACTTGTTTGCGGGTGCAAATATAGAATCTTTTTTAATTTAAACAATACATTTTTTAAAAAAAATCTATTCGTACCTTAGCATTTTTAAAAAAGAAACCATGGTTTTAGCAATTGATGTTGGGAATACAAGAATTAAAGGTGCTGTTTTTGAGAATGATAACACTTTAGGTTTTTTTGTTTTTCCTAAAGAGAAAATTCAAAAAGAAATTGAAAATATTTTAAAAAAATACCCAAGTGTAAAGCATTTGATTGTGGCTTCTGTTGGAAAAGCGGATAAAGATTTGTTTTTGAATTTCAAAAATGTGCTTGATTTATGGTTTATTTCACATGAAGATTTTTTCCCATTTACTAATAATTATGCTACTCCCAAGACTTTGGGAATAGACAGAATGGTTTTGGCGGCAGGCGCAACTTTAAAGTTTCCTAGGCAAAATCGCCTAATCATCGATGCCGGTACATGTGTTACTTATGATTTTGTTGATCAAAACGATGTGTATCATGGAGGTGCTATTTCGCCAGGTTTACGTTTGCGATATGAGTCTTTGCACAATTTCACCGAAAAGTTACCTTTGCTTACTGTAGATAATCCGAAACATTTTATCGGCGATTCAACAGCAGAGGCTATTCATTCTGGAATTGTTAACGGATTGGTGTATGAAATCAACGGTTTTGTCGATGAATATCTGTCCAAATTTCCAAACTTTATAATAATTTTAACGGGTGGAGATGCTAATTTTTTGGCGATGCGATTAAAAAATACCATATTTGCCAATTCAAATTTTCTTTTAGAGAGTTTGAATCAAATTTTTCAATATAAAATAGGAAAATGATTAAGAAAATAAGTGTTGTTGCATGTTTCTTTTTTTCACTGATGTCTAATGCTCAAAGTGGATCTGCTTCTCCGTATTCTTTTTTTGGACTTGGTGAATCGAGATTTAAAGGAAATATTGAAAATCGTTCTATGGGAGGTGTAAATGTTGAGCAGGACAGCCTTCATATTAATATTTTGAACCCTGCCAGTTTTGCCAGTGTGCGGTTTACCACTTTTACAATGGGTGGAAATTATGCAGCTACCAATTTGAAGACAGATTCCGGTAGTGAAAACGCACAAAGAACAACTCTCGATTATTTGGCAGTTTCCTTGCCTTTAGGAAAAATGAGTGTTGGATTTGGATTGTTGCCTTATACTTCGGTTGGGTATCATATTCATTCAACTACTACAGATCCTGACGGAGAAAACAATGTAATGAAAGGAAGCGGAGGGTTAAACAAAGCTTTTTTGTCATTGGGATATACCGTTATTCCGAATTTAGTGATTGGAGCCGATGTACAATATAATTTTGGAAGAATCAATAATTCAAATCTGGGCTATATTTCGGGCGTGCCAATAGGAACTTATGAGGAAAATAAAGCAGATTTGAATGGTTTTGCAACAAACTTTGGGATAATGTATAAACACAAACTATACAAAAAAGTGAATCTGTATAGTGGATTTACTTATGCGCCTCAAAGTAAATTATCTTCATCAAATACAAAAACGATTGCAACGGTTACTTATAATTCTGATTTTAATACAGCCGTTATTGACGCTAAAGATTCAAAAGAGATAAGACATGATATGACAATTCCAGATAGAGTGTCTTTTGGATTTGGTGCCGGACAAACCAAAAAATGGATGGTAGGTACTCAAATGACTTTCCAAAATGTAGGGGATTTGGCAAATGATTACAATATGTCAGACAAAGCGACTTATGGAAAATATTCAAGTTATAGTTTGGGAGGGTATTATGTTCCAAACTTTAATGTTTTTTCCAAATATTATCAAAAAGTGGTTTACAGAGGCGGTTTGAGATATACAAAGACAGGAACAATTGTCAATTCTGAAGAAATCGATGATAAGGCATTGACGTTAGGTTTTGGATTGCCTATTCCACCTAGTATGGGTAGTTTTACCAGTGGTATTAATATAGGTTTAGAATTTGGACAAAAAGGAACTACGGCAAAAGGATTGGTTCAGGAAAATTATTTTAATTTTTCAATGAGTTTCTCTCTTAATGATAGATGGTTCGGACAAAGAAAAATTGAGTAATCACTAGTCAAATAAAACCTCCTTATTAATTGACTTTTCGAATTATGGCTTTCTTCAAAAAAAATCTACGATCATTTTCAATGCTAATTATTATTGTTAGCATGATTTTGGGCTGTGAAAGTAATTTTAAGGAAGTCCAAAAAAATGATTATTCAGAATTTGTGCCAAGCGGTGACGCCGACAACGTGAATTTGAAATACACCGATTCCGGGAAAATAAAATCCATATTGATAAGTCCCAAAATGTATGATTATGCCAATGTCGAATTTCCATTTACCGAATTTCCCAAAGGGGTCGATGTGACAATTTATGACAATAAAGGCAAAAAAACTTTTATCAGGTCGAATTATGCAATTTCGTACAAGCAGACCAATATCATTGATTTACAGGGAAAAGTAAAAATCACTTCAGAAGCAGGTCAGATGCTCGAGACAGAGCAGTTGTATTTTGATCAGCAAAATCAATGGTTTTATACCGAAAAAAAGTTTAAATTGACCGATGCTAAAGGAGGTTCGACGGGACAAGGAATTGATTTTAGCAAAGATTTCAATACAGTGAATTCACAACGAATAGAAGGAGAAGTTGAATCTTCGGAATAATTAAAAAATAACAACATGAATTTCTTAAAATATACCTCATATCTTTACTTGGCTTTTGGAATCTTTTTTATATACGATGGATATACAAAATGCAATACCAGCGAAAGTCCTTTGTTAAGTTTCATAATAGCCGGTCTTGCTATTTTTATGTTTTTCTTCAGAAGAAAATTTTCAAAGAAATTTGAAGACAGAAATAAACAATCCTAAATATCATGGAAATAAGTGTCATAATATTGTGTTTAATACTATGTGCTTTTTTTTCAGGAATGGAGATAGCTTTTATCTCTTCGAATAAAATCTATTTGGAATTAGAAAAAAAACAAGACAGTTTTACTTCCAGAATTCTAACCAAACTTACCGAGAAACCCTCAAAATTTATTGCAGCAATGCTTATAGGCAACAGTGTTGCGCTTGTTGTTTATGGTTTTTTTATGGGCGAATTGTTAATGGATTGGCTCTTGCGTTTTAATCTTCATTTTTCCGATTTTACGAGCCTTATAATTCAAACAGTAATTTCGACATTTATTGTTTTAATAACAGCTGAATTTCTTCCGAAAGTTTTTTTTCAGATTTATGCCAATTCGCTGATTAAGTTTTTTGCGATTCCCGCTTATTTCTTTTACAAAATATTCTATTTTATATCTACTTTTTTAATTTGGATTTCCGATTTTGTTTTGAAACGATTTTTTAAAACAGAAGGGGATCAGGTGCAACTTTATTTTAGTAAAGTAGAATTGGGAAATTACATCAACGAGCAAATGAGCAACGTAGATGAACAAGAAGAAATGGATTCTGAAATACAGATATTCAGAAATGCATTGGATTTTTCGGGGACAAAGGCTCGAGATGTAATGACACCACGAACCGAAATTGCAGCAATTGAAGTTTGCGAATCTTTGGAGGATTTGAAAATGTTATTTATTGAAACAGGTTATTCAAAAATTGTGATTTATCAAAATTCAATCGACGATATAATTGGGTACGTTCATTCGTTTGATTTGTTCAAAAAACCTTCTTCTATAAAGGAAATTGTTATTTCGGTTGAGTTTATCCCAGAAGCTATCTATGTAAAAGATGCTATGAGTTTGTTGACTAAAAAAAGAAAGAGCGTGGCGGTTGTTCTCGATGAATATGGTGGAACATCTGGGATTTTGACGATTGAGGATATTGTGGAGGAGCTTTTTGGTGAAATTGAAGATGAACATGATTCAGACGAAGAATTAATCGAACGAGAGCTTGATGAAAAAACCTTTTTGTTTTCAGCACGTTTTGATGTTGAGTATTTAAACCAGACCTATAAACTGTCAATTCCCGAAAGTGAATCTTATGGAACACTTGGAGGGTTTATAGTAAATTTTACCAAAGAAATTCCTCAAAAAGGAGACGAATTTAACATCGAAAATTATCATTTTGTCATAGAAGAAGCCACAAATAAGAAGATTGAATTGGTTAAAATGACCATCAAAGACTGATATTATTTTGCAAAGCCAAAAAAAAACAAAAAAAAAAGACTAGTTCTATAATTATTAATTAGATAATTGTATTTTCGCAAACAAAATTTTAAAATAAACAATAATAGACAATGGCAGTTTTATCAAAAATTAGACAACATTCAGCTATAATGATTGGAGTTATTGCTCTGGCATTATTCTCATTTATAATACAAGACCTTTTTACCAAAGGGAATTTTGGGAAGAGCTCTAAGGATGTTGGGAGTATCAATGGAAAGGATATATCATTTGAGGACTTTAGAGTAAAAGTCAGCAATTTAGAAAAAAGTGGGCAAGGAATCTCCGCAACCGAAGCATCTAGACAAGTATGGGAACAAGAAGTTACTATCGCTTTGCTTACTGCCGAATTTGATAAATTAGGATTAAGAGTAGGAGAGAAACATATTTTGGATGTACTTAAAGCAGATCCAAATATTGGAAAAAACCCAATGTTTTTGAATGCGGCAGGTATGTTTGATGTTGCAAAATTCAAAGAATATTTCAAATCAAATCCAGAGCAGGCACAATTTTTAAAAGACAGAGAAAAAAGTGCTGAATTGAATGCTAAATTCCAAATGTATAATACTTTGATTAAAGCAGGTATTTATACAACAGATAGCGAAGGAGAATTTAATTACCATGCAGGAACAGACAAAGTTAACTTTGCTTATGTTGCAGGTTTGTTTTCTACTATCAAAGACAGCGAAGTAAAAATTTCAGATGCTGATATTTTGGAATACATGAAAGCAAGTCCAAAAAAATTCAAATCTGAAGAAACTCGTAAAATAGAATATGTTTTAATTGAAGATAAAGCTTCGCCAGAAGATATCAATGAAATTAAAACTAAAGTGTCATCATTATTGTCAGGAAGTGTAGTTTACAATCAGGCAACTGGTAAAAACGATACTTTGGCAGGTTTTAAAAACACCAAAAATGTAGTTGAATTTGTAAACTCAAATTCAGATGTACCATACGACTCTACTTATGTGCCTAAAAATAATTTACCTGCTGTAGATGCTGATAAATTGTACAACTTGGCTCCAGGTGAAATTTACGGACCTTATGTTTTTGGAAAATACTACTGTATTTCAAAATCTTTAGGAAGAAAAGCTGGGGTTAATGCAAAAGCAAGTCATATCCTTATTAGTTATGAAGGAACACAAGTTCCTAACAAAAGAGAGGAAAGAACTAAAGAAGAGGCCAAAGCCAAAGCGGAAGAGATTTTAGCACAAGTAAATGCAAATCCGGATAGTTTCATGATGTTGGCTTTCACCAACTCAGATGATTCTTCTGCGCAACAAGGTGGAGATTTGGGTTATTTTACTCAAGGACAAATGGTGAAACCTTTCAATGATTTCGTATTCAATAACGGAATTGGAAAAGTTGGATTGGTAGAAACTCCATTTGGATTCCACATTATCAAAATCACTGATAAACAAGACGGAATTCGTTTGGCAACCGTAGCTCAAAAAATAGAAGCTTCTGAAGCTACTTCTGACAAAGTGTTTACGCAAGCAACTAAATTTGAGATGGATGTTGCTGACAAAGATTTTAATAAAGTAGCCAAAGAAATGGCTCTTACAGTAGCTCCAGCCGTTTCAGTTAGAGCGATGGACGAGAATTTTGGTCCATTAGGAAACCAAAGAACTATCGTAAGATGGGCTTTTGAAAAAGACACTAAAGAAGGTGCTACAAAAAGATTTGAAGTGGCTAATTTAGGTCACGTAATTGCAAAAGTTACTGCTATTGATAATTCAGGATTAGTTCCGGTTGATCAAGCAAGACCATATGTAGAGCAAATTCTTAAAAACAAGAAAAAAGCTGAGATTTTAAAAGCTAAAATGACTGGAAATTCATTGGAAGCAATTGCAAAAGCGACAGGTTCTACAGTACAACAAGCTACTAATGTTACTTTGGAAAACCCTGTTTTGACAGGAGGTGTTGGTCAAGAGCCAAAAGTAGTTGGTAATGCATTTGCATTGGCAGCAAACAAATTGTCTTCTCCAATTGAAGGTGTAACTGGAGTATATGTTGTAAAAAACATCAGTACTGTAAAAGCGCCAGCTTTGAAAACGTATGCTGATAATGTTGCTAAGTTAAAAGCGCAAACTGCCGGTGATGTTAACAGAGTATTGCCTGCTTTAAGAGTTGATGCTGACATCAAAGACAACCGAAAAGATTTTAATTACTAAGAAGTAATTTTTATAAATAAAACGCCCAATACTTTTAACTGCAAGTATTGGGCGTTTTTTTATGCTTAAATTTCGATTAATATTTTCAGTATTAACGATTAAGGTTTTTTGAAATAAAAAAAAACGTGTATATTTATATGTTTTTAATTCTTAAATCAATATAAAGAATTTTAAGCTCGCCCACCCCAACTTTACCCGATTACAGCTTACTGAAATAAAGGATTCACGGATATTTTTAACTTAAATATATTTATTATGTTTAGTATTATTAAAAAAAATCCCAAGGTGTATTCCAATATAGAAAACCATATCTATGGGATAATTACTGAGTTATTGAAACTTAGTGCTACAGATATAAATTGTGATGAATTAGGTGGTAAATATTATTTAAGTAATGAGGAACATCATTTCAGCGTTACTGTATTTAATAATGAATCTGTAATCAGACTGACAAATACCCGAGATTCAGTTGCAGAGAAATACGATAAGGCTTTTGTCGAAGATGTTTTAAAGGCCATAAAGGAAGAAAAGCATCATAGGATGGAATTGGTGTGTGACTCTATCACCAGCAGCATCGAAAAGATGGCTGAGCGCTTGCATAATACACTTATAGAATCTACCGCAAAAGAAAACAACGTAAAAGAAAATAAAACGATTCGTTTGGTAGAAATAGACAAATTCACTAATGACAAAAAAGCTAATTAGATAAACATTTTCCGATGAAGTAGATTTACTTTAATTGATTTAATCAGAGAATCATATCGTTATATTCTAAAATTGTTTCATACCCTTTGCGTTGGAAATAATCGCGAGGGTTTTCTTTTGAAATAACCAGAATAAAATCACCTCCCCAGGCGCCGAGGCTTTTTGTGGTTCCGTTAAAATCAGGGAACAAAGATTCTTTTATGGTGTTTGTTTCGAGAACAGCACTTAACTCTTTCTCGTGTTTTTCCAGCACTTGCGCAAAAGTGCCTACATCTTTTGCATCCAAAACGGATTGCGTAAGTTGATTGATGATTTTTTTAGCGGTTTCCAAATCACTTCTTTTCTCTTTGTAGGCAGCAATGGCTGTTTTGCTGTTTTGTTTTTGATTGAGATAAACAAAGTATAGATTTTCTGTAAATACCGGTTGGAAATTTGTTTTTTCTATAATCGGTTTTCCTTGTTCGAGCTTATAAAGAATAGGGCAGTCATTTTGTGCACAAGCAATATCGTAGCCACTTCCGCCAAAACTATTTTTTAAAAGTGTAAAAGCATCAACCTCGAACCATTGCCCAATATTGTTTATTAAAGTTGATGAAGTTCCCAATCCCCATTTTTTTGGAAAAGTCAACTGAGTTGTAACAATGTATCCTTCGGAATTTTCAAGGATTCCTTTGTTTAGTAGATTGGCTTCTCTCAGAATGTTGATTAAAGTATTTTTGATAGATTCTTTTTCAAAAGAGAAATTGGAAACAATTTCCGAAAACAAAATTGTTTCTTCAAACCAAATACTTCCGTCAGCATCGTAACTTTTCCATCTGATTTCTTGGTTGTAGCCTTTTTCTACAATAAGGTGTTGTCCGAATTTTGTAGGCAAAGCCAATGCTTTAGCCCCATCAAGAACCAAATATTCTCCTGTAATCAAAAGTTTTCCGTTGCTGTAAAATGTTTTTTTCATCTTTTAATATCAAAGCTGTCTGGGTTTGAAACCATAAGTTTTCGGAAGGGTTCAATAAGAATTTTCTTTCATTTAAACCGTCTTGTTTTGTCATTCCTCCTACGTCGGAATGACAATATTGTGCAAAAAAATTATTGTTTAATCTTAATTGCACTTTTCCGAATTATAGTTTAAAATCCTAGAAAGGTCAGTTTCACTTAATTTTTTACTTTTCTTAAATTTTCAATATAATCAACTACAGCACTGTGAGAAACAACGTGGTGTTTGAAATGTTTTTTAATCAAATGTCGTTCTTCGTCTGTTGCTTCAAACTGATTTAGGATATTGTTCAAATGCATTTTCATGTGCCCTTCCTGAATTCCGGTTGTGGTCAGGGAACGTAACGCTGCAAAGTTTTGTGCCAATCCGGCAACGGCAACAATTTCCATTAATTCCTTAGCCGAAGGTTTTTCGAGCATATCCAAAGAGAATTTTACCAAAGGATGTAATGAAGTCAATCCTCCCACAGTTCCAAGTGCTAATGGGACTTCCAACCAAAAGCTGAAAATTCCGTTTTCAATTTTGGCATGAGATAAACTGGAATACTGTCCATCTTTTGAAGCGTAGGCATGAATACCGGCCTCTACAGCCCTAAAGTCGTTTCCTGTTGCAAGGACAACGGCATCAATTCCGTTCATGATTCCTTTATTATGAGTCACGGCGCGGAAAGGTTCTACTTCTGCAATTTGAACGGCTTGAACAAATTTGGCGGCAAATTCGTGTGGGCTTTCAATATGTTTTTCGGCTAATTCTTCTATAGGGCAGGAAACCTCGGCTCGAACGACACAATTTGGAACATAATTAGAAAGAATACTCATTACTATTTTTAAGTTTTTTTCTTCTTCCGAAAACAATTCAAAATCCTGAGCTTCTTCCTGCAATGTTTGAGCAAATTGTTCCAGGCAGGAATTGATAAAATTCGCGCCCATACTGTCAACCGTTTCAAAAGTAATATGAAGCTGATGGTAATTTGGGAGTAAGTCGGTTTTGTCTTTTAGGATGATATCGAGAATGCCACCACCTCTTTTTTGCATATTCTTGGTCAAGTGCTCGGTGGTTGCAAATAATTTCGGTTTTAATTGCTCAAAAAAAGTTGTCAATTTGGACTTGTCCCCATTATAAATAAAATGTACCTGACCAATTTTTTCTGTGCTGATGACAGTTGCTTTGAATCCTCCGCGGGTCGACCAAAATTTAGCCGCTTTGGAGGCTGCTGCCACAACTGAACTTTCTTCAATAGTCATCGGGATGGTGACGTGTTTTCCATTAATCAGGAAATTGGGGGCGACACCCAATGGAATGTAAAAATTTGAAATCGTATTTTCAATGAATTCATCGTGAAGTTTTTGAATTTTTTCGTCCGAATTCCAGTAATTCTTAAGTAGTGCTATGGCTTCACTTGGAGTTGAAAAATAGTGATTGGCAATCCAGTTTATTTTTTCTTCTTTGGATAATTTCGAAAATCCAGCAACAGCGTTGTTCATAGGTGTAAATTATTGCTTAATGATGACAAATATACACATTCCGCGTTATTGTTTTTTTTAAAATAAAAGCACATTCGGAACAGGGTAAACGCATGGTTTTTAAAACAACCTCAAATTCACAGGTTTATTCCCTGCAAACTTGAATTTTGTAATTTTAGAAAAACTAATTTGATTAAATTCCGCTGAAAGCGACTGATTTATAGTAAGAATTTTTATAAAAATTTGCGAATCTCCGGTAAAACAACTCATGCTTTTGCCCCCTGACATTCGGAATTCGATTTATTTTATTCGAGGAATCTGATTTTTTGGTACTTATGATTTTATTGCCAGTCCGCGGTAAGAATTTTTATTTTGATAACAGAAACTTAATACTGCAAAATTCATGTAAAGAATGTTTGTACTTTGTTTGGTTGACAAATAAATATTTAGAATAATTGTTAAAATTGTTTTTTTATAACATTTGTTAGGGCAAAAGTGTTTTATTTATAAAATTTTCACTAAAATTGTCGGTTTAAACTCAGCCTCCATTATTTGAAAGCAACAGCTTTAAAGGGCGTAAATACCTGTAAATTGTTACAATTTGGATGATGATTGAAAAGTGCAACAAAACCTATTTAAAAAAATATTACCTTTTTATGAATTCGAATAAAATTACTGTATTACTATTCTTTTTGTGTTTTTCGGTCTTTGGACAACAAAAAATAACTGTCGATGAGATTTATACAGGAGCTTTCAGAGCCAAAGGAATGGACGAATTGCAGTCGATGAAGAATAACAATCAATATACAGTATTGAATTCAGATAGAGCTACAGGAAGCAATCAAATCGATCTATATGATTTTGCAACATTAAAAAAAGTCTCCAACCTTATTGATACTAAAAATTTTAGGGAGTTGGCTGATGGAATCGATAGTTATACTTTTGATGATTCTGAAAAACAAATTTTAATTGCTTGTAATTCAAAGCAAATTTTTCGCCACTCCTTCACAGCCGATTATTTTTTATACGATATCGCTTCAAAAAAACTGACTAAGCTTTTCGATTTTCAGGTTCAAGAGCCTACTTTTTCTCCAGACGGAACTAAAATTGCCTATGCCAGAGAAAACAATCTATATGTTTATGATGTAGCTTCAAAAAAATCTACTGCCGTTACTACAGATGGGAAAAAGAATGCCGTGATTAACGGAATTACGGATTGGGTTTATGAAGAGGAATTTGCTTTTGTTCGTGCTTTTGACTGGAGCAAAGACAGTAAAAAACTGGCATACATCCGTTTTGACGAAAGTCAGGTACCAGAATTTTCAATGTCAATTTTCCAAAAAAGTTTGTATCCAACGGTTGAAACTTTCAAATATCCCAAAGCAGGTGAAAAAAACTCATTGGTTTCATTACACTTATATAATGTAGATTCTAAGGCTTTAAAGAATATAGATTTAGGAAAATATAATGACTTTTACATTCCTAGAATAGAATGGACAAATGATGCTAATATTTTATCTGCCAAAATAGTGAATCGTCATCAGGACAATTTGGATTTGTTGTTTGTTGACGGAACTACTGGAGCTGCCAAAGTTGTTTTTAATGAAATCGAAAAAGGGTATATTGATTTTATTGACACCGATAATTTAACTTTCCTGAATGACAACAGTTTTATCTGGACAAGTGAAAAAGACGGTTACAACCATATTTATCTGTATGATAAAAACGGAAAACTGAAAACTCAAATTACAAAAGGAAACTGGGAGGTTACTTCTTACTATGGTTTCGACGAAAAAACCAAAACCATTTTTTACCAATCTACAGAAAATGGTTCTATCAACAGAGATATCTACCGCATAGGACTTGACGGAAAAAACAAAGTTCGTTTGTCTAAAAATACAGGGACGAATGCAGCGACTTTTAGTCCAAATTTTCAATTCTACATTAATACTTTCTCAAGTGCTTCTCAGCCTATGACTTATACTTTGAACGAGTCAAAATCGGGTAAAGAAATTCAGGTTATCGAAAATAATCAAGCGCTTACTACAAAATTAAAAGGATACAATTTACCATCAAAAGAATTTTTTGTTTTAAAAACAGAAAGAGGAAACGAATTGAATGCGTGGATTATGAAACCAAAAGATTTTGATGCTTCAAAAAGATATCCTGTTTTTATGTACCAATATTCAGGGCCAGGATCACAACAGGTAAATAATGACTGGAATTCGGCCGATGATTACTGGTTTATGTCGCTTACTCAGCAAGGTTATATTGTTGCTTGTGTTGATGGAAGAGGAACTGGTTTTAAAGGTGCTGATTTCAAGAAGGTAACACAATTGCAATTAGGGAAATATGAAGTCGAAGATCAAATCGATGCTGCCAAAGTAATAGGAAATTACCCTTATGTGGACAAATCTAGAATCGGAATTTTTGGTTGGTCATACGGTGGATTTATGGCGTCAAACTGTATTTTCCAAGGAGCCGATGTTTTCAAAATGGCAATAGCGGTAGCTCCGGTAACCAACTGGCGTTTTTATGACAGTATCTACACAGAAAGATACATGCAGACTCCACAAGAGAACGCAAGCGGGTATGATAATAACTCCCCAATTAACCATGTCAATAAATTAAAAGGAAAGTTCCTTTTGATTCACGGTTCGGGTGACGATAATGTGCATGTACAGAATTCTATGCAAATGATGGAGGCTTTGATTCAGGCCAATAAACAATTCGATTCTCAAATATATCCAGATAAAAATCACGGGATATATGGAGGTAAAACCAGAATTCAATTGTTTACCAAAATGACAAACTTTATTAAAGAAAATTTATAAACCAAACACAAATACCAAAAAAACAAAAATGGCAGAAACTCAAACAAAATCAGGACATCCAAAAGGATTGTACTTTTTATTCTTCACAGAAATGTGGGAAAGATTCAGTTATTATGGAATGAGAGCTATTTTCATTCTGTTTATGACTAAAATATTATTAATGAAGGATGCTGATGCTTCTCAGATTTATGGTAGTTATACGGGATTAGTTTATTTGACGCCACTTTTGGGGGGCTATCTTTGTGATAAGTTTTTAGGGAACAGAAGAAGTATTATTATAGGTGGGATTTTAATGGCCATAGGTCAGTTATTCATGTTTTTAAGTGCTTCAGCTGGTGCAAACGGAGGTGTTTCAATAATGTGGATGGGACTTACGGCAATTATTATTGGAAATGGATTTTTTAAACCAAATATTTCTACAATGGTAGGTCAATTATATCCTGCAAATGATAGAAGAATTGACAGTGCTTTTACTATTTTCTATATGGGAATCAACTTAGGAGCTTTCTTTTCTCCTTTGGTATGCGGATCTATGGATTTTAAATGGGGTTTCCTAGCAGCCTGTTTGGGTATGGTTGCGTCGTTGATTAGTTTTATACTTTTTCAGAAAAAATATTTAATTTCAGAAGAAGGTAAAGAAATTGGATTACCTGTAAAGAAATTGGACTTAAAGAGCATATTGATGATCGTAGGTTCAATTGGAATTGTGTTTTTTATGCTTAATTTCAAGCAATTATTTAATAGCGAAACAGATATTATAAGTTATTTCATTTATGGGTCAATGATTTTGATGCCAATTTTAATACTTTCGGACAGAAGTTTGACAAAAGTTGAGAGAAATAGAATTATTGTAATTTTCATATTAGCTTTCTTTGTTATCTTTTTTTGGGGAGCTTTTGAACAAGCAGGTGCTTCATTAACGTTATTTGCTGACAGACAAACTGAAAGGGGAATATTTGGATGGGAAATGCCAGCGTCGTATTTTCAATCTGTAAATCCTTTGGCAGTAATTGTTTTAGCTCCAGTAGTATCAATGATTTGGGGGTATTTGTATAAAAAAAGATTAGAGCCAACTTCACCTTATAAAATGGCCATTGGTCTTGCTTTGGTAGCACTAGGTTATGTAATTATTGCTATTGCTGTAAAAGGCTTGGGACTTGGTGAAAAAGTGTCTATGTGGTGGTTAATCGGGTTGTATATTGTTCACTCTTTGGGTGAATTGTGTTTGTCTCCAATTGGTTTGTCTATGGTTTCCAAATTAGCGCCTTTGCGATTATCTTCTTTACTAATGGGTACTTGGTTTTTGGCAAATGCTGCTGCAAATAAATTTGCAGGAACATTGAGTTCTTTAATTCCGCCATCTGGAGAAGCAGATCCAAATGTTCCAGTGGTTTATCCTTCAATTGTTGGATTTCAGATTACAAATTTATACGAATTTTTTATGCTATTTATTATAATGACAGGAGTTGCAGCAGGTATTTTATTCGTGTTAAGTTCTTGGTTGCAAAAAATGATGAATGAAAAACATGAAGAAGGAATTCCTCATGTTGAGCATCAACTATAATTTAAAAATTTATATCATTAAGCCCACATGAATCATTGTGGGCTTTTTTAATAGAATACTATGAAAAGCAAACACCCTAAAGGATTAGCATTCCTGTTTTTTACAGAAATGTGGGAACGATTTGGTTATTATCTCATAATTGGAATTTTCGTTCTTTATATGATTGATCCTGCGGCTACCGGCGGATTGGCTTTTTCGGATAAACATGCCGATGATATTTTTGGAACTTATATTGCCTTAACATACTTGACTCCTTTTTTGGGAGGTTATCTTGCCGATAGATTTTTGGGATATTTCAAGGCAATTTATCTGGGAGGGTTTTTAATGGCCATGGGTTACATCGGGTTGAGTTTTCATGATGTGACATTTTTTTATATTTCAATGGCACTTATTATTATTGGTAATGGATTCTTCAAGCCTAGTATTTCTACACTTGTAGGGAATTTATATTCGACAGAAGAGTATAAAGCTAATAAAGATGCGGGGTATAATATTTTCTATATGGGAATTAATATTGGTGCATTTGCCTGCAATATTATAGCAGCATTTATGCGAAACCAATACGGTTGGGGTGCTGCTTTCTTTACTGCCGGAATTGGAATGTTACTTGGATTGATTATTTTTTCCATTGGCCGTAAACATTTAGAAAGTGCCAATGTGATGAAACCGGTTCAAGAGGGAGATATTTCCTTGGGCAGAATTTTAGGAGTAGTGTTTTTTCCAGCAATTGTTTGTGGAATTATTGGGTGGCTAATTCCTGGAAATATTTTCAAAAGCGATTCCACTGATGCTTTTATTTTTGCTTGTGTCCCTGTGATAATTTTTTACATCAGCTTGTATGTAAAAGCCAATAAAGAAGATAAACGACCACTCGGTGCTTTGCTTGCAATTTTTGCAGTGGGAATGTTATTTTGGGCGGTTTTTAAGCAAAACGGAACTGCATTGACCCGTTGGGCAAATTATTACACAGACAGACATGTTACTGGAACTACCGAAAAAGTCTTGGCTTCTGCCTATTTAGTGGAGCAAAAAGATTTTGCTACAAAAGAAGTTCAAAAATATGACAATCAATTTCAAGCTGTAAAAGATGCCGATAACGAGCCAGTAAAAGTTCAAGGAAAAGATGTTTATTTCAGTAATATTTCTGCAGAAAAGAAAGCTGATTTTGAAAAGAATCCGAATCAAAAAGTATTTCTGATTAATACAGAACTGTTTCAATCCATTAACCCGGGTTGGATTATTGTGTTGACACCATTTGTGGTAGGTTTTTTTGCTTTTATGCGAAAAAAAGGAAAAGAACCTAGTACGCCTTCCAAAATAATTCTAGGGTTATTCATATCTTCCTTATCATGTTTAGTTATGGTAATTGCGGTTTACTTTGGAAGTAACGGAGCTGTCAAAGTTTCGCCGTGGTGGTTAGTGGGGACTTATGGTGTAATTACTATCGGAGAACTATGTTTGTCACCAATGGGACTTTCCATTGTGTCCAAATTAAGTCCTCCTCGTTTGACCGCTTTGATGATGGGAGGTTTCTTTTTGTCGATTTCTATTGGTAATAAACTTTCTGGAGTTTTGGCAAGTATGTGGTATGATTATGAAAATAAAGCTAATTTTTTCTTAGTAAATGCTTTCTTGCTGCTTTTTGCAACCGCTTTGGGATTATTGATTTTGAAACGCTTGAATGCAGTGATGAAAGAAAAAGGAATAAATTAATTCAATTATAAATAAAATGACAGAGAATTTATCAATAGAACAAATACAAAGCTTTAAAGGGAAATATCCAAAACAGTTGTGGTATTTGTTTTTCAGTGAGATGTGGGAGCGTTTTTCTTTCTATGGAATGCGCGGGATGTTGTACGTTTTTATGACCAGTCAGCTATTGATGAAAGATACAGATGCCAATTTGCAGTATGGCGCTACTCAAGCGTGGGTGTATGCTTTTACATTTATTGGAGGTTTATTTGCCGATAAAATTTTTGGTTTCCGAAAATCACTTTTTTGGGGTGGTTTGTTGATGATTATTGGAAGTGTTATTTTAGCGATACATCCTAAAGAGTTTTTTTTCATAGGAGTGAGTTTTACTATTGTTGGGACAGGTTTTTTTAAACCCAATATATCTTCGATGGTTGGAAAATTATACAAAGACGACGATAATCGAAGAGATGCGGGATTCTCACTGTTTTATGCGGGTGTGAACCTTGGGGCATTAATAGGTGGTTATATTTGTATTGCTGTGGCAAATGGTAATCTTTGGACATCTTTTGTTCCGGTTAACCTGAGATGGAATTACGCTTTTGGATTTGCATCGATAGTAATGATTATTAGTCTGCTTACTTTTATTCAAACTCAAAAAAGTATGGGAGATATTGGACTTTCTCCGCTATTGCATTTAGATAATGCAAAAAGAAAAATTCTTGAAATAAGTACTTATGTAGGTTCAATTTTGATTATTCCTGTCATTATGATTATGGTTTCAAATACTATATATACTGATTATTTTATGTATTTGATTGGACCAATATCAATTGTTTATTTGATTTATGAGATGAGAAGTTTTACATCGTCTCAAAATAAAAAATTAATAGCGGCTGTGATTTTTATGCTGTTTTCTGTTGTTTTTTGGGCTTTCTTTGAACAAAGTGGAGGTTCATTAAGTGCTTTCGCGGTAAATAATTTAAACAATACCATTTTTGGAGTGCGACTAGATCCAAATGGAGTAAATAATTCAGCCAATTCATTATTTGTGATTGCTTTTGCAGCTCTAGTGGGAATAGTTTGGTTGTGGATGCACAAAAGAAAAATTGAGCCAAACACAGTTGTGAAATTCGGTTTGGCGTTTTTATTTTTGGCAGGCGGTTTCTGGATATTTTATTATACTAAATTCTTTGCAGATGCCAATGGAAGAACTTCTTTGGGATTGTTTAGTTTCGGTTGGTTTATCATCACTTTTGGTGAACTTTGCTTATCACCAATTGGTATGTCGGCAATGACAAAACTTTCACCACTGAAAACTCAGGCGGTTATCATGGGAATGTGGTTTTTAGCAAGTGCTTACGGGCAGTACTTTGCGGGGATTTTGGGAGCCAATATTGCTGAAGCTTCTGAGAATTCCTCTAATCTTGAAAAATTAAAAGTCTATGCAGATGGTTACCAACAATTGGCCATTTATGCTTTGGTTGCCGGAATAGTTTTGATTGTTATTTCTCCATTGGTAAAAAAATTAATGCAAGAAGTAAAGTAACGGACATTTTGGTGTTATTTTTGTATAAATTTGTAAATACGAAATCCGTTCAGGATTAAGAAAAAGAAGTTTTAAGATTTTATTTGAAAAAATAATATAAACAAAAGATGAAAAAAATAATTTTAGTTGCGTTCTTTTTGATTGGTGTAAGTGTTTCTCAAGCTCAGGAGCTAAAATGGTACACAGATGTAAAAGAAGCCGTCAAAGTTTCGAATAAAGAGAAAAAACCATTGATGCTGTTTTTTACCGGAAGCGATTGGTGCGGATGGTGTATTCGTTTGCAAAATGAAGTGCTCAAAACTCCAGAATTTGGTAAATGGGCCAATGATAATGTTGTATTAGTTGAATTGGATTATCCTAGAAGAGTAGAACAATCAGAAGAACTTAAAAAACAAAATAACGAGTTGCAGCACGCCTTTGGAATCCAAGGATTTCCAACTGTGTTTTTTGCCAAAGGAACGATTAGTAAAGAAGGAAAAGTGAATTTTGAAGGTTTAGGAAATACAGGTTATGTAGCTGGTGGACCATCAGCTTGGTTGGCGGTTGCAGATCCTTTTGTGAAAAACGCGGGTATGACCGAAACGAAAAAAACAAAGTCAAAATCTAAAAAAGCTTAATTTAGTGAATAGTGATTAGGTTTTGGATTGATTATTTTAAGAAAATTTATATCAGGCATTTAAACTATTTACTTAGGACTAACCACATAGAATCCCTTTTCGCGAGTTGCGTGAAAAGGGATTTTTTGTTGGGAACAAGTTGCTTTCCATTTTTTTTGAAAGGATTTGTAATTGGAAGCATCGACGATAACCATTTTGGGTTTCAGAGCTTGTAACAGCCGATCAAAATTGATTTTTGGCGATTGCGTTAGAATTAAAATGTTGGGGTGAGCATTTTTAGGAAATACTGTAGAACTGTCAATCAGCAGGATTTTGTTTCCTTTATAGAAAATCAGATTTGTCAATTTAGCTTTTTCTTTCAAAGTGCAGAAGTTGACCGTGAGATAAGAAGCCAATAGTTTGTTGCTTTCTGAGTTTTTCAGAATGCTGTCATTAGCATACAGTTTTACATTATTGCCGCTTCGTTCCAAAAGTTGAGTGTTTTTTGAAGAGTTTAGAACAATAAATTCTGTTTGATTTTGAATTTCCCATTTGGTGTAAAAAGCGGATAGTTGAAGAGTGATAATGGCGATTAATGCACAAATCAGACTTTTAAAATTCTTGTATTGAAAAGCAATAATTACAGTGATAATTACTAAATAACTGCTGATTAATAGTGAGGTGTTCAAAGGAATATCCTTGATTATAAATTGTTGCAAAGAAGCAATGTAACCAATTATTTTATCCATATAATAAATACTTATTTCCAGAATTTTTGCCGGATAAAACGGAACCCAGTTAAAAGAAGCGAATATCATAACCAAACATCCCAGCCCCATAATAATACTTAGGAACGGAATCACGATGATATTGGTAACAAAGAAGAGTCCCGGAAATTGATGAAAATAATAGATGCTTAGAGGTAAAGTACCAATTTGCGCCGCAAACGAAATGGTCAATATGTCCCAAAAATAATTGATGATTTTGTTTTTTGGTTGCCAAAGATTTGCCATCAAAGGCTGTAACCAAACAATAAAAAATAGCGCAATATAACTCAACTGAAAACCAACATCGAATAAAAAAGAAGGTTCGAAAAGCAAAATAAGTAATATGGATACCAATAAAGTGTGATAAATATTGACACTTCTTTTTAGAAATTGCCCTATTGCCACAAACGAAAACATCGTTACTGAACGAACCACCGATGGCGCCAATCCTGCCAGAACGCCAAAAAGAAACAAAGAAACAAGTATTATTAAAAGTTTGATGAAAGCCCCTTTTCTAGTGTTTGGAAATGGTTTTAGCAGATAAGTAATAAACAGCAATATACATCCTATGTGCAATCCCGAAACCGACAGAATATGTACAGCTCCCGCATATTGATAATCCTGAATAATATCGTTGTCAATGTCCTGTTGCTGTCCCATTATTAAGGCTACAGCAACGTTCAATTCTTTATTGTTGAATTTGCTTTTTTGTAAATTTTGGATAATTCGGGTTCTAAATTCTGCGGTGTAATACCATATGTCTTTTGAGATTTCGGGACTTACTTGTATGTCGTTTGGTTCCGCATAGAGTTGGGCATAGATTTGTTTGTTTTCAAGGTATTTTTGATAATCAAATTGGTTTGGATTTTTTTGAGGCGTGTTTTTGTTCAAAATCGCATTGACCTTTATTTGGTTGCTAATTATAAAAGAATGCTTTAAGCTGTCTTTATTGATATTGAGCAGAATTCGACCAGTTGCTTTTTGATTATCAATCGAGTTGATTATGGCAATATAACGGTCATTATAAATAGTACTTTTTAATTTTTCCCTTAATGTGAGTGTGAAGCTGTGTTTTTTATCAAAAATATTTTTGTAATGAGTGTAGTTGTTTTTTCGATTGGAATCGGTGTGGAGGGTTTGTGTGGTAACCCCGACGGAAAAGGCCAAAAGAAATGCCGTCACCCCGAATAGTAATTGGTATTTTCTGTTTGCTTTACTTAAATAAAAACTCGTTAGAAAAACTATTGCTATAACAAAAAGAACAATCAGCACAATCGGTAAGATTGGTTTTAGGAAATAGGCTAATAATATACCTGCGATAAATACTAATGTGATTCGAGCTAGTGGAAATTGAAATACTTTCATATTGCAAAATACAAATATTTTGTAAGAAATAAGTTCTTTTTATTTGATTTATTTAATCAAAGTTCAGTTAACACAGTGAAAATCATTTTGAAGAAAGTAACAATATGTTATGAAAATGCTATTAAGAATCTGAAGTATAGTTCAGATTTTTCGAAGTATGTTTCAGGCACTCAGAAGATTGAATCCGGATTTCCGAAGCTCACATTAGGGAATTGCTTTTATTTCGAATGCCCAATTTTACTGGGTGTAGCGCAAGAAATAGTGAGACAAAAAAAACTCGTTAGAGGACGAATCAATGTTTTCTATATTTGGAAAAAGATGTATATTGGCTTTTGAAAGATCGATCCATCCTAGTAAGAAGGATAGGAATGATTTTATCAGGCCCCAAAACTGTAATCAAAAACATACCAAACCTGACAGGAAAGTATCTACGAAATTTATTATGGATATTGAGATAAAAAAAATTAATTCTTCAGAAAATGAAATAGTGACTGAGCTATTTGACAAGTATCGGACATTTTATAAGCAATCAAATATTGAACTTGCAAAAACATATACCAAAGAGCGTCTGGAGAAAAACGAGGCACAAATATATGGAGCATTCAAAAAGGAAAACCCCAAACCTATAGGATTTACGCTGCTGTATCCAAAACCTTCTTTTGTTTCCACTAATAAGAATTGGCATATTGGATATTTATTTGTTGAGATTGACCAACGCAAAAAAGGTATTGGACAGAGATTAGTTAATACAGCTTTAAATTTTGCCAAAAAGGAAGGAGCAAAATTCATTTCATTAAATACAGAAAATGACAATTATCCTGCCCAGAAGCTATATGAAAACTTAGGTTTTGTTAGGGAAGGTTTTTTTTCTGGCTATTTCTATTATCAATATAATCTCTAAAATTAGGGTGGAATATCTTTGTTTGTTGTCCTCGTTTGTGCAAAGGCAATGTCAATAAGTTAAATTTTGTCTTTTCTCAAAAAGGCGCGAAGTCGCAAAGTCGCAAAGATTTGAAATTTTTAGAAAAGCTTAGCGAAAATTGTTTATTGATTTTTGAAATTGATGTTGTAAAGCAGTTTGTTCGCGTGAGGGCAATGTCATTAAGTTAAGCGTTTTTTATGTCATTTCGACGAAGGAGAAATCACATAACGTGAGTCACTAGTGAGATTCCTCGTGCCTCGGAATGACAAAACGATGGTTTTATATCCTTAACTTAATGACATTGCGCGTGAGGGATAGGAGCAAGCTACCAAAGTAGCGCGGATAGCCCGACAGCATAAAGGAAAGGAGCCGACTCACCGTTGTGATGAGTTGGCTCCTTTTCTTTATGGTGGCACGCCCAAATGATATTAAACTACTTTATGGCATCAACAATCAATTGCGCTGTTTTTTTGCTGGCACCGATTCCGCCTAGTTTTTCTTCGAGTAAATCGTAGTTTTCAAGCAGTGCTTTGCGGTAATTGGGTTCGAGGATTTTGGTTAATTCTTCACGGATACGTGTGGTTGAACAATCGTCCTGAATTAATTCGGTTACGACTTCACGATCCATTATTAGGTTGACGAGCGAAATGTACTTTAGGGTGATGATTCGCTTGGCGATTTGATAGGACGCCCAACTGCCTTTGTAGCATACAACTTCGGGCACTTTGAAAAGGGCGGTTTCGAGTGTGGCCGTTCCAGAGGTTACCAGTGCTGCGGTGGCGTTGCGCAATAAAGCATAGGTTTTATTG
Source organism: Flavobacterium gilvum (assembly GCF_001761465.1). NCBI lineage: Bacteria > Pseudomonadati > Bacteroidota > Flavobacteriia > Flavobacteriales > Flavobacteriaceae > Flavobacterium > Flavobacterium gilvum. Next base: position 477,041 of record NZ_CP017479.1, on the reverse strand, counting down.
GAGACAAATTTTATGTTTTCGCCAGAAATGAATTGTTGGTAAAAGGATAATTCCTGACTTGGTGCTCCAGCAATTACAAATTGATAATTGGGGAAATCCTTGACAACGCTTAGCATGACCGACAGCATTTTGCTGATTTCCTGTTTTCGGCTTCCGGGTAAAATGGCGATAATGGGTTTTTCGGACAAATGATTTTCGGTTCTGAAAGCATTGGCGTCAATACTCGCTTGGTTGTGGATGGCATCAATCAATGGGTGGCCAACAAATTCAACCAGAAATTTGTGTTTGATTTCGTAAAAATCTTTTTCGAAGGGCAAAATCACATACATTTTGTCAATATCGTGCTTGATAGCTGTGATTCGGTTTTCTTTCCACGCCCAAATTTGAGGGGAAATATAGTAGTGATTTTTGTATCCAACCTGTTTCGCCCATTTGGCAATTCGCATGTTGAAACCGGGATAATCAATGTAAATAATTACATCTGGATTGAATTGCGTGATATCGTTTTTGCAAATTTTAATATTGTTTAAAATGGTTTTTAGGTTGGATAGCACTTCGATAAAACCCATAAAAGCTAAATCACGATAGTGTTTTACCAAAGTTCCGCCTACATTTTGCATCAAATCGCCACCCCAAAAACGGATGTTGGCATTTGGGTCTTCTTGATAGATTGCTTTCATTAAATTGGAACCGTGCAAATCCCCCGAAGCTTCTCCTGCAATAATATAGTATTTCATTTTTGTGAATTTTTGAAAGAACAAAGATAGATTAAAGTTTCTAAGAGACTAAGATTCTGAGATTCTAAGCTTAAATCAATAAAAAAAAACTTAGAATCTTAGCTTCTTAGCAACTCAGTAACTTTTTTAAATAAACAAAGTAATGATTGTCAGTATGATAACAGATAAAACAACACCTCTCGCTATGAGTTCCTTATTCATTTTTAATAAAATTCCAAAGGCGATTAAATCGAGTATGGAGCCAAGAGCAACAATTTTCCCGAGATGGCCTTCGCTTTTCATTATTTGAATACCTTTTAAGAAATCGGTATGCATTGCGATGGTTATGTAAAGAAACATTCCCAAGAAACAAGCAATAATCCCGATTATAAATCCTATTAGTAAGTCTGTTTTTTTAATCATTTTAATTTCTTTTTTATTGATTCCAATTTCTGTTGGTTAAGTTTTGTATGGCGTGATGTGCGGTAAGGTCAAATTGCACAGGAACAATAGAAATGAATCCGTTTTTTAGCGCCCATTCGTCTGTGTCTTCGCCTTTGTCCTGATTGATAAATTCGCCGGTAAGCCAATAATAATCCTTTCCTTGCGGGGTTTTTCGTTTGTCAAATTTTTCGCTCCAAAGCGCATTAGCCTGACGGCAAATTTTGATTCCTTTGATTTCGTTTTCTTTTAATTTTGGAAAATTCACGTTCAAAATCACGCCTTCGGGAAGCTTGTTTTTCAGAACTTCGAGCGTGATGGTTTTGATATATGATTTGACAGGTTCAAAATCGGCATTCCAGTCATAGTCGAGCAAGGAGAAACCGATGGCTTGGATGCCTTCAATTCCAGCTTCTACGGCGGCACTCATGGTTCCAGAATAAATAACATTTATCGACGAGTTAGATCCATGGTTGATACCCGAAACACAAAGGTCGGGTTTGCGTTTCAGAATTTCGTGCACGGCTATTTTTACACAATCCACTGGGGTTCCGGAGCAACTGTATTCCATGATTGCATCTGAGTCTTTGGAAATTTTATTGAGATATAAGGTGTCGTTTATCGTGATAGCATGACCCATCGCGCTTTGCGGTTTATCTGGTGCTACGACAACAACATTGCCAATTGTCGCCATTACTTCGATTAAAGTTCTTATGCCGGGAGCCGATACGCCATCGTCATTTGTAATTAGTATTAAAGGCCTTTCACTTTTCATTAGATAATTGTTAAAAAAGATATATTTATTTAAAAAAATCAAGTTTTCGAACAAATGTAGTAACACAAAATCTTATATTGCGAACAAATAAAATATATTTTTTGGATTTATTTTTTGAAAGTTAAAAAATCTATTTTATACCTTTAACAAAAAATTATGCAGGACTTTAGGGGGGTGGCATAGTTTTTAATGTAATTTAGATATAAAAATTGATGAAACCTATTATTAGATTTATGAAAAGGAATTACAAAATACTCATAGCGGTGGTATGCCTTTCGGCGACCTTGTTTGCGTTTAATATAAAATCAAAAAGTGCCGTAGATCCTGAGAAAGACAAATTGCTTTTGGAGTTATTAACGTTTGTAATTGAGAAAGGACATTATAATCCTGCAGTTATTGATGATAATTTTTCAAAAGGAGTTTACAAAGACTATATTGCTGCTTTGGATCCTTCAAAACGTTTTTTCCTGCAGTCAGATATCAATGAGTTTTCTAAATTCGAATTGGACCTGGACGATCAGTTGAAAGCGAGGGATTTAACTTTCTTTAATCTTACTTACGATCGTTTGATGCTTCGTATGGAAGAAAGTAAAAAAATATACAAAGATATTTTGTCAAAACCGTTTGACTACACTGTTGAGGAGGATTTTAATGTTGATTACGACAAAGCTCCTTATGTCAAAAACAGCGCAGAATTGAGAGAAAGATGGAGAAAGCAAATAAAGCTATCTACATTGTCTTCATTTACGGACAGACAAAAAAACGAACTAGATAAAAAAGAAGGAAAAGAAGTTACAACTCCTGCAACATCATCAATTACTGACAAGCAAAAAACAGAAGAAGACAAAAAGGTCAAAAATTCTGATTATGTTGTTAAATCTGATGAAGTTCTAGAGAAAGAAACCAGAGAGAGTTCTTTGAATTCACTAAACGAGTCGTTCGGATTTATGAACGATTTGAAAAGGGATGATTGGTTTACTTTGTATATTAATTCCATTATGTCTCGTTTTGACCCGCACACCACTTATTTTGCTCCCGAAGAAAAAGAGAGATTTGATGTGAGTATGAGCGGTAAACTTGAAGGAATTGGCGCGAGATTGCAAAAGAAAAACGATTACACCGAAATTTCAGAGTTGATTTCTGGAGGTCCAGCTTGGAGAGGAAAACAATTGGAAGCAGGGGATTTGGTGATGAAAGTGGCACAAGGAAATGGAGTTCCTGTTGATGTTGTTGGAATGCGTTTAGACGACGTGGTTAAAAAAATCAAGGGACCAAAAGGGTCTGAGGTTCGATTAACCGTAAAAAAAGTAGACGGAACCATTCAGGTGATTTCTATTATTCGTGATATCGTTGAGATTGAAGAGACCTACGCAAAATCAAGTGTGGTTGAAAAAAACGGTGTGAAATATGGGGTTATTTATTTGCCTAAATTTTATATTGATTTTGAAAATAAAGATGGAAGAGATGCCGGCAAAGATATTGCCTTGGAAGTGGATCGTTTGAAAAAAGCAGGAGTAAAAGGTATTGCTCTTGATGTACGTGATGACGGAGGTGGATCTTTGTCAACTGTTGTGGATATTGCCGGATTATTTATTGAGCAAGGACCAATCGTTCAGATAAAATCTGCAGGTAGAAAAAAAGAAATCCTCTACGATACTGATAAAAAAATTGAATGGGATGGGCCATTGGTTATTATGGTAAATGAATTTTCGGCTTCTGCATCAGAGATTTTGGCAGCCGCAATTCAAGATTATAAGAGAGGGATTATCATTGGAAGCAAACAAACTTATGGTAAAGGTACTGTTCAAAATGTAATCGATTTGAATCAATTTGTTCGTAATAATTCTGCAGGAGATTTAGGAGCGTTGAAAACAACCACTCAAAAATTTTATAGAATCAACGGCGGGTCTACTCAACTAGAAGGAGTAAGTAGTGATGTGGTTATGCCAGATCGTTATTCTTACTTAAAAATGGGAGAGCGTGATGAAGAAAATGCAATGCCATGGGACAAAATCGATGCGGCTCCTTATGCAACTTGGACAAATACTTCAAAATTTGATCAGGCTATTGCCAACAGTAAAAAAAGAATTGAAAATAATATTCAATTCAAATTGATTGAAGAAAATGCTAAGTGGATTGACAGCAGAAGTAAAGAAAACACATATAGTTTAAATTTGAATAAATTTAAAGTTGCTCAAAATCAAATTGAGCAAACTGCTAAAAAATATAAACCAATTGTGGATTATAAAAACAATTTGAAATTTACCTCATTGCCTTACGAAATGGAAGGATTTGTTAAAGATCCCGTCTTAAAGGAAAAGAGAGACAGATGGCATGAAAGCTTGGCTAAAGATATTTATGTAGAAGAGGCTTTAAATATTTTGGAAGATTTACAGTCAAAATCAATTGCAAAAACGGGTATTGTCGCCGGGGATAAAAAAAAGTTGGTTAAGTCTTAAGGCTTGTTAGTTAAAAAAAAAATTAAGGAAGAGGTTGTCCAATTACGGATGGCCTCTTTTTTTGTGATTGATTTTGATGAAAGCAAGGCTGTTTTGCTTCTTTGGGTAATGATTTTACAGGAATTGTGTTAAGTTAAAACAATATACTATGTTTAAAAATGGAACGTTAAATACTATTGAAAAAAGTAAATTTTATCTATTTTTACACTTTTGGAAATATATCAATTTTAAACTCGTAATACCGTAATGCATATAGCTATAGCAGGAAACATAGGTTCAGGAAAAACAACATTAACCCGTTTATTGTCGAAGCATTTTAAATGGGAACCTCATTTTGAAGAAGTAGTAGACAATCCTTATCTTGACGACTTTTACCATCAAATGGAGCGTTGGTCCTTTAATTTGCAAATTTATTTCCTGAACAGTCGTTTTCGCCAGATCATGCAAATTCGTGAAAGTGGTAAAAAAATTATTCAGGACAGAACTATTTATGAAGATGCCCATATTTTTGCGCCCAATCTTTATGCTATGGGATTAATGACGCAGCGAGATTTTGAAAATTATACTTCTCTTTTTGAATTGATGGAGTCCTTTGTCAAAGCACCTGACTTGTTGATTTATTTAAGAAGTTCTATTCCAAACTTGGTTGGACAAATTCATAAGCGAGGGCGTGATTACGAAAACACAATCTCGATTGATTATTTAAGTCGTCTTAACGAGCGTTACGAAGCTTGGGTACATACCTACAACAAGGGAAAAATAATGATTATTGATGTAGATAATATCAATTTTGTAGATAATCCAGAAGATTTAGGAAATATTATCAACCGTATCGATGCCGAATTGAACGGTTTGTTTTAAAAAATATCCCCACCTGAAAAAATACTCATAGGATTTATTTCATAACTTTGTATGTCAATGCTTTATGTTTTGAAATGAATTGTTTTTTTGTGTCCAAAATTTATCATAACGATTGATTGCTACACTGATTTATTGGTTTTTCTTAATTATTAACTAAAGATAGAAAGCCATGAAAATTGATTGTTTTAAAGCCAAAGTTACTAGTTTACTCTTAGTTTTTTTGATTCTTCTTCAGAGCTGTGTGGTTTATAAAGACGTTTCTTCAACTTTTGATGAAGCCGTGGTGTCAAATTGCAAAGTTTTAATCGTTATGGCTGATGGTAAAGAATTTAAATTTACCAAAGTTGAAAAAATAGGGAATGTTTATTACGGAATTTTAAAAACTAAAAAAGGAGTTGAAAAAATACTTTTAATAGAAAAGGATATAAAAGAAGTAAAAGTTTTGGACAAAAGATTATCGACTTGGGGAAATGTCGGAATTATAGTGGGATCCCTTGGAATTATTTCCGTGATAGTTGGAAGCCTTGTTGGGGGCACAGATTCTGATTGATCATTTAAGAAAGTGACTTCCGTCAGTCCAAATAATAAATATCATATTAATTTTTTGATCGATATATGAGCACCGAATTTTCGGTGCTTTTTTATTAACCTCATTCGGCTAATTGCTAAGGACTTTTGATTTTATTTTTGTTATTTCTAAAACGGAACCAGAAATGTAATGAGTTGATAATGTAATTATTTATTTAAAAAAAATAATAATATATGTCGCTGTGTGTTAGTTGGTTGGGAGGTGTTTTGATTAATAAAAATGATGGAAATCTTTTTTTGGATTTTGTTAAATTTTGACCAAATAGAAAATAAAATCGGTAGTTATCACGTTCAAATTAATTATAAAACCCCAATCTCTAATTAAAACACAGAAATTATGAAAAAATTTAAATTGCAAATTCTAGGAATTTTCACAATGATATTAATGAGTTTGACTCTTTTTAGTTGTGATCAGACTGATAGCTCAGATAGTAATCAAGCAACATCAAGATTTATGGTGAAAATGACAGATGCTCCCGGCGATTATGATCAGGTAAATGTAGAAGTGCTTGATGTGATGATTAAAGGAAATTCGGATTCTGGTGAGAATGGCTGGATAAGTGTTGGCGATAAAACCCAAGTAGGGGAAGGTAAAATTTATGATTTATTAAAATTGACAGGAGGGACCAACATTATGTTGACAGATAGTTTAATTCCTTCGGGCAAATTGGGCCAAATTCGATTGGTTCTTGGAGATGAGAACACAGTTGTTGTAGGTGGAAAATCTTTTAATCTAACAACTCCTAGTGCACAACAGTCTGGACTGAAATTACTCGTAAATCAAACGCTGATGGCTGGTTCTACCTATGAATTCCTTTTGGATTTTGATGTGAATAAATCTATTGTTACAACAGGGAATACAGGTTTTATCTTAAAACCGGTTATTCGTGCCTCAACAATGGAAGCATCGGGTGTAATTAAAGGAGTTGTCAGCCCCGCGGTCGATTATCAGGTTTTGGCATCTGTTCAAAAAGGCGAGAATATTTTCTCTGCTTTTGTGAAAATTGATGACAAAGACGGCGATACAACTGATGGTGATGGTACTTTCCAAATTAACGGAATTCCACCCGGAACCTATACGTTGACATTAACTCCTAATCCAACTTCGGGAAAAACACCAATAACAGTTGCTAATGTTATTGTAGTCAATGGACAAACAACAGATGTTGGGAATGTCACTTTTCCGTAATATCTTAAATCTTAAAATAAGTTTTCTGTTTAAGAAAATTTAGACACAAAAAAATGCCCCGAATTTTCGGGGCATTTAATATTACAATCAAATCTGAATATTATTTTAAAGCATCAACTTTTGCTTTTACTTCATCAAGCGTACCTTCAAAAACCTGAACATTTTCTTTTCCATTTTCAGAAGTGGTCACTGTTGCTTTTGCTTTACCGTTAAGGTGAACTAAATGAACTTTTACTTCTTTTTGCACCTCTCCTTTAAGCTCACAACATGTTTTTCCTTTTTGTTCAATAAATTTTCCATCTTTATCATAATGAGATAAGCACATTTCTTTTTGCTCGGGAGTGCATTTTAGGCTATCACACATTTTGGCACATTCTTCTTTGGTCATTTTTGCAATTTTAGACATGTCGCACTTACCCATCATCATTTTTGCTTCACCCATGATGCAATGTTTCATCATGATTTCTTTCTTTTCGCAAGAACCGTGAGCGTCCATGTGGCTGTTTCCGTTTCCTAAAATTGGAGCCATAACCAAACCAATTAAACAAGTTAATTTAATCAGGATGTTCATTGATGGTCCCGAGGTATCTTTGAATGGATCACCAATAGTATCTCCTGTAACCGCTGCCTTATGAGCATCAGATCCTTTATAAGTCATTTCTCCGTTAATCATAACACCTGCTTCAAAAGATTTTTTGGCATTATCCCAAGCACCTCCGGCATTGTTTTGGAAAACTGCCCAAAGTACCCCAGATACTGTAACTCCAGCCATGTAACCTCCTAACATTTCAGCAATTAGCTGGTTGTTGCCTCCGTAAACCAATTTACCAAGAAGTACAATCGCAATTGGAAAACCAATTGTCAAAACTCCAGGTAACATCATTTCTCTCAAAGCAGCTTTAGTCGAAATATCAACACATTTTGCATATTCTGGCTTGCCGGTTCCTTCCATAATTCCTGGAATTTCCTTGAACTGACGACGTACTTCGTACACCATATCCATTGCTGCTCTACCTACAGAGTTCATTGCCAAAGCCGAAAAAACAACGGGTATCATTCCTCCAATAAATAACATTGCTAAAACTGGCGCTTTGAAAATATTGATTCCGTCAATTCCGGTAAAAGTTACATAAGCTGCGAACAAAGCCAAAGAAGTCAATGCAGCCGAAGCAATCGCAAACCCTTTACCTGTTGCAGCAGTTGTATTTCCAACAGAATCCAAAATATCGGTTCTGGTACGAACTTCTTTCGGTAATTCACTCATTTCGGCAATTCCACCGGCATTATCGGATATTGGACCAAAAGCATCGATTGCTAATTGCATAGCGGTTGTTGCCATCATTGCTGATGCTGCCAAAGCCACCCCGTAGAATCCTGCCAAAGCATAAGATGACCAAATAGCTGCCCCAAACAATAAAACTGTTGGGAAAGTAGAAATCATTCCAGTTGCCAATCCTGCAATTACGTTTGTTGCTGCACCGGTACTCGATTTTTGAACAATCGCCATTACTGGTTTTGTTCCTAAACCTGTATAATATTCGGTTACCGATGAAATGGCTCCACCGACAATTAAACCAATTAGTGTGGCATAGAATACATATATAGATGAAATTTCTTTTGAGCCTTCGCCAAAGAAAGTCATTTTCATCGTGTGAGGCAACATATATTGTGTTAAGAAATAACAAGAGATAGCTGTTAAAACAATTGCAACCCAGTTTCCGATATTTAATGCTTTTTGAACTTGTGCTTCTTTGGCGTTTTCATCTGTTATTTTAACGAGCATCGTTCCAATTATAGAGAACAATATTCCAAAACCGGCAATAGCCATTGGTAATAAAATGGGGCCAATTCCTCCGAATACATCTTCGATTTTTCCACCCATGTCTTTTATTACATAATTTCCAAGAACCATTGCGGCTAAAACGGTTGCAACATACGAGCCAAACAAATCGGCTCCCATTCCAGCAACATCACCCACATTGTCACCCACATTATCAGCAATTGTTGCCGGATTACGAGGGTCGTCTTCTGGGATACCAGCCTCTACTTTTCCAACTAAATCGGCACCTACGTCGGCTGCTTTGGTGTAAATTCCACCCCCTACACGGGCAAACAATGCAATGGATTCTGCTCCCAAAGAAAAACCTGCCAATGTTTCCAGAACCACCGTCATGTCTTCTGTAGAAGTCCATTGTCCGTTCATGAATATTTGGAAGAAAATAATAAAGAAAGCTGTTAGTCCTAAAACGGCCAATCCAGCAACGCCTAATCCCATTACTGTTCCTCCGCCAAAAGAAACTTTTAGGGCTTGTGGTAAGCTGCTACGTGCTGCCTGAGTTGTTCTTACATTGGTTTTTGTTGCGATTTTCATTCCCATATTTCCTGCCAATGCAGAGAAAAACGCTCCAAATATGAAAGCAACTACGATTAATAAATGTGTTTTAACTCCTGGAATAAAAGTGATTCCAGCCAATACTGCACTTGCTATCAGTACAAAAACAGCCAGCAATCGATATTCGGCTTTTAGAAAGGCTAAAGCGCCTTCGTATATGTGATCTGAAATCTCTTTCATTTTACCGTCACCGGGATTTTGTTTTAACACCCACGCTCTTTTGACGGCCATAAAAAGTAGCCCAATAATTGCCATTATAATTGGCACATAAATCATAATTGAATTCATAAAAATATCCTCATTATATTATTAGAAAAAAATATTGTAATCGAAAGCAATTTAAACAAAAAAAGCAATACATGTAAAAAGTATTGCTTTTTTTGTAAAAATTTGGCATAAACATTATTTAATGCTAAATAATCCTTCTGGTTTGTTTTCTATTTGGTCGAAACGTTCTGTACATTCTTTAATGATTTCATAGGCTTCGTCTAAGTTTCCCCAGCCTCCTACATCCACTTTTTTGTTTTCAAGGTCTTTGTAAACCTGAAAAAAGTGCTCGATTTCTTTTAAAAGGTGCGGGTTTACATCAGATAGGTTTTCTAATGAATTCCAAATTGGATCAGAAACTGGTACACAGATTATTTTTTCGTCTGGACCTTTATCGTCGGCCATGTGGAAAACGCCGATAGGTTTTACTTGCATTACGCAACCAGGAAAAGTTGGCTCGTTTATCAGTACCAAAACATCCAAAGGATCTCCATCCAAAGCCAAAGTTTCGGGAATGAAACCATAATCTGCAGGGTACATCATCGAAGAGAATAACATTCTGTCAAAACGCATTCTTTTTATAGAAAAATCATATTCATATTTATTTCTGCTTCCTCTTGGTATCTCAATTAATACATCAAAAGTTTTTAATTTGTCTGTCATTATTGTTTTTGTTTGTTTTTTTGTTTTTTGTTTGATTTCTTATCTTATTAGCGGTACAAATGTAATGAAACTATGTTTTTTTGCAATAAAAAATGCAACTTAATCCAAATGTGTTTTAAGGAATTAACCTTAAAAGATAATTCTGTCCAAAATAGGATTTTGGGTAAGGCTGAAATGTTTTTCCGAAATCAGTTATGTAGTACATTTAATACACAATTGTTCGGTTTCGTTTTTTTAGATAATAGTGCCAAAGCAAATATGTGGCATAGGAACGATAAGGACTCCATTGTTGTGTATGGGTTTCCATTTCCTGCTTGTCATGGATGTTGAGTAATTCTTTGATGGTGTTTATGATAGCGATATCTCCTAGTGGAATTAAATCGGGTTCCTGAAGGCAAAACATTAGGTAAATGTCAATAGTCCAATTTCCGATTCCTTTTAATCTGATTAATTCCTCCCGAACCTGTTGTGCTGTTTTTGAGGCTAGACTTTCAATGTCAAGTTCTTTGTTTAGGATAGTTTGGGCTAATATTTTTATGTAATTGGTTTTTTGCCGACTTACGCCTAATGCCCTAAATTCTTCTTCGGGTAAAATCGATAGTGTTTCAGGTGTACAACTTGTATGTGCTTTGATTTTTAAAAATGTGGCTTTGGCTGAATCTATGGAAACCTGCTGTTCCAAAATCAGTAATACCAATGTCTCAAATCCTTGTGGTCTTTTTGGAATTGTCGGTGTTCCATAAGTATCAACAATCTCTTTGAATATGGAATCTTTTTTGAAAAGATAATCGAAGGCCTTTTGCATTTTTTTTAGTTCAAATTTAATGAATTGGCTTATGGACTAGCCCTGATGTAGTGAGAATTTTGACGAAAAATTGCAACAAAAACAGGGCACGAGTGAAACGAACTGACGAAGTAACTAGCTCCTAAAAATAAAACCCAAAAGATCCTTTTATGGCAAATCTATTGATGTCAGGCATATTGAGATAACTTCCTCTCCATGAAAAATCAAGTCGGAACACCTTGAAGATGTTTCCTATTCCTGCATTGTATTCCCAGTAAATATTTTCTGGTGCGACATAGTTTAAGCCGGAAGCATTTATGGCCCTGTTGGCATCCGAAACGGTTCCATAGGCAGCTTTTACTCCGATTAATTCTCTCCAGTTCAGTTTTCGCATAAAGGGTATTCTAGCAAATAGTCTTCCATTAAAATCGTGATTCCATTGCAGGGTTGCATATTTATCGGTAACAAATTCGTAATAATTAAGATTACTGAAAGAGTTTTCAATCGTGAATAGCGTTTGGTTTCCTGGAACAACACTCAATAATCCCAAAGGAACTGTTCCAAAAGTTTTTCCGAGTTCCAAAATCAAATTAGTCCTGCCCAGAGGTCCTATAATGATAGGCTGCTTGTAATAAAACTCCAGTTTTTTGTAATTAAAATCACTGTTGAAAACACCTTTGTATCCCTGGCTGTAATTTACAAAAAGGGTAGTGTAAGGGCTATTGGCAATGCTTCTTTCAACTCCATAGGCTATGGTTCTTCGTTTAGGAGTGTACTCAGCCTGGATATTAAATTCAGATTGGGTGGTCTTGTTTTTTATGACACCTTCGGGATTTTCGGCAGAAGGCAAAGTGGTATAGTAATCCAGACTGAAAACAGGTGAGGCTGATTCTAGTGTTTTGTAGGTTACTCCAGTTTGAAAAGTCAGGTTTTTGACGGGTTCTATTGCAATGTAGGCGTTCGTCAGTTCTATGTTGGTTAATTTTCCATTGGAACCTGTGGTGATAAATGCTGATGAACCATAATTTCTTGCCAAAACATCATTGGAAGTCGTCAGACTTGCTCCCAACTGTTCGATGTCATGCCGGTTTCCTCCCGAAATAATGATTCGGTTTTTTTTATCAATCATCCATTTGCCAGCAAAACCATATTTGAATTTTTGGTCTTCAAAGCCATAAGCGGTATAAGCCTGTACTCGCCAAGGGTCATTAGGACCAAAATAAGTTCGCCCTCCGAGCTGAACTCTTAAACCCTCAACTTCGTTGTATCCGAAAGTGGAGAAAATAGGGCCAAAATCAAAATTTTCAAAATTTATGTAGCCGCTTGCCAGTATGGTTACCAAATTAGCAAGTCTTTTAAAGGCGGGAACAGTTTTAAGGGTGTCGAGCATTTTGTACACGCCTTGCTCATCTTTGTTTAATTTTTCAAAACGATTTTCTTCCCAGTATTCGTCATTTTTTTTATAGACTTCATTGTCGACAAAATTGACTTCTTCTTTGAAGAATTTCTCGGGTTTTGGAATATTAAATTGATGATTTTGATAAAAAGTCGTTCGCTTGCCGTAAACTCCTTTGGATTTCTCTTTTTTATTTACAGCAAAATCAGACATTAGATAATCCTTTGTCAAAATGAAAACAGAATCGTTTAAAACTTCGAATTCTTGTTCTACATAAATGTCTTTTACCCAGTTTATATTGGCACTTTTGGTAACGGCCATATTGATTTTTTTTATGGCAAAAGTGGTATCATTTACCCAAAAATCACCTTTGAAGGTCAATTCGTTTTTTCGTCTTGGATAAAAAACAATATTGTAACACCATTTTTTATCGATAAAAGCACTGTCTTTTAGTACATAATTATAGGTGTCAATCCCAGTTGTAGAAAGTGGACTCGTAAAACTTTTGTCAAATAATAAGATGTGATTATTGTAGATATCATAATCAGAATACAAATCTTTTATAAAGGACAAAATTTGTTGATTGCCTTCGTAACCTGACGTTTTATTGGCTTTAATAATTTCTTTTACCTTAGCGATTTTATTGTCTCCATATACGTCCGACAAGGCTTCGTTGATAAAAACAGGAAGATAGGTTTTTCCGGTAATTTTTGATGTGTCGACATGGTCAAATATAAATTCCATTCCTTTGAAAAGCTTATTTTTTTTGTAAGCGCTATCAATGGAGTTAATGTCAAACTCTACTTTTTCATATTTCTCCATTTGATATTGATCAAACAGATGCAGACCGTTTTTCCTTTTTCTTTCCCAGATTTTACGTAGGATTGCTAGTGCCGGATTGTCTTTTTTCGAAGTTTTCCCGGTATAGATGACTACTTCTTTGAGAGATTCCTGATCGTTTAATTCAACTGTAAAATTATAGTTGACGGATTTGGTAAGGGTAATTTCTTTTTCAGAAAAACCAACAGAACTTACTACTAATGTTTGTTGGGTAGTTGGAGATTCAATATAAAAACGTCCGTCTTCATTGGTTACCGTACTGATGCTAGTATTTTTGAAAACGATGTTGGCAAAAGGGACAGGTTGTTTGGTTTTGTCAACAACAATACCACTCACTTTTGTCTGTGCAAAAATTTGAGTTATTGGCACAATTAGAAACAGGACAATTATGAGTAGGTTCTTTTTCATGACGGATAAAAAAAAGCTTCATCAAAGGAGGATTGATGAAGCTTTTTAAAGAGTTGTATCAATTATTTGTATAGTACTTTTTTAACTGCTTTTACAACATCTGCAGCATTCGGTAACCATTCTTTCAATAGTACCGGAGAGTATGGTGCAGGGGTGTCGGCAGTTGTTATACGTTGAATTGGTGCATCTAAGAAGTCAAAAGCTTGTTCTTGAACAATATAAGTGATTTCTGAAGAAATGCTTGCAAATGGCCAAGCCTCTTCAAGAATTACCAATCTGTTTGTTTTTTTAACCGAAGCTAAAATGGCATCTTTATCCATTGGGCGAACAGTTCTTAAGTCGATAATTTCGCATGAGATACCTTCTTTTTCCAATTGATCAGCAGCAATATAAGCTTCTTTGATTATTTTTCCGAAAGAAACAATCGTTACATCAGTACCTTCACGTTTAATGTCGGCAACTCCAAGTGGAATAGTATATTCACCATCTGGCACTTCACCTTTGTCACCATACATTTGTTCTGATTCCATGAAAATAACAGGGTCATTGTCACGGATAGCCGATTTTAATAGACCTTTGGCATCATAAACATTAGAAGGAACCACAACTTTAAGTCCCGGAGTGTTGGCAAACCAGTTTTCGATAGCTTGTGAGTGAGTAGCTCCCAATTGTCCTGCCGAAGCAGTTGGCCCACGGAAAACGATTGGCACGTTGAATTGCCCACCGGTCATTTGACGCATTTTGGCAGCATTATTTATAATTTGGTCAATTCCAACCAAACAAAAGTTGAAAGTCATATACTCTACTATCGGACGACATCCGTTCATTGCAGATCCAACAGCAATTCCGGTAAAACCAAGTTCGGCAATTGGAGTGTCAATTACTCTTTTTTCACCAAATTCGGCAAGCATTCCTTTAGATGCTTTGTAGGCACCATTGTACTCTGCTACCTCTTCACCCATTAAGTATATGGACTCATCACGGCGCATTTCTTCGCTCATCGCTTCGCAAATGGCCTCTCTAAATTGTATCGTTCTCATATTATATTGTCTGTGTGTAATTTTTTGATTGGCAAAAATAATTATTTTAAATTACTTAAAAGCATAAATTCCCTTAAAATAACAAGGTTTTGTTCTATTGTATTTTTCTGAAGCCATTTTAGGCTTTTCGCTGAATCTTTCTGTGGACTGTTCAGAAAAAATCGTGATAATAAGAAGGATTTAGCTATTATCCTTGCCAGGACATGAGTTTGAGATTGATGTTTTGTGATACCAAAATTGGTTGTTTTATTGTTTATTGAATGATATAACGGATTAAATCACAAATTAGTCTTTGTTGTTTAAAATAATTTTGTTTAAAGGTTATATTGCTATTTTATAGTTTACGAAATCGTAATAGTTGTTGATAATATTATGCATGCATACTATATAATTCGATTTATTATTTTACATTTGTCAGTGAAAAAAATAGAATTTAAACATATAAGTATGAAAATATTAGTTTGCATCAGCCACGTTCCTGATACTACTTCAAAAATTAATTTCACCAACGGAGATGCTGATTTTGATACCAGTGGAGTTCAATATGTAATTAACCCAAATGATGAATTTGGACTAACCCGCGCACTTTGGTTTCAAGAGCAGCAGGGGGCTACAGTTACTGTAGTGAATGTTGGAGGGCCAGACACGGAGCCTACTTTGAGAAAAGCGTTGGCAATAGGTGCCAATGAAGCGATTCGTGTAAATGCTAATCCTGCAGATGGTTTTTTTGTGGCCAAACAATTAGCCGAAGTGGTTAAAAATGGTGGTTATGATGTTGTAATTGCGGGGAAAGAATCCTTGGATTACAATGGAGGAATGGTTCCTGGAATGATTGCAGGTATTTTGGGATATAATTTTATAAATTCATGTATAGGTGTCACTGTTGATGGTTCGAATGTGACTGCTGTTCGCGAGATGGACGGAGGGAAAGAAACTGTGAATACTTCATTACCAATCGTCATTGGAACACAAAAAGGAATTGTTGAGGAAAAAGATTTGCGCATCCCAAATATGAGAGGAATTATGACTGCAAGAACAAAAGCATTAACAATCCTTGAATCGGTAGATGCAGCTGTAAATACAAAAGTTGTAAAATATGAAAAACCGGCTCCAAAATCGGCAGTAAAAATGATTGCGGCAGATAATTTGGATGAATTAATTAATTTGTTGCACAACGAAGCGAAAGTGATTTAAGAATTGGATTGCCGATTGAAGATTAATGATTTTTGATTGCTGATGGCAAAAAAAATCTAAAATCTTTAGTTTGGTTCTAAAATCTAAAATTACAAGTCTAAAATCTAAAATCTAAAATCATCATGTCAATATTAATATATGCAGAATCTGCAGAGGGAAAATTAAAAAAAGTAGCATTGGAATTGGCTTCCTATGCCAAAAAAGTAGCCGAATCATTAGGAACAACCGTTACCGCGGTAACTGTAAATGCAGGAAATGTTTCTGAATTGTCGAAATATGGTGTCGATAAAGTTTTAAAAGTAAACAATGATAAATTAAATAGTTTTACTGCCAAAGCTTATGCCGATGTAATAAAACAAGCGGCTCAGAAAGAAGCAGCCAAATTGGTTTTATTGTCGTCTACAACAGATAGCATCTATTTGGCTCCACTGGTAGCAGTTGCGTTGGAGGCTGGTTTCACTTCAAATGTTGTTGGTTTGCCGGTTAGCACTTCTCCTTTTCAAGTAAAAAGAACGGCTTTTTCAAACAAAGCTTTTAATATAACAGAAATTAATACCGATGTAAAGGTATTGGCTCTTGCCAAAAACACGTACGGTATTTTTGAAAGTACAGACGCGATTAATCGCGTCTCTACGGAAGAAGATTTTAATCCAACAATTGGTGATGCTGATTTTGGGGTAAAAGTGGCTTCTGTCGAAAAAAGTTCTGGCAAAGTGTCTATTGCCGATGCCGATATTGTAGTTTCTGGTGGTCGTGGTCTAAAAGGACCGGAGAACTGGGGAATGCTCGAGGAATTGGCTGGAGTTCTTGGAGCTGCAACGGCTTGTTCAAAACCGGTTTCAGATTTGGGATGGAGACCTCACGGAGAACACGTAGGACAAACGGGAAAACCTGTAGCGACCAATCTGTACATTGCTATCGGAATCTCCGGAGCCATACAACATATAGCAGGGATTAACTCCTCAAAGGTAAAAGTGGTGATTAACAGTGATCCTGAAGCTCCTTTCTTTAAAGTTGCTGATTACGGTGTAGTTGGTGATGCATTTGAAATTGTACCGCAGCTAACGGCCAAACTTAAAGCTTTCAAAGAACACCAATCTTAGGATCTAATTTCTCTTGGTAATTAAGCTATCTAAAAATAAGATAATTGTATCTTTGTATTAGGTAGCTTTTTTGTTCCATATATTTTGATTAAAATTGCACTAAATTTAAAACAAGGAAAAAGACACAATTAATAGAGTACTTGGTACTTTCCATTATATCAACATGAGCTTAGTTAAACTATCTATAAAAGGAATTTCATACAGTCAAACTCAAAATGGCGCTTATGCTTTAATCTTGAATGAGGTTGACGGAGAAAGGAAATTACCTATTGTTATCGGGGCATTTGAAGCTCAATCTATTGCAATTGCTTTGGAGAAAGAAATTAAACCGCCTCGTCCTTTGACTCATGATTTGTTCAAGAATTTTGCTGAACGATTTGATATTGTAGTGAAACAAGTGATTATTCACAAATTGGTAGACGGCGTTTTTTATTCCAGTATTATTTGCGAAAGAGACAAAATCGAAGAGATAATTGATGCCAGAACTTCGGATGCTATCGCGTTGGCGATTCGATTTAATGCACCTATTTTTACTTACAAAAATATTTTGGACAAAGCTGGTATTTACTTAAAGGCAAATCCACTTGAAACAGATACACCAAATGAAATGGAGGATATTTTGAGTAATCCTGAGACCTTTGGGAATGCTGAAAGTAATGAATCTGGCAGTACTTATACGAATCATACTTTGCAGGAATTAAACGAATTGCTGGAACAGGCGGTAGAGCAGGAAGACTATGAAAAAGCGGCAAAAATCCGTGATGAAATTTCCAAAAGATAATCTTAAGGCAATAAGCCATAGGTATTAGGCTGTAAGCTTAAGCCTAAAATATAAAAAAAATCAAGCTTTGAGCATTAGGAAAACGCCTAAAGCTTAAAGCCTAAAGCTTAAAGCACTATGAAACAATACCTAGATTTAGTGCAACATGTTATGACAAACGGTTGCCAAAAAGGAGATCGTACTGGAACTGGGACAAAAAGTGTATTTGGATACCAAATGCGATTTGATTTGAGTGAAGGTTTTCCAATGTTAACTACCAAAAAGTTGCATCTGAAATCAATTATATATGAATTGCTTTGGTTCCTTAAAGGAGATACCAATATTAAATACCTACAGGAAAACGGAGTAAAAATCTGGGATGCTTGGGCAGACAGCAATGGTGATTTAGGGCCTGTTTATGGGCACCAATGGCGCAATTGGAATAGTGAGGAAATTGACCAAATTAGTGAACTTATCACCGAATTAAAAACCAATCCAAATAGTAGAAGAATGTTGGTTTCGGCATGGAATCCATCCGTATTGCCAGATACCACAAAGTCGTTTGAGGAAAATGTTGCCAATAACAAAGCAGCCTTGCCACCTTGTCACGCTTTTTTTCAGTTTTATGTAGCTTCACCAGATGAGTCCAAAGGAGAAACTAAAGGAAAGCTTTCATGTCAATTGTACCAGCGTAGTGCCGACATTTTTTTGGGAGTTCCCTTTAATATTGCTTCGTATGCATTATTAACCATGATGATTGCACAAGTTTGTGATCTCGAAGTAGGTGAATTTATTCACACTTTTGGAGATGCACACATATACAATAACCATTTTGAGCAACTCGAGTTACAACTTAGTCGCGAACCGAGACCATTGCCAAAAATGATTTTAAATCCAAATGTAAAAAACATCTTCGATTTCGATTATGATGATTTTACGTTAGAGGGATATGAGCCACATGCCCTAATCAAAGGGAGTGTTGCTGTATAGAATAAAAAAAATCCGCTCGAAAGCGGATTTTTTATAATTGTTATACTGCCAGTACACTATTTTCTGTTCCTGCAAAATCGTTCCATCTGAAAGAATCGGCTTCAGGTTCGTTTACGTATTCTCCGTCGATAAAATATTTGAACTCATATTCTGAATCTTTGGCTAACTCGAAAGTTCCTTTAAAAGTTCCGTTTTTCAATTTACTTAAAGTTCCTTCTTCTGTTTTCCAATCATTAAAATCACCAATTACAGATACTTGGTTAGCCTCTTTTGCATCTACTGAAAAAGTGACTTTACAAACAGGCTTGGTTTTTATAAATTGTTTTTTTATTGACATAACTATTTCATTTTTAAAGTTGTAGCAAAGTAAATGAAATATTTTGAAGTTTTTAATAAAATGCCTCATTTTTAGCACAATAGCAAAAAACAACACTATTTTTTATTTTAACCAAAAAAAAAGAATCATTTAAATTTTGATTTAAAAAAAGAAAACGATTTTCAATTAAATATTCAAGATGCAATTTATTGATTTTTAAAAATAAATTTTACCTTTATGATAAAAATTAGAGCATGGAAAAAGAATTTCACGAACAATATGAGTATGCTAGGAATAGAATAAAGCAAAAGAAAAGATTGTATTACCATTTTGTTTTTTTTATGTTGGCGAGTATATTTTTGATTACGGGAGCATATTTTTTTAACTCGGGATTAAATATTCACTGGTGTATTTGGGGGATAACTTTGTGGGCATTCTTTTTTGTTTTGCATTTTATTAAAGTGTTTATCACCGATCGATTTATGAATAAGAATTGGGAGAGAGATCAAATTGAACGATTGGTAGCTTTGCAACAAAAAAAGATA
Source organism: Flavobacterium gilvum (assembly GCF_001761465.1). Taxonomy (NCBI): domain Bacteria; kingdom Pseudomonadati; phylum Bacteroidota; class Flavobacteriia; order Flavobacteriales; family Flavobacteriaceae; genus Flavobacterium; species Flavobacterium gilvum. The sequence continues at coordinate 457,314 of NZ_CP017479.1, read as the reverse complement.
GCTAAGTTGCAATCCAAAATAGAAGAAACAGATTCTTAATAGACCTTGAAATTATGATTATAATGATTGCTGCAGTAGCAGAAAACAATGCCCTTGGAAAAAATAATGAATTAGTTTGGCATTTGCCCAATGATTTTAAAAGGTTCAAAGCCCTTACTACCGGACACTATATAATTATGGGAAGAAAAACTTTTGAAAGTTTCCCAAAACCGCTTCCCAATAGGACTCATGTTGTTGTAACTAGAAACAAAGATTACAATCCCGGGGGATGTATTGTTGCAGAAAGTATTGAAAAAGCAATAGCCATTTGTCCAGAAAATGAAACATCTTTTATAATAGGTGGAGGGGAAATTTATAGTTTAGGACTTCCTTATGCAGATAAACTTGAAATTACAAAAGTGCATCACAGTTTTGAGGCTGATGCTTTTTTCCCTGAAATAAATTCTGATGATTGGAAAGAAATAGAAACCGAGTTCAATCCAATTGACGATAAACACCAATATGCCTATACCTATCAGACTTTTGTTAAGGTATAGTTTTTGAAGGAAATCTTTTTTTGAAATTATAATCAAATGAGGCTGTTCTAAAAGTATGGTCTCATTTTATTTTTGAGCAGTTTTGTTTTGTTCAAAATTATTTCAATGATTTTAGGTAGATTTCTGTATATTTTGTTTTGATATTGATTCAAAACAACTACTTTCGTGCAATCGATTACACAGTTGTAATTGTCTCAAGATTAATTGCCCAAATTTTATGAAAAAGATCTTATTCTTACTAGTATGTTTACAAATGGCAGTAAACATTTCGGCGCAAAATTATTGTATGTCCAGCCCAGAAGGATTTGGAGCTGCTGCTACAGGAGGAGGTGTGCCAACGTCATCAAATACAATAACCGTTACGAACTATAGTGAGTTAAAAAAGGCACTGACATCTACAGCAGTTTCTAATTCGGTAATTTTAGTATCCGGAGTTATTGATTGTCCATACACCAGTGTTTTGTTGAACAATAAAACTATTATAGGTCTTCCGGGAGCCAAACTTAGAAATACTAAGATAACGGTAACTTCAAATCCTCCGTCAGCTTCTGATGCTGCAACGTCAGCGTCAAATTCTGGGATACTATATATAAAACCAAACTCGAAGAACGTAATTATCCGAAATCTAATTTTTGAAGGTCCGGGAGCTTTTGATGTTGATGGTAGGGACAATCTTACCTCGGAAGGTACTGATATTTGGGTAGACCATTGTGAGTTTCAAGATGGAATAGATGGTAATTTTGACATAAAAGGGGCTGCTGATAATATAACGATTTCCTGGTGTAAATTTGGTTACTTAAAAACGCCTACCGCCGGAGGAACAGGGGGTTCTCCTGATCACCGTTTTTCAGATTTAATAGGATCTAGTATTAAGGATTTTCCTGCGGATGGAAGATATAGCGTGACTTTTAAAAACTGCTATTGGGCTGAAGGTTGTAAAATGAGAATGCCTAGAGTGAGAAATGCTGAATTACACTTGGTAAACTGCTATTACAAAACTAGTGTTCTTGGGTCAACGGCTATTAGTTTGGGGGCAGGAAACAAAGGAACTACCTGTTATGTAGAGAAATGTAATTTTGAACAAGTAGGAACAATTTTGGGATCTAAGACTGAAGGTTCTGGAACTACAAGTGTGAAATTTGATAATTGTGTTAAGGGAGGAACATTAACCGCGGTAACTGGTTTGGATTTGGGTACTATTTCAAAACCTTCCTATTCTTACAAAGCTTCAAATGTCGAAAATGTAGCTCAATATCTGTCTAATGCTTCTTGTGGAGCAGGAGCAACACTTCAAGTTAGTCCTTCTGGGGTTATATCATCAGGTTGCAAAAATTAGTTTTGTGTCCTGTCCTTAAAAAAAAAGCATCCTAAAATTAGGATGCTTTTTTTTTAATGATTAGCGGGATGACCTATTCCTGTACTAAGATTTGATAACATAATATACAAATCACAAATATCAATATTATCCCAGAAAAGAAGACAATATAATTTGATGATTTTTGAGAGTACAACTCAAAAAAGCCTTTAGTACCAAATACCACAAAGGTACTAAAGGCAAAGAAAATTAAAATTTCCAAAAACAAATTTAATCCTAAGAACGTGTTTTGCGCTTTTAATGAAATACTGCCATCGCTGGCGGTACTTTCAAAAATTAATACAAGAACAAATGAAATAAATAGCGCAAGAAGCATCCATTTGATTTGGGTCATTAATTCCCGTTTAATCATTAAAAAAATATTTAAATTTTAAAGTACAAACTTCAGTAATAAAAACAGTTTCCACAATACCCACTTTTAGTGATATTTTGATTAATTTTTAATTTTATTTACGTTTTTTGTAAGGAGTTTATTCCAAAACAATTATTTGAATAAAATAAGCGTCAAAAATAAAAACACATTCATAGTTGATTCAGTTTGATTATATTTGTACAAATTAAAAAAATGCCAAAAGAAATCACACCTTATAAAGACTCCTCACTTAGTAAAAAGGAACAGGTTGCTAAAATGTTTGATAACATTTCTGGGAACTATGATAACCTTAACCGAGTTATATCGTTTGGTATCGATGTAAAATGGAGAAGAAAAGTATTGCAATTGGTGGCCAAAACCCAACCTGAAAATGTATTGGATATTGCAACAGGAACAGGAGATCTGGCTATCCTTATGACACAAACAGGAGCCAAAAAAATTATTGGACTGGACATTTCCGAGGGAATGCTCGAGATAGGAAAGAGTAAAATTGAAGAAAAAAAATTGTCTCAGACTATTGAAATGGTTTTGGGTGATTCTGAAAATATTCCTTTTGAAGATAATTTTTTTGATGCTATAACCGTAGCATTTGGAGTTCGGAATTTCGAGCATCTCGAGAAAGGATTGTCTGAAATTTTAAGAGTTTTGAAGCCTGGAGGAATTTTTGTGGTTTTGGAAACATCCGTGCCCGAAAAAACGCCTTATAAACAAGGGTATAATTTTTACAGCAAAAACATTTTGCCTTTAATAGGGAAGCTATTCTCAAAAGACAATGTTGCTTATGGCTATTTGTCTGAATCTGCGGCTTCTTTTCCTTATGGCGAAGCATTCAACAATATTTTGAGGAAAACTGGGTTTATAAGTGTGGAAGCCTTACCGCAAACTTTTGGAGTTGCGACCATTTACTCAGCTTCTAAGAAATAATACTGAAAATATTAGGCATAAGTATGAAAAAAATAATTGTATTAATCCTATTGAGTATTGCCATAAAGGGAACTGCACAAAATTCGAAAGGGATTTTCAGTAAAGACCCTATCATTAACTTGGAAAATTGGCAAAAGAAAAGACTTTATTTTGGTTTCTTTTTAGGATTTAATTCTTATGATTTCAAAATTGACTATAAATATATGGAAACCAATCCTATGTATTCGACAGATATTCAGATTGATAAATCGGTTGGATTCAATGTTGGATTGGTAACAAATCTGAGATTGATGGAATATCTGGATTTGCGTTTTGAGCCAGGTCTTTATTATGGAAGCAGAACGCTGCATTACCCTCCAACAGTTGGTTTTGACAGTCCAAGCGATGCTATTCGGGAGATAAACAGTACTTATATCAATTTTCCGTTATTGCTTAAATTTTCTTCACTTCGAACAGGAAATGTTCGCCCTTATTTATTGGGGGGAGTTTCTGCAAATTTGAATCTCTCCAGTAATGCAAAGTCCGTAGAAGATAATCTTGATGAACGATTTAGGGTAAAATCATGGACTGCCAATTATGAATTGGGTTTTGGAATTGATATTTTTTCAGAATACTTTATATTTTCACCTTCCATAAGAGGGCAATTTGGAATAAATGATGAATTAATCCGAGACAAAGATCCAAACAGTCCTTGGACAGGAAATATTGAATCGTTTAAATCAAGAGGGTTTTTAATTAATTTTACTTTTCATTAAAAAAAAAGATTTTCTTAATTTAATCTTCGGAATTCACTTAGGATAATTGCTGTGGCTGTTGCCACATTCAGGCTTTCGGTGATTTGAATATTTCCAAAACGAGGAATAGTAAGTCTTTGGTTGATTAATTTTTCTATGTTTTCGGAAATCCCATTGGCTTCATTTCCCATGACGATAATGCCTTCTTGTGGCAAAGTGGTTTTGTAAATGTTTTGACTGTCCATAAAGGTTCCAAAAACAGGTAATTTAGTTTCTTTTATGAAAGTTTCTAAATCAATATAATTGACATTTACTCTCGCAATCGAACCCATTGTGGCCTGAACTACTTTTGGGTTGTAAATATCAACAGTTTCTTTTGAGCATATTAATTGCTGGATTCCGAACCAATCGCATAATCGGAGTATTGTACCCAAATTGCCGGGATCACGGATGGAATCGAGGGCAAGAACTAGTCCGGATTCTATGATTTTGCTTTCCAAAGGAATTTTGAAAACCGCCAAACAAGTATTTGGAGTGGATAAGGCACTGATTTTATTTAATTCATTTTCCGTAATAACGATTCTTTTGTTTTGGGCTACATCGTTAAAATCTTCTTTGGTTGTGTAAAGATGTTCTAGTTCAAAATTTGATTTTACTAATTCTTGAATTACTTTTACGCCCTCGGCAAAAAACAATTGATTAGCTTGACGATGTTTTTTTTGGTGTAAACTAGATATAAGCTTTATTTGGTTTTTACTAAGCATAAAAAGATGTATTTTTGAATTTAATAGTTTATAACAAGAGTCGCCTCATGAATAATTTTTTTTCTTCCTTTAAAATAAAAAAGCAATTTGCTGAATTTTTTGGGCAATTGTTATTTTTAGTGAAGAAAAAGAATTTTGCAAAAATATCATTATTTATCCTAATTAGTATTCTTTTGTATGCCTGTAATGCAGAAAAGAGAGTGCCAGCGAGAAAACAACTTCTGGTTAAAAACGAAATTTTCGAAAACGGAAAGTTACTTAAGAATCCCACGGTATATGAGCAATTGTACCAACAGCCCAACAGTTCTGTGCTTGGGTACAGAATGTTGCTGAATATTTATAATTTGGCAAACCCAAATCCCGATTCAACTTTTAATTTAAAATATTTAAACAATAAAAAGAAATATGATAGGGAAGTAAAATGGCTTTCGGCAAAGCAGGTTCAAGGACTGCGGAAATCCTTTTGGTATCTTGGGATTCATAATTTTTTGAAAGAAACGGGAGAAGCTCCTGTAATTTTGGATACTGTAAAGGCAAGAAAGTCATTGGCACGGCTTAAAAGTTATTATTTTAACAAAGGTTATTTCAATGTCAATGCCACTTATGAAAAAGACTCTTTGACTCCCAAACGCGGAGAGTTGAAATATAATTTAACCACTGGTAATCCTTATTTTATTGATTCGCTAAGAACGGTTATACAAACACCAGTTTTGGATTCTATTTATAAAACGGCACCCTCTTTAATTGTTCCTGGAAAGCAGTATAAGACAGAAGATTTTGAAGGTGAAAAAAATAGAATAACAACGCTTTTTAGAAATAATGGTGCTTTTCGCTTTCAAGCAAATTATGTGACTTTTGATATTGATACAATTAATAAGAAAGACAAAGCCAGTGTAATATTGAATGTTGGTAATTATTCCTATCAGGAAAATGACTCGACAAAAACGGAACCTTTTAAGTTGTATAAAATTAGTGAGATAAAAATCTATACAGATTATAAGGCAGAGCGTCACGATTTGTCAATTAAAGACAGCGTTACCTATAATAATATGAATTTGTATGGATTTGAAAAAATAAAATACAATCCACATGCCATAACTGACGCAGTTTTTCTTTCAAAAGGGGGGCTTTTTAATGATAATAAAACGGTTCTGACAACTCGGTATCTGAATAATTTAAAGATATTCAATTACCCAACGGTGCAATATGTGGTTGACAAAAGAGATACTTTGAGGGAATCTTTGGTTGCCAAAATTTATTTGAGTCCAAGGAAAAAATACAGTTTTGGTTATACTTTGGATGTAACTCATTCCAATATAGAAGATTTTGGGATTACCGGTAGTGTTACAGAAACAGTACGAAATGTTTTTAATGGAGCAGAGACCTTAGAGCTTTCGGCAAGGGGGAATATTGGTGCTTCCAATGATATTGCAAAATCCAATGATAGTTTTTTTAATGTGTCGGAATATGGTGTAGATGCCAAATTAAATTTTCCCCGAATTCTATTTCCTGTAAAAACGGAAAAAATAATTCCGAAGAGTATGATACCATCCACGGTGGTTAGTTTAGGGCTTTCGAAGCAAACCAATATCGGATTGGATAAAGAAAATTTTACGGGATCATTCTCTTATAACTGGACACCAAAATTCAATACAACGACAAAATTTGACCTATTAAATTTTCAGTACGTACGTAATTTAAATCCCGAAAATTATTTTCATGTTTATACCAGTTCCTACGATGCGCTAAATGATATCGGGAAAACGTACAATACAAATCCGACATATATTGACGAACATAATAATTTGATTATCGAAAGTGGTACTTCGGGTTTTACCAAGGATGTTTTAACTGGAAAGACCGTTTTGAGACCAGATGATCAGGAGTATCAGGATGTAAGTAATATTGAACAGCAAAGAATAAGGCTTACCGATAATGACTTTATTCTGGCAACTAATTTTAGTTTTACTAAAACCAGTAAGAAAGACTTGCAGGACAATAGTTTTTATACTTTTAGAACCAAAATTGAATCGGCGGGAACTATGTTGTCCTTGATTTCGAATGTTTCAAACATTCCAAAAAATGCCAATGGGAACTATGAAATTTTCAATTTGGAATATTCAGAATATATAAAAACAGAATTTGATTTTATTAAACACTGGAGTGTTGGCAAAACCAGTGTTTTTGCCATGAGAACTTTCTTTGGTATTGCCATACCTTATGGTAATTCAAATACTATTCCTTTTTCAAAGAGTTATTATGCCGGAGGAGCCAATGATAACAGGGCGTGGCAACCTTATAATTTAGGACCCGGTAGTAGTTCGTTTTCCAATGATTTTAACGAGGCCAATATGAAAATTGCCATGAGTGGGGAATACCGATTTATCATTACAGGAAAATGGAATGGCGCCCTTTTTGTTGATGCAGGAAATATCTGGAATGCTTTTGATGCCGTAAAGTATGAACCGGCAAAGTTTAATTCGGTTGAAGATTTAAAAGAAATAGCTTTGGGATCCGGATTTGGTATTCGGTATGATTTAGGTTTTTTTGCGGTTAGAGCAGATGTGGGGTTCAAAACATACAATCCTGCCTTAGAAATTGATAAAAGATGGTTTACACAATATAATTTTGCAAATTCAGTATTTAATTTTGGTATCAATTACCCTTTCTAAGTGCTAATTAATTCTTATTTTTGCAAATCGAAATCTAGAAATTTAAAAAACAATTAAAATAGAAATTACTATGGCACACAATATTAAACCAGGAGTGGCTACAGGAGATCAAGTACAAGAGATTTTCAATTATGCAAAAGAAAAGGGATTTGCTCTTCCTGCAGTAAACGTTGTTGGATCAGATACTATTAATGGGGTATTGGAAACAGCAGCAAAATTAAAGGCACCAGTTATTATACAATTTTCAAACGGTGGAGCACAGTTTGTCGCTGGAAAAGGACTTTCAAATGCTGGAGAAAAAGCCGCTATCGCTGGTGGTATTGCAGGAGCAAAACATATTCATACATTAGCTGAAGCTTATGGAGCAACAGTTATTTTGCATACTGACCATTGTGCAAAAAAATTATTGCCTTGGATTGATGGACTATTAGACGCATCAGAAAAGCATTTTGCAGAAACAGGAAAACCATTGTTCTCTTCTCACATGATTGATTTATCTGAAGAACCAATCGAAGAAAATATCGAAATCTGTAAAGGTTACCTTGAAAGAATGAGCAAAATGGGAATGACCCTTGAAATCGAACTTGGAATCACTGGTGGTGAAGAGGACGGTGTAGACAACTCAGATGTAGACAGCTCAAAATTATACACTCAACCTTCTGAAGTATCTTATGCTTATGAAGAATTATCAAAAGTAAGCCCAAGATTTACAATTGCAGCTTCTTTTGGAAATGTTCATGGTGTTTACAAACCAGGAAACGTGAAGTTGACTCCAAAAATCTTAAAAAATTCTCAAGATTACGTACAAAATAAATTCAATACAGGACACAATCCAGTTGATTTTGTTTTTCACGGAGGATCAGGTTCTACTTTGGAAGAAATCAGAGAAGGAATTAGCTACGGAGTTGTAAAAATGAACATTGATACTGATTTGCAATTTGCATTTACAGAAGGTATTCGTGATTTTATGGTAGGTAACATTGATTACCTTAAAACACAAATTGGTAACCCTACTGGTGCCGATGCTCCAAACAAAAAATTCTATGATCCAAGAAAATGGTTGCGTGAAGGAGAAGTAACTTTCAATGCAAGATTGGAGCAGGCATTTGCTGATTTGAATAATGTGAATACACTATAAATTTCAAATTACGAATTATGAATTACAAGTTCAACTTGTAATTCATAATTTATAATTCATAATTATATAATATGGCTTGGTTTAAAAGAAAAGAAAAAGGAATCACGACGGCGACCGAAGATAAAATGGATATCCCGAAAGGGCTTTGGTACAAATCACCTACAGGGAAAATTATTGATGCCGAAGAATTGGCACGCAATCTGTTTGTAAGCCCTGAAGATGGTTTCCATGTCAGAATTGGAAGTGAAGCCTATTTTGATATTTTATTTGACAACAATGAGTTTGTTGAGTTGGACAAAAACATGACTTCCAAAGATCCATTGCATTTTGTTGACACCAAAAAATATTCAGACCGACTAAAAGAGGTAATGGATAAAACCCAGCTAAAAGATGCAGTTCGTACTGGAGTTGGTAAATCCAAAGGAAGAGAACTAGTAATTTGCTGTATGGATTTTGCCTTTATTGGTGGTTCTATGGGAGCAGTTGTTGGAGAAAAAATTGCCAGAGGAATTGACCATGCAATCAAGAACAGATTGCCTTTTGTTATGATTTCCAAATCCGGTGGTGCTAGAATGATGGAAGCGGCTTATTCGCTGATGCAATTGGCAAAAACATCTGTAAAATTGGCGCAATTGGCCGAGGCAAAACTTCCTTATATTTCGCTTTGTACTGATCCGACCACCGGAGGAACAACAGCTTCTTATGCAATGTTGGGAGATATCAATATATCTGAACCCGGAGCTTTGATTGGTTTTGCAGGACCTCGTGTGGTAAGAGATACTACAGGTAAGGATTTGCCGGAAGGGTTTCAAACTGCCGAATTCCTTTTAGAGCACGGTTTCTTGGATTTTATCACGCCTAGAAAAGAATTGAAAGATAAGATTAACTTATATATTGATTTGATTCAGAATAATGAAATTAGATAAACAAACAAAATCCCGAGTAAAATCGGGATTTTTTGTTTTAGTATTAATTCGGTCTGTTTTTCCGAAGTTCTTTTTCGGCTATTTTAAAAACCAATTTTTCGCGCCAATTGGCATAACGTTCCCTGAAGATAACTTTTATGCCACTATCAACAGCGCCATGCATGAATAGACTCCAAATACTTGCTGTTTTTCGGATTATGGATTTATCCCATGCGCGAAGTGTCAACGAGAAAGAACCGTCTATATAGCGCATCCAGTGCCACATCCCAGTTGGCATAAACAAGGTGTCTCCATGCTCCAGAAAAACTTCATATCCCTCAACTCCTTTTAGAGCGGGAAATTTCTCAAAATCAGGATTGGCAACATCATAATCTTCCAGGGCATAAGTTGTATTGGGAATGCAATACAGTCTTTTTTTCCATTTGTTGTCAAATAATATAATGTGTTTTCGGCCTCCAAAATGAGTATGAAAAAGATGTGGCAAGTCGATATCATAATGCAGAAATGTGATTGCATTTGAACCTCCAAAAAACATGGCAGGCATGCTCTCGATAAAACCTCCCATCAAGTCTTTGGGAACTTTTACATCATTGACCAGCTCAGGTCTGTGTTTGAAAAGATTGAAGAAAAAAATACGTAAATCTGTAGGCTCTCTTTTTATTAAATCAAGATACTCTCCAAATTTCATGCTGCCAACAGATGCATTGATTACTTTGCTTGGGTCGGCTTTGGAATTGTCAACCAGTTTTACCTCAATATCGCCGGCTATTTCTTTGAAATAATCGGTGGACCATTTTTCTCTTGCAGGCCAGTCTTTAGTCAAGCCTTTTATGATTAAAGGTTTTTTTTTGTCTAAATAATTTTTTTTAAAATCTTCTCTGGTGATAGATTCGACTGTATCGACATTTTTAAGGTTAAAGCTCATTTATTTATTTTTTAGTTAAATAGGTCTGCTAACCAAAAATACCTAATTATTTTTTGTTCTCAAAATTTACAATTAAATAACAAAAAAGTGCTTTCCTTAAATATGAAAAAGCATATAAGTCATGTTAGTTTTTTTAAAGTTAATTGTCAAATAAGTCGTAAAAAAGGAAATATAAGTTAAAAATGTTTAAATGACTTTGCTTACATGAACCATTTATTTTGCTTGATTTTATTCAAATGAAGAACTTATATGACTTAGTATGTTTAAGAATGTATTTGATAAAATGCTGTTGTTGATTTAACATATAAGTTATTTGAGTTTTTTTTAAGTTAGATTGTCAAATAAGTGGTGAAAAAAGAAAATATAAGTTGAAAACGTTTAAGCGACTTTACTTAAATGAACTATTTGTTTTGCTTTATTTTATTCAAATTAAAAGCTTATATGACTTATATGTTTAATGATTTATTTGAAAAAATGTTGTTACATCCCGGTTCTGATGGCTTCAACAGGATCTAATTTGGATGCACTAATGGCGGGAAGAATTCCAGAAATAAGTCCGATTATTGCGGCAAGTCCCGTTCCCAAAAGAATGTTTCCAAGTCCCAATACAAATTCAAAATCCAATACTTTGGATAAAATCATAGCAATTGCCCAAACCATAATTAAACCAATTATTCCTCCCAAAACTGAAAGTATTATCGCTTCGAATAAAAACTGCAATAATATGAAGCGATTTTTTGCGCCCAATGATTTTTGAATTCCAATTAAATTTGTTCTTTCTTTTACGGATACAAACATAATATTGGCAATACCAAATCCTCCAACTAATAAAGAAAATCCGCTGATAATCCATCCCACCATATTCATTTGGCCTATAATGTTGTCGATGAGGTCCAGGAATCCGCTGAAAACATTAATAAAGAAATTATCAATTTCGCCAGCTTTGAGGCCTCTGAAATTTCTCAGCTTTTGGGATATTTCACTTTTGTATTCTTCCATATCCACCCCTTTTTCGGGTTTGAATATGATAACGTTTGTCAAATTTGGATTGTTGTCGCCGTATAGTCTTCTCACAAAATTAACCGGTATAATTGCAGCAGTGTCATTAGTTTCCCCAATTGAAGAGCCCTCTTTTTTCAATACACCAATAACAATAAATTTTTGACCATACAATCTTACTTTTTTACCAAGTGGTTCTGAATCTCCAAAAAGAGATTTCGCAATTTCGTAACCAAGAACAATTACGGGTGCACCAGAATTGGCTTCGGATTCATTATAAAATCGTCCTTTCTCGAATTTCAATCCTTGAATATCAATAAACTCATGTGATATGGGAACAATATTTACATCGCTTACCGTGTTGGATTCGTATTTTATGGTTTCTCTTTTGGTAAATATTTGGTATCCCAATTGTTCAGTATGGGTCATTGTATTTTTCAGGTAAACATATTCAGTGTATTTTACATTAGGGAATTGTTCTCTTTTCCATTGGGGGATATCCGATGGGCCAAAAGAAAATTTCATTAAATAAATAGTGTTTTTGTCTAGACTGCTTAATTCATCAGAGATTTTTCTATCTAAAGAATCTACAGCTGCCAATACCGCGATGATAGAGAATATACCGATAGTAACACCCAATAACGAAAGCAACGTTCTTAATTTATTGCTGCGTAGAGCATTCATGGCAAAGCCAAAACTCTCTTTTAATAATCTTAGGTAAACAATCATATTTTCTGAATTTACGTTATTGTAAAATTATTCTTTTTATTTCTTCCGAAAAGTATTCAAAATTCGGTTGTCAGGAACCACTTTTTTTATTTTAACAAGAATTAATTTCGTTGTAGCGGTTTCAAAACTTAGAAAAGCAGATGTAACGATTGGTGTGTTTTTTTATGAGATTGTTACATAATTTTTTATTGAATTATATTGTCAAAAAAAACTATTTTTGCGCTTTAAAATTATAACTACTAAATGAGCACAACAAAAAAAATCCAATCAGCATTAATTTCAGTCTTTTCAAAAGATGGTCTTGAACCAATTGTAAGAAAACTACACGAACAGAATGTGGTTTTTTATTCGACAGGAGGAACCGAAGAATTTATTAAGAATTTAGGGATTCCAGTTATACCAGTTGAAGATGTTACTTCTTATCCGTCAATTTTGGGAGGTCGAGTAAAAACATTACATCCAAAGGTTTTTGGAGGAATTTTGAATCGTCAGGACAACGAAAGTGATGTACAGCAAATGCAAGAATACAATATTCCGCAAATTGATTTGGTAATTGTTGACTTATATCCATTTGAAAAAACTGTGGCTTCAGGAGCCAGTGAAGAAGATATTATCGAAAAAATTGACATCGGCGGAATTTCTTTGATTCGTGCTGCTGCCAAAAACTTTAAGGATACTGTAATCGTTCCGTCTATGGATCAATACAGCATGTTTTTGGATATTATTTCAGCTCAGGATGGAGCGACAACTTTGGCTGATAGAAAATTATTGGCAACCAAAGCTTTCCACGTATCATCGCACTATGATGGAGCTATCTTTAATTATTTCAATACAGATGAAACCATTTACAAAGCAAGTATTGATAATGGACAAGTTTTGAGATATGGAGAAAATCCACATCAAAAAGGATTTTTCTTTGGAGACTTTGACGCAATGTTTACCAAAGTTCACGGAAAAGAATTATCTTATAACAATTTACTTGATGTTGATGCAGCGGTAAACTTAATTCATGAATTTAAGACTGACGGACCAACATTCGCAATTTTGAAACACAATAATGCCTGTGGTTTAGCAACGAGAAAAACGATTTGCGAGGCTTATAATGTGGCTTTGGCCTGTGATCCTACATCTGCTTTTGGAGGAGTATTAATTGCCAATGCCAAAATAGATGTTGAAACAGCTACCGAAATAAACAAATTGTTCTGCGAGGTTGTGATTGCTCCAGCTTATGATGTAGAGGCAATTGCTATTTTACAGGAAAAGAAAAACAGAATTATTTTAATTCAAAATGAGGTTGAATTGCCTCAAAAACAGGTAAGAACTTGTTTGAACGGGTTGCTTATTCAAGAAAGAAATAACATTACGGATACTAAAGCAGACCTAAAAACCGTTACTACAAAAACACCAACGGAACAGGAAATTGAAGATTTGATTTTTGCTTCCAAAGTGTGTAAGAATACTAAGTCAAATACGATTGTTTTTGCAAAAAATGGAACTTTGATTTCTTCAGGAACAGGGCAAACATCTCGAGTAGATGCCCTGATGCAAGCTGTAGAGAAAGCGAAATCTTTTGGATTTAGTCTAGAAGGAGCTTCAATGGCCAGCGATGCATTTTTTCCTTTCCCGGATTGCGTACAACTTGCAAAAGAAGCTGGAGTGACAGCTGTAATTCAGCCTGGAGGATCTATCAAGGATGAATTGAGTATCAATTATTGCAACGAAAACAATCTTGCTATGGTATTTACAGGAACACGTCATTTTAAACATTAATTTGTTTAACTTTGTGCGTAATTTATTTATAACTTTTTAACCCTTAAGAGGAATATGGGATTTTTTGATTTCATGACCGAGGATATTGCGATAGACCTTGGTACAGCAAACACTTTAATCATCCACAATGACAAAGTCGTAATTGACAGTCCGTCTATAGTTGCGCGTGATAGAATATCTGGCAAAATTATCGCTGTAGGTAAGGAAGCCAATATGATGCAAGGAAAGACGCATGAAAATATTAAGACTATTAGACCTCTAAAGGATGGTGTAATCGCCGATTTCGATGCATCCGAGAAAATGATTAGTATGTTTATCAAGAGCATACCAGCATTGAAAAAGAAGATGTTTACACCTGCTTTGAGAATGGTAGTTTGTATTCCTTCTGGTATTACCGAAGTAGAGATGAGAGCGGTAAAAGAGTCTTGTGAGAGAGTAAACGGTAAAGAGGTTTACTTGATACACGAACCTATGGCGGCAGCAATTGGTATCGGTATTGATATTATGCAGCCAAAAGGAAATATGATTGTTGATATAGGTGGTGGAACTACAGAAATTGCAGTTATTGCCTTAGGCGGTATTGTTTGTGACAAATCTGTAAAAATTGCAGGAGATGTTTTTACCAATGATATCGTTTATTATATGCGTACCCAACATAATTTATTTGTTGGAGAAAGTACTGCCGAAAAAATAAAGATTCAAATTGGTGCAGCTATCGAAGATTTGGAAACTCCTCCAGATGATATGTCGGTTCAAGGTCGAGATTTATTGACTGGAAAACCAAAACAGGTTGAGGTATCTTACAGAGAAATTGCAAAAGCATTGGATAAATCCATCCAGCGAATTGAAGATGCGGTTATGGAGACGTTATCACAAACACCTCCAGAGTTGGCCGCCGATATTTATAATACCGGTATTTATCTTGCAGGTGGAGGTTCTATGTTGAGAGGACTTGATAAGAGAATTTCACAAAAGACCGATTTGCCAGTTTATATTGCCGAAGATCCTTTGAGAGCTGTAGTTAGAGGGACAGGGATGGCTCTTAAGAACATTTCGAAATTTAAAAATATCCTTATAAAATAATAAAACAAACAAATTCCAAATTCCGGCAAAAGTCCAAGTAATTTGGAATTTGGTTTTTTTAAATTTGATTTTTAAAATTTTAATTTTATACAATGCAGCAAATATTCTCATTTATAATAAAAAACAGTAATCGGTTACTGTTTTTGCTGCTTTTGGGTATTGCGTTGTCCTTAACTATACAGTCTCATTCTTTTCACAGGAGTAAAATTATCAGTTCTGCCAACTTTCTAAGTGGAGGTGTGTATGAAAGGATTAATTCTTTTGAAGAATATCTTCATTTGAAAGAACAAAACGATGAACTCGCTCGGGAAAATGCAAACCTGAAGAGTTTACTTTTCAAAACACAGGATACTTCCAAGATTCCTAATTTGGATAGTCTTAAAGGGGTTTTGCCAAAAGATATTGTTGTTTCCAAAGTGATTCACAACTCTTATAATGTATATGAGAATTATTTAACTTTGAATTCGGGAGCAAAACAAGGAGTTAAATCTGATATGGGAGTTATCAACAGTTTGGGAGTTGTCGGTATAATCGATAATGTATCAACTAATTATTCAACAGTAATCAGTATTCTGAATGTTAAATCACAGATAAACGCAAAGATTAAACATTCTGATCATTTCGGAACTTTAAGTTGGGATGGTAAAAATACAGGATTTGTTCAATTGACCGATGTTCCGCGATTGGCAGCTATTCGAAAAGGTGATACAATTGTTACAGGTGGACAATCAGTAATTTTTCCTGAAAATATTGGTATTGGAACAATCGACAAAATTTACATTTCAGAGAAGACACATTATTATACTATCAATGTTAAGCTATTTAATGATATGACTAATTTGGGTCATGTATACATTATTAAGACTGAAAACAGTGAAGAAATTAGAAATTTAGAAAATCGAGAAAAAGATGAATAGCACGTTATTGGTGAACATTTTTCGTTTTGTACTCTTATTGGCTTTACAAATTCTAGTTTTTAATAATATGAATTTTTGGGGTTATGTAAGTGCATTCCCTTACATTCTTTTTATCATTCTTTATCCAGTAAACGGAAATAAATCAAATTTACTTTTAGCTAGTTTTTTTCTTGGCTTAATCGTGGATTTATTTTGTAATTCGGGAGGTGTGCATGCGACAGCCTGTGTTCTTTTGGCTTATTTAAGACCTTATTTTTTCAAATTTTCATTTGGAGTCAGTTACGAATACCAGACGATTAAACTAAATGATGTATTGACTCCAGAACGATTTACGTTTATATTATTAGCCGTTTCAACTCATCATATCGCTTTATTCTTGTTAGAATCTTTTCAAATTACATTCTTTTTTGATGTTTTGCTTAGGACGCTTTTAAGTACAGTGTTTACAATTTTGGTCTGTATTATTCTTATTTATTTAATAAAGCCTAATAAAAGATAAAAATGAGAAAGATTTTGCTGCCGGCTTTAATTATTATTGGGGCATCTTTGTTAATCATACGTGTTTTTTATCTGCAGATTATCGATGATTCGTTTAAATTAAAATCTGAAAATAACGCTATAAAAATTGAATATGATTACCCAGAGAGGGGTTATATTTATGATAGGAATGGAGTGTTATTGGTTGCCAATCAACCTTCCTATGACATCATGGTGATTCCTCGGGAACTTCACAACACAGATACGCTTGAATTTTGTAAACTGTTGAATATTACTAAAGAGGATTTTATCAAAAGAATAGAAAAAGCCAAAGTGTACAGTCCGAGGTTGCCTTCTGTTTTTTTAGCGCAATTGAATAAAACCGAATTTGCGGCTTTTCAGGAAAAAATAAGAAAATTTGAAGGTTTCTATTTTCAAAAACGTTCCTTACGTGATTATGAAGTAGATTATGGAGCCAATGTTTTTGGATTTATAACGCAAGTAAATGATAAACTTATCGAGAAAAACCATTATTATAAAAGTGGGGATTTAATCGGGAAACAAGGAGTTGAGGAGAGTTATGAAAAGATTCTTCGTGGTATAAAAGGAGTTAAATACTTTCAGAAAGACAAATTCAATAGAGAAATAGGATCGTACAAAGATGGGAAATATGACACTATTGCTGTTCAAGGGGAAGATATAAATCTTACTATTGATGCTGAAATTCAAAAATACGGTGAACAATTAATGGTCAATAAGCGAGGTGGGATTGTTGCCATCGAGCCCAAAACTGGTGAAATTTTGGCTCTTGTTACCGCCCCGTCTTATGATCCGGGAATTTTAGTTGGAAGACAGCGATCTAGGAATTATACCAAATTGTATCATGATTCGATTGCGAAGCCACTTTATGATAGAGGATTACTAGCCGAGTATCCACCGGGTTCTCCATTTAAAATAATGACAGGTCTTGTCGGATTACAGGAAGGTGTCATTGGTGAAGAAACCACTTTTGCCTGTCATCATGGTTTTTATTATGCACCGGGTCGTTTTCAAAAATGTCATTGCGGTGGTGGTAATTTGGATTTGCATACGGGGATTTTCAAATCCTGTAATGCTTATTTTTCAAATGCGTATTTGAGAGAAATGGCGAGATATAAGAGTACACCTTACGCTGTAGATGTTTGGAGTAATCATGTTAAAAGTTTTGGACTCGGAGATTTTATGGGTTACGATTTGCCAACAGGTAGAAGAGGAAAGATTCCTACGTCAAAAACCTATAAACGAATGTATCCGGGATGGGGCTATAGCGGGAAAACGATTATATCCAATGCCATCGGTCAAGGAGAGGTGTTGGCTACTCCAATCCAATTGGCAAATATGATGTCTGCTGTTGCAAATCACGGTTATTATTATACGCCTCATATCATTAAAAAGATAAAAGGGGAGAAAATTGATTCCAAGTTTACAACAAAACATGTTACAACTATTGATCCAAAATATTTTCCTCCAATGATAAGCGGACTTTTTGACGTTTATAATAGGGGGACGGCTTTTGCATTACGGGTTGAAGGAATCGATATATGCGGTAAGACTGGAACTGCGGAAAATTTCACCAAAATCGATGGGAAACGTGTTAAGTTGAAAGATCACTCTATCTTTGTTGCTTTTGCTCCAAAAGATGATCCTAAAATTGCCATTGCAGTATTGGTAGAAAATGGAGGTTTTGGTGCTACAATTGCCGGTCCCATTGCGAGTTTAATGATTGAAAAATACCTAAGAAAAAAAATCACAAGAACCGATTTGGAAACGAGAGTGTTAAATACGAGTTTACAAAGCCGATACGCCATATTGGGGGGACTTTCTGATGAGGTAAAAAAACAATTGATACTTCAGGATTCTATTACGCAAAGCAAAGTTAAGGCGGCTGCAAAAAAAATCGATTCAACCAAAACGAAAATATAAATATTCATATTCAAATGAAAAATCAAAGTTTGTCAAACAATATTGATTGGGTATGTATCATTATCTATATAGCACTTGTGTTTTTAGGTTGGTTGAATATATATTCATCTTCATTGTCTTCTACAGAAGGTACTTATGAAAAGCAAGCCATTTTTATTGCTTTATCCGTTCCTTTGATTTTTGTTCTCTTATATATAGATGGCAAATTTTATGAAAAATACGCCAGTATTATATTTGTCATTTCTTTGGTATCCCTGTTGGGGTTATTTGCTTTTGGTAAAACTATTGCCGGACAACGTTGTTGGTACGCATTTGGGAGTTTTACATTGCAGCCTTCAGAGTTTGCAAAAGCAGCTACTTCTTTGGCTTTGGCAAAATATCTTAGTGATACTCAGATTAATTTAAAAGAAATGAATCGACAGGTGCAGGCGTTGGCAATTGTTTTCTTGCCAGTTATGCTCATCTTACCGCAACCCGACCCTGGAAGTGCCTTGATATACAGTATTTTTATTATTGTTTTGTTTAGAGAAGGATTGCCATCCTGGTATGTGTGGACAGGTTTTTTGACCATATTGATTTTTATGTTAACATTGGTTTTAGAGCCTGAGTATGTTATTTTAATAGCGCTGTTGGTTATAGTTTTGGTACATTACAGATCTAGAATTGGTGATAGAAATATAGTATTGAGTACCATGCTTTTTGCGATAATTTCTGGTTTTGTATTATCTGTAAATTATGTTTTTACCCATGTGTTCAAGCAACATCATCGTGATCGTTTTAATATATTACTCGGGAAAGAGGTTGATATGAAAGGGATAGGATACAATACCAATCAATCTGAAATTGCTATTGGATCCGGTGGGTGGTTAGGAAAAGGATTTCTTGAGGGGACTCAAACCAAAGGGGGGTTTGTGCCCGAGCAACATACCGATTATATTTTTACAACGGTTGGTGAAGAATGGGGTTTTGTTGGCTCATTAGTTGTAATTGCTTTGTTTACAGGTTTGTTTCTCCGAGTAATTTATTTAGCCGAAAGACAAAAAACAAAATTTAGCAGGGTATATGGTTATTGTGTTGCTGGTATATTGTTTACCCATTTTTTTGTAAATATAGCAATGGTTGTTGGTGTATTTCCAACCATTGGTGTGCCGTTGCCTTTCTTTTCCTATGGGGGGTCTGGTTTATGGGGATTTACTATTTTGCTGTTTATTTTTATTAAAATGGATGCGAATAAAGTAAATGAATGGTAATTTTCGGAGTTGATTAAATTTTTTCATTCAAAATAGCGCATAAAAAAACCATTCAGAACGAATGGTTTTTTTATGCTTGATTTTTGGTTTTTATAAACCGAAAGCAGTTTTTATTTGATCTACAAAGTCTAATTTCTCCCAGGTAAATAAATCAACAGTTACTGTTTTAGACAAACCACCAGGAGCAGAGAATGTTTTTGTCACTGTTTCTGGAGTACGTCCCATGTGGCCGTAAGCAGCAGTTTCGCTATAGATTGGGTTTCTTAGTTTTAAACGTTGTTCGATGAAGTAAGGACGCATATCAAAAATTGATTCTACTTTTTTGGCTATTTCACCGTTTGTCAAATTTACTTTTGAAGTTCCGTAGGTTTCAATGAAAATTCCCATTGGTTTTGCAACCCCGATTGCATAAGATACCTGTACCAAAACTTCGTCGGCAACTCCGGCTGCAACAAGGTTTTTTGCAATATGGCGTGTTGCATAAGCAGCACTTCTGTCTACTTTACTAGGGTCTTTTCCGGAGAAAGCACCACCACCGTGAGCTCCTTTACCACCGTAAGTGTCAACAATGATTTTTCTACCTGTCAATCCAGTATCTCCGTGTGGTCCTCCAATTACGAATTTACCAGTTGGGTTGATATGGTATTGGATTTTATCATTGAATAAATGAGCGTGCTCAGGATTTTTTGCAATGATTCTAGGAATCAATATTTCTACAATGTCTTTTTTGATTTTGGCAAGCATTGTATTCTCTTCGTCAAAATCATCATGTTGTGTCGAAATTACGATAGCATCAATACGTGTAGGTTTGTTATCATCGCTGTATTCTAGTGTAACCTGAGATTTTGCATCTGGACGTAAATAAGTGATTTCTTTGTTTTCTCTTCTCAAAATTGCTAATTCCTGCAATAATTTATGAGATAAATCAAGAGCCAAAGGCATATAGTTCTCAGTCTCATTGGTTGCGTAACCAAACATCATACCTTGGTCACCAGCACCTTGTTCTTCTTTGCTTGCTCTGTCAACACCTTGATTGATATCTGCAGATTGTTCATGGATAGCAGAAAGAATACCGCAAGAATTTGCTTCAAACATATATTCACTTTTTGTATATCCAATTTTGCGAATTACTTCACGAGCAATTTGTTGTACGTCTAGGTAGGTATTCGATTTAACTTCCCCTGCCAATATTACCTGACCTGTGGTAACCAAAGTTTCACAGGCTACTTTTGATTCAGCGTCAAATGCCAAAAAGTTATCGATTAACGCATCCGAGATTTGATCCGCAACTTTGTCTGGGTGTCCTTCACTTACAGATTCTGACGTAAATAAATAAGCCATAATAATTATAAATTTTAAATATTAATCGAGGAAGGAAATTGCAGGAAAAGGCTAAAGGAGAGTTTCTGCTTTAGCATTTTTTTTCTGCTGAAAAATTTTCAGCATCCATAATGAATCTAGTTCATTATGAAGAGGTTGCAATCAGTCCAAATTTTTCCTCTTGTTTTCGCGTGCAAAGGTATGAAACCATTTTGAATTGCAAATTATTCTTTTGTTTTTTTTGATTTAATTAAGAGGAATTTAACAAACACTACTAATTCTATAGAGTTTATAAAAAATAATTTGAATTTTGCTTGGTGGTTTAAAAAATAGTTTGCACTTTTGCTCCAACAAAAAAAACGAAGTGAAAAATATAATGTACAATATGTGTTGTATGATGTGGAAAATTTCCGCAGAGTAAACTATTGTGTAATTTCAAAAAATACATCAATAAGAACCTCTGCCAATGGTAGAGGTCTTTTTTTGTAAAATTATTAAGATAGAAATAAAATGAAAATAATGGTAACGATAATGATGTGTTGTTGTATGATGTCTATGTGCATCCCATATTGTTATTGCCAAAAGAGGAGGATTTAATTCCGTAATAGTTTAAACTATAAGCCCTTTTGGTAACCGTTCCAAAAGGGCTTTTTTCATTCTTTCGAATACATAAAATTTTAAAAACATCATAAAAAAAATTAATAACATTTAAAAATTTACAATCATGAGCACACAAAAATTTGCAACAAACGCTTTACACGCAGGACACGACGTAACTAAAACTGGAGGAACAAGAGCTGTACCAATTTATCAGACTTCTTCGTATGTGTTTAACAATTCAGATCATGCAGCCAATTTATTTGGACTTGCAGAAGCAGGGTTTATTTACACCAGGCTGAATAATCCAACCAATGATATTCTGGAACAACGATTGGCGGCACTCGAAGGTGGAATTGGAGCAGTGGTAACCGCTTCTGGAACAGCGGCAATTACAACAGCTTTGTTGGTGTTGTTAAAAGCTGGGGATCATATTGTTGCTTCAAATAGCTTGTACGGAGGAACGTATAATTTGTTGAAAGTTACATTACCAAGATTGGGTATCACAACTACATTTATTGATCCGACAGATCCTAAAAATTTCGCAAAAGCTGCCAAAGAAAATACTAGAGCTTTTTTTGTTGAAAGTTTGGGAAATCCAAAATTGGATGTACTTGACCTGAAAGCAATTTCTGAAGAAGCCAAAACTTTCAAAGTGCCTTTTATTGTAGACAATACTGTGGCATCTCCTTATTTATTGAATCCAATTGAATACGGAGCAGATATCGTGATTCATTCTTTAACTAAATATATTTCCGGTAACGGAACCTCGTTGGGAGGTGTTATTATTGATGCAGGAAAATTTGATTGGAGCAATGGAAAATTTCCGGAGTTTACGGAACCTTCAGCGGGATATCATGGTTTGGTTTACCATGAAGCATTGGGGAATGCCGCTTTTATTGCCAAAGCCCGAATTGAAGGATTGCGAGATTTTGGCGCCGCTTTGAGTCCGTTTAATGCTTTTCAAATCATTCAGGGATTAGAAACTTTAGAAGTTCGTATCAACAGACATAGTCAAAATGCGTTGGCTTTGTCACAGTGGCTGGAGCAACAGGAAGAAGTCGCTTGGGTCAATTATCCTGGTCTGAAATCCAGCAAATATAATGATTTGGTTCAAAAATATTTGCCAAAAGGACAAAGCGGCGTTGTTACTTTTGGTCTTAAAGCTGGTTTTGAAGCCGCCAAAAAAGTAGCTGATAACACCAAGTTGTTTTCTTTATTAGCCAATATTGGAGACACCAAATCATTAATCATCCATCCGGCGAGCACCACGCATCAACAGTTGTCAGATGAGGAACAAATTGCGACTGGGGTGACCAAAGATTTAATCAGACTTTCAGTAGGATTAGAAGATATTGAGGATTTAAAAGCTGATTTGAAATCAGTTTTTGAGACTATTAAGTCGCCTCATTTAGTATAAGTTAGTTTTTGGTTTTGTTAGTTAAACTGCCTTTGTGATTTGGTTAATTATCTAAGGCAGTTTTTAAAAAAATAACCTTAAAAATATTCGAAATGGAAAATTTACAAAAAATAGATCTCTTTAATTTTGATTTGGAAACCGGTAAGCAGAAGTCGTATCTTCCGTTGTTTTATCAGGTTTTTGGGCAGCCTCTCGGCAGTGCGCCAATCGTGGTTGTGAATCATTCTTTGACGGGGAATTCAAATGTTACCGCCAAAAATGGTTGGTGGAACGGAATTGTAGGAGAGAAAAAAGTAATTGATACTGATTATTTTACAGTCATCGCATTCAATATTCCCGGAAATGGATTTGATGGTGATCTAGATAATTTGATTGATAATTATAAAGATTATACAATTCGTGACATAGCCCGAATTTTTTGGGAAGGATTATTACATTTGAAAGTAAAACATGTTTTTGCGGTAATTGGAGGAAGTCTTGGTGGGGCAATAACGTGGGAAATGGCAGCTTTACATCCTGATAAAATTGATAATCTGATTCCAATTGCTACCGACTGGAAAGCCACAGATTGGGTTATTGCCAACGTTTTGATTCAGGATCAAATTTTGAATCACTCAGATGATCCTATTGTTGACGCGCGTTTGCACGCGACATTGCTGTACAGAACACCCGAATATGTGAATCAAAGGTTCAGGAGAAGCAAACTGGATGAATTGTCTACTTTGCAGATAGAAAATTGGTTGCTGGATCATGGGGTTAAATTAAAAAATAGATACCGCTTGGCCGCTTATAAGTTGATGAACCATTTGCTCAAAACAAATGACATCACACGAAACAGACCCGATTTTCTAACAGTGGCTAATGAGATTGAGGCAAATATTCATTTAATTACCGTCGATACCGATTATTTGTTTATTGCTGAAGAAACGCGCAAAACGTATAGGGAATTGAGCGCTAAAAAGTTAAATGTATTTTATCATCAAATTCAGTCTATTCACGGGCATGATGCCTATCTGATTGAATTCAATCAGCTATCTGATATTTTGAGACCAATTTTTAATTATTATGGAGAACAAAGTTCAGTTAGTGCTTAGTTTTGGGCGTTTTTTGTAGTGTAAAAAGTAAATTCTTAATTAAATTATATGTCAGATTGCTATTTCAGGTTTATTTTATTGTTTTTTTTCGACTGTTAAAGAATAATATTTTGTTGAACAAACACAACAATTTGTTAAATTTATAACTTTTAGTTTTGTAAATTATTGATAATTAGGTTTTTTGATTTTAAGTATTTGTATCTTTATCATTAAATTTATGTTTCGGATTAGGATTTTTGAAAAAAAGTTTCGATATTTGCTCAACAGAATTAGAAAAGACAAAAAAAATGAAATTTAACCTTTGCAATATGTCAAAAAAAGCCATTCAGGTGAAAACCTGTAGGGGAGGTGTATAGCTTTATTTTAAATTAAAAAATATATAGCAAAACCTCCCAACATAATGGGAGGTTTTTTTTTGATATTAAAATGTTAAAGAAACAATAAGAAGAAGTAAAATAAGAATTAAGATTAACAATGAAACAACACTACACAATTAAGGTTACCATTTGCAAGGCGAAACAGAAGATGAAGCGTGACTATGCCATGGTGTGTGTTTGTATTTGCTGATTCCAAAAGTATAAGTTTGTTATATAACTTGAACCCTTTTGGATGCGTATCTAAAAGGGTTTTTTGTTTTTCAGGCCTTTTTCAGAATGAAAGTAAGAGTATAAAAGTTGAATAGAATTAATAACAATTAAAAAAGAGAAATTATGAGTTCAAAAGCGCAAAAAAGAATGAACCAGAAATCAAGTATGATTCTCGCCAAGACAATGAAGTTTCAGTGCCGGTCGAAGTTTCATTATTGTCAGGTCAAATTATAAAGCGCACAATTGATTTTTTTAGACAAAACTCGTTGTGCATAAGAAAACAAAATGTTGTAAAACATTTAAGCTATAAGCCACAGAAAATATTAATTACAAAAAGAAAGTATCATGAAAACTATAACATATATCACAAGCAGAGTAGAGTTGTTAAAAAAATCAATTTTGAAACTAATAAAAATTGAAACTTTTAACCCTATCAAAGAATTGAATCACCCAAGATTTCATATCGACAAAAATTTCGATTTGAAAGGAAAAAAAGGTAAAGGATCTTTATTGTTTCACATGTACTCTAAAGAAAATGACACTCTTTTTATTTAAGTCATAATATAAGTACCATAAGAAATACAGGGTACAAATTATTTGCCACGAATTGCACGGAATAAAAACACGGAATATTCTCTTTTGAAAAGAAATAAACCCGTGAGAATTAGTGCAATTCTTGGCAATTTTTTAATTGATGAATAACTATTGTTTAAAGGTTGACTCAAATATTAATTTGGTTGTTTCATAAAATTGTAGTTAATTTGCACCTTTAAGTTCAGAAACGTATTGAAATGTTATAAAGAAAGGTAGAGGGATTAGACCCGATGAAGCCTTAGCAACCCTTCGATTTATCGAAGAAGGTGCTGCATTCTACCACGCCAAACGTGGAAAGATAACACAAAGAATTCATTCGAGTTTTCTAGCTTTCTTCATAATATTTCCAGGTACAAATCAAAAAATCAAAAAGATTTGAAATTGGAAAATAAACCAAGCACAATTACAATACAAAATTTCACTACCGAAAGTGGTGCTTTTTATGCTACGCTCAATTTGAGTTATGACGTTTTTGGTCCTGCATTACATTCTGCACCTATCGTTTTGGTAAATCACGCCTTGACAGGAAATTCTCAGGTCGTAGGATTAAAAGGATGGTGGAATGTTTTGATTGGAGAAAACAGAACAATAGATACCAATAAATACACCATACTTGCTTTTAACGTACCCGGAAATGGTTTTGACGGTACAATTATCGAAAACTATTTGGATTTTACAGCTCGTGATGTGGCACGACTTTTTCTAGAAGGATTAAAAGAACTTCATGTTAATCAATTGTATGCTATTATCGGAGGGTCTGTAGGAGGAGGAATTGCTTGGGAAATTGCTGCATTGGCTCCAAAACTGACCAAACATTTAATCCCGATTGCAACTGATTGGAAATCTACAGATTGGTTAATTGCCAACTGTTTTCTGCAAGAACAAATTTTGAATAATTCGGCAAAGCCAATTGAAGATGCCCGTATTCATGCCATGTTGTGCTATAGAACACCAGAGTCTTTCAAAGCGAGATTTGACCGAACTACCAATGAAGAATTGGCTGTTTTTAATATCGAAAGTTGGTTGAATCATCACGGCAAAAAATTGCAAAAACGTTTTCAGCTTTCGGCATACAAGTTGATGAATCAGTTGCTGAAAACAATAGATATAGCCAGAAACAGGGAATCTTTCCTTGCTGTGGCGTCACAAATCGAGGCCGATATTCATATTATTGGAATCAATTCGGATTTGTTTTTTACGATAAGTGAAAATAAAGAAACCTACGAAACATTAAAAGCACACAAAAAGAACATAACTTTTCAGGAAATTGATTCCATTCACGGACACGATGCTTTCCTGATTGAATATAAACAATTGGACAATTTGCTTGAAGGAATATTTTAAGCTAAAAAATATATTAGATATGAAAATATTAAAATTTGGAGGAAAGTCTTTGTCAAACGGAGACGGAATCAATAAGGTCGTAGCGATTATTGAAGGGAAAGTAACCAAAGGGGAGCAGATTGCAGTCGTAGTTTCGGCACGCGGAAATGCAACAAACGAATTGGAGGATATATTGGCTTTGGCAGCCAAAAACGAGGATTTTAGAACACCTTTTGGGAATTTTAAAAAATACCAGCAAGACGTTTATAATGATGTCGATTTATCAGAAGAGTTTAATAAACTAGAAAAACTTTTTGAGGGTGTTAGCTTGATTGGAGATTATAGCATAAAAATTAAAGACGAAGTGCTTTCCAAAGGAGAGTTGATTTCGGCTAAATTGCTTACGGCTATTTTGATAAAAAATGGTATCAAAGCCAATTTTGCCGACACGAGAGAATTGATAAAAACAGATTCTAATTATGGTGATGCACAGCCAGTTGAACAGCTTTCGAAGAAAAATGTAGTAGCTTATTTCAAGGAACATAATGGAGAAACGGTAAATATTGTTACTGGCTTTATTGGTTCCAATAGCAAAAATGAAGCAACAACATTGGGGAGAAACGGAAGTAATTACACGGCTTCGTTACTGGCAAATTATTTGGATGCGACGGAACTTCAAAATTACACACACGTCGACGGAATTTACACAGCCAACCCTGATTTGGTTTTGGATGCCAAAAAAATTGATCATTTGACATTTAATGAAGCGAATGAGTTGGCCAACTTTGGCGCAACTATTTTACATGCAAAGACAATTATTCCTTTGTTGGAAAAAAATATTCCGCTTCGTATTTTGAATACTTTCAATCACGAAAATCAAGGAACATTAATAACATCAAATCCAAATAAAGAAGGAATCAAAACACTTTCGGTTCTTGAAAACGTGGCTTTGGTAAATCTGGAAGGAAGAGGATTATTAGGAAAAACAGGCGTTGATGCCCGTATTTTTAAAGTGATGGGCGACAACGAAATTAGCGTTAGTATCATTTCGCAAGGTTCGTCCGAAAGAGGAATTGGGATTGTGGTTGATGCAGACAAAGCTACTCGCGCGATGATTGAATTGGAACGAGAATTTGAAAATGACTTTTATTCAAAAGACGTTAATAAAATTACGGTTACCGATAATGTTTCGGTGATTTCGATTATTGGCCAGGATTTGAGTACCTTTCATAAACCTTACACAGCGTTAATCAAAAATAAAATCGTTCCGATTCTTTTTAACAACACGGTTACGGGTAAAAACGTGAGTTTGGTGGTGAAAAAATCAGAGTTGCATAGAGCTTTAAATGTGATTCATGGCGAGATTTTTGGGGTTTCCAAGAAAATAAATATTGCAATTTTCGGTCACGGATTGGTAGGAGGAACGTTGATTAACCAAATATTGGAATCAGCAAATGCTATTGAAAAACGCAAAGGAATCAAACTGAATGTTTTTGCAATTGCCAATTCCAAAAATATTCTTTTGAATAAAGACGGAGTTTCTCCAAACTGGAAAAATGAAATTCAGACTAATGGAATTTCCTATACAATTGATGATGTTATCGCTTACGCAAATAATAATCATCTAGAGAATTTAATTGCGATTGATAACTCGGCAAGTACATCATTTGTTGAGAATTATATCAAATTGGCTGAGAATAGTTTCGATTTGATTTCGTCTAATAAAGTGGCGAATACTTTGAGTTATTCGTTTTACAAAGAGTTGAGAGAGGTATTAGAAGCCAATCAAAAGACTTATTTGTATGAAACCAATGTTGGTGCCGGTTTGCCATTAATTGACACTATAAAATTATTGCACCTTTCGGGTGAAAATATTACCAAGATAAAAGGAGTTTTCTCGGGAACTTTGAGTTATTTGTTCAATAATTTCTCTGCAAAAGATGTCCCTTTTAGCGTAATACTAAAAGAAGCCATCGACAACGGTTACACTGAACCGGATCCCAGAGAAGACCTTTGTGGAAATGATGTTGGAAGAAAATTATTGATATTGGCGAGAGAATTGGATTTACAGAATGAATTTGAAGAAATTTCGATTCAAAATCTTATTCCAGAGCATTTGCGTGAAGGAGATGTTTCTGATTTCTTAAATAAATTGAAAGAATTTGATCCTATTTATGATAAAATAAAAGCAGAGCAAGAACCAAATCATGTGTTACGATATATTGGAGAATTGTCAGGAGATTTACAAAATGACAAAGGAAATCTGGAAGTAAAACTGGTTTCGGTGCCAAAAGAAACTGCTTTGGGCGGATTGAAAGGTTCTGATTCGTTCTTCGAAATTTATACAGAATCTTATGGAGACAGACCAATCGTGATTCAAGGAGCTGGTGCGGGATCAGCAGTAACGGCGAGAGGTGTTTTTGGTGATATTTTGAGATTATCGGATAAAGGGTAGGGATTTAAGATTTCAGAATTTAGATTTTTGGAGCTATAAATTTTAACCGCAAAGTACACAAAGAATTACGCAAGGGACACAAAGCTTTGCGAACTTCGCGTAATTCTTTGTGTACTTTACGGTAAATAAGACATTTGATTTAATATTTTTGAATTAGATTAAAAAAACAAACCATGAAAATAACATTAGACAGAGTAAACGAAAATTTCCATTTTGAATTAAAAAACGAACGTGGACATATAGTAAATGTAGATGCGCGTCCAGATTTTGGAGGAAATGATATGGGGCCAAGCCCTATGGAATTGGTATTGATGGGAGTAGCAGGTTGCAGCGGAATCGACATGATTTCGATTTTAAAGAAACAGCGCCAGGAAATCACCTCTTTCAAAGCAGAGGTTGAAGGTGAACGCGTGCAAGTGGGCGAGGCAAAACCATTCAAAAATATTTATGTGGTTTTTTCTCTAGAAGGAAACATCAAGGAAGACAAAGCGGCAAAAGCAGCGCAATTATCATTTGATAAATATTGCTCGGTTTCCAAAACGGTAGAGCCAACAGCAACGATACATTATAAAGTAGTTTTGAATGGAGTAGAATTAGCCAAAATCTAAGAGACACCATAAACTAAAAACTAAAAACAACAAACAAAAAAGACAATGAGCGAACAAGAATGTGGTTTTGAAACCCAAGCCATCCGTAGTCAAATCGAGAGAACACAATATTTGGAGCATTCAGTGCCCTTGTACATAACATCGAGTTTTGTTTTTGAAGATGCCGAAGATATGCGCGCTTCTTTTGCTGACGAAAAAGACAGAAATATTTACAGCCGATACAGCAATCCAAACACCAACGAATTTATAGAAAAGATTTGCAAAATGGAAGGTGCCGAGGCAGGTTTTGCATTTGCATCGGGTATGGCGGCGATTTATTCTACTTTTGCGGCCTTGCTAAAATCAGGGGATCATATCGTTTCTGCAGGCAGTGTTTTTGGGGCGACTCATTCTTTGTTTATGAATTATTTTCCGAAGTGGGGTATCGAAACTTCTTATTTCGATCTTAACAAACCAGAAACGATTGAGAGTTTTATAAAACCAAATACGAAGATACTTTTTGCGGAATCGCCAACAAATCCAGCTGTTGATATTATTGATTTGGAATTGTTGGGAGCTATCGCCAAAAAACACAATCTGATTTTGATTATCGACAACTGTTTTGCGACTCCGTACATTCAGCAACCGATAAAATGGGGGGCGCATTTGGTAGTGCATTCTGCAACCAAATTGATTGACGGACAAGGAAGAGTGTTGGGAGGAATCACCGTTGGAAATGAAGATTTGATAAAAGATATTTACTTGTTTTCTAGACTTACAGGGCCTTCATTATCACCATTTAATGCTTGGGTATTATCGAAAAGTTTGGAGACTTTGGCAATCCGTGTCGAGAGACATTGCGAAAATGCATTGAAAGTTGCTGAATTTTTAGAAAATCATCCAAATGTAAACAGCGTGAAATATCCGTTCCTGAAATCGCATCCGCAATATGAAATTGCTAAAAAGCAAATGAAATTAGGAGGAAATATTGTTGCTTTTGAAATCAAGGGCGGAATCGAAGCGGGAAGAGCATTTTTGGATAAAATAAAATTATGTTCGCTTTCGCCAAATTTGGGTGATACAAGAACGATTGTAACACATCCAGCATCAACAACACACAGTAAATTGACTGTTGAAGAACGTTTGGCAGTAAGCATTACTGATGGTTTGGTGCGTGTTTCGGTAGGAATAGAAACTGTTGAAGATGTAATTGCCGATTTGAATCAAGCACTTTCTTAAAGATTTAGAATTTCAAAATAGCCCACGGTTTCAACCGTGGGTTTTGTTTTTGTTACTATAAAGATTCTTTAATGGATTTTAGTCAATAGATTAATCGGATAATAAATTAAAGTATTATCTTAGTTTTTTAAATTAATGGTATGGCACACGGAAAGACTATAAAAATTTTTTTAATTGATGGAGATTCAAATGGTCGAATGAGTTGTGAACTTTCTAATTGGACTGGGAAAGCTTATAAAATTCCTCGAATTAAAATTAAAGACTGTTCGGATAGGTATGATTTGAATAATACTGGTATTTATTTGCTTTTTGGTAAAGACGATGAGAATGACGATTTGGTTTATATTGGAGAAGCAGAATCTGTTTTTAATAGGTTAAAGCAGCATCTAAGTGGAAAAGAATTTTGGAATGAAGCAATTGTTTTTATTTCTAAAGATGATAATCTAAATAAGGCTCACATTAAATATCTAGAAAACCGATTACATGATATCGCTGTAAGCGCTAAAAGATATAAAGTTGAAAATTCAATAACTCCTACACAATCTTCAATTTCAGAATCTGATAGGGCTGAAATGGAAGAGTTTATAGGTTACGTGAAAATATTAGTGAATACTTTGGGGCATAAAGTATTTGATGAAAAAAGAGTATTTAAGACAAAGCAAAAGCAAGATTTTTTCTTTATAAAAGCTGTAAGAGGTGCGGATGGACAAGGAGAACCAACGTCAGATGGTTTTTTAGTGTTTAAGGGTTCAAAAGCAGCACATGTAACAACTAATTCTTTGAGTTCAAATCTTGTGAATAATAGACAAAAGCTTATTGATGCTAAAATTCTAGTTGATAAACAGGATTATTATGAATTTACAGAAGATTATATATTTAGTAGCCCATCTACAGCAGCTGCTATCGTGATGGGTAGAAGTGCTAATGGACAAACGGAATGGAAGCTTAAAGAAGGTAAAACACTAAAAGATTTTGAAATGAATCCATAATGGAATTATTATTTTATAGTTAATTAGGGTGTTTACTTTCATTCAATCAAAAAAAATATTTTTGTAATAATTTTCGATTCCTAAAAATCATAAATCTACAATCGTTAATCCAAAATCTAAAATCATAATGCTTTCAAAGAAAACAAAATACGGAATAAAAGCACTTACCTTTTTGGCTCGTCAAAAAGATAATACACCTGTTCAAATTGCTGAAATTGCTAAAAATGAACATATTTCGATCAAGTTTTTGGAAAGTATTTTGTTATTGCTCAGAAACTCAGGGTTTTTGGGTGCCAAAAAAGGAAAAGGCGGTGGTTATTATTTGATAAAAGACCCAAAAGACATCAATATGGCCAAAGTTTATCGCATCCTCGAGGGGCCAATCGCTTTGCTGCCGTGTGCGAGTCATAATTTTTATGAAAAATGTGATGATTGTGATGACGAAACTACCTGTGCCGCAAGACGCTTAATGACTGAGGTCAGAGATAATACACTCAAAGTTTTGGAAAGTAACACTCTTGCTGATATTGCTTTTTAACAAAAGAGGTAACCTTTTTGAAGAAGCGTTTTAAGTACTTCATTTAGATTATTTTATTTTTTATTAGAAAAAAAACATAAAAAAGACCATTTCATTGATTTAGTTCAGTGGAATCGTCTTTTTTGTATTTCTAAATGGTATTTTCTTCAATAAAAATCCTAATACAGAATCACGATTTGTAAGTTAGTATGTAAAAAAAAGTCTTAATATCTTGATTTGAAAATAAATACGTATATTTATTGCTATGTATTCTAAAAAAATAATTCTTACTATTTTATTTCTTGGTAATGTTGGTTTAAAGTAATGACAATTTTGAAAAAAATTAAATAACTGACTGAATATGAAAAAAGTGTTATTTACAAGTTTACTTCTTGTTTCCTTCGTCGTTAATGCTCAAGATATAAACAATGGGACTAATAGTGCCAAAAATAAGGAGGAAATTAAGAAAGAGGTCATTCGCATTATGGACTCTATTAATTCGAAAGATCAAGCGCAGCGGGAAAAAGTAGAAGCTGCTGAAAAAGTCGCTTGGTACCGAAAGATTTCCTTCAGAGGTTATGTTCAGGTAAGATACAACGGATTGTTTTCTACAAACGACAGAGTTTCTTGTGATCAATGCGACAAATCCTGGGGGACAACTTCAACTGATCCCGATGCAGAATCGAATAACGGTTTTTTTATACGCCGTGCCCGATTGGTATTTTCAGGTCAAATTTTGCCAAATTTATATTTTTATTTTCAACCTGATTTTGCTAGTTCACCTTCCAGCGGGGTCAATAATTTTGCCCAATTGAGAGATGCTTATTTTGATTTGTCTTTTGATAAAAAAAGAGAATATCGGGTTAGAGTCGGTCAAAGTAAAGTGCCTTATGGATTTGAGAATTTGCAATCAAGTCAAAACCGTTTGACATTGGATCGCAATGATGGTTTTAATAGTGCTGTGGCAAATGAAAGAGATTTGGGTGTGTTTTTCTATTGGGCTCCTAGCGAAATTAGAGAACGTTTTGACATGCTTGTAAAGGATGGATATAAAGGTTCGGGGGATTATGGTGCATTTGCTTTTGGGGTTTACAACGGTCAGACTTCAAATAAATCTGAAGGAAATAGGAATTTGCACGTAGTAACACGATTTACGTATCCATTTGTAATAGGTGACCAAATAATAGAACCCGGAATCCAGGCTTATACCGGTAAATGGGCTTTTACCAGTGAAATATCCCCGGGAGTAATCACTGATTTCAGTAATCCAAAATACGTAACCGATGAAAGAATTGGTGCTTCTTTTGTTTTATATCCAAAACCATTCGGAATCCAAACCGAATATAATTTTGGAAAAGGGCCACGGTATAATAAAAACGATAATACCATTGAAGTTACCGATTTGAATGGAGGTTATATCACTCTGAATTACAAATGGGATGTGAATTTAGCCAAGCATCATTTATTGTATCCTTTTGCTAAGTTTCAATATTATGACGGTGGAAAAAAATTCGAAAAAGATGCTCGAAGTTACGTGGTTAGAGATTACGAATTAGGCGTAGAGTGGCAACCTTTTAAAGCATTCGAATTTACTGCCGAATGGGTAATTGCCGACCGAACATTTGAAGACAGTGTGCTTCCGGATAATAGACAACAAGGAAATTTGTTGAGGTTGCAGGCACAGTTCAATTTCTAAATTAAGTTATAATCGGCTTATAAATCGGAGTTCGATTATTGTTTTTTGGAGCAGAAACATTTGGTTTTTCAGGAAACATTGTTCCCGCTATCCGTTGCAATCTTTTTGTTTTTAAAGAAAAAACAAAAAGGATTTCCACTATTATCGGGGCTAATGAGAGAGATTTGGCTTTTTTATAATCATAAAAAAAAACAGTAATAATCGAACTCAGGTTATTAGTTTGTCATTTCGAGGCACGAGAAATCGCATTTTGTGAATTTATTAGGTAGTTCGCTATTGCTCGTGTCTGGATCCTACTCTTGACCGTTTTCAACATTCCAATAATCCTCAAGCTTGTCATGCTGACGAAGAAAGTATCTAAGTAAGTAGCTCGACAAAGTATTCGACTCACTTTTTGGAATTACTAGTTGGGATTCCTCGTTCCTCGGAATGACAATATCAGACCTTGGAGTTGCGTAAAATTATCGTTATCGAAACTAACTCTCTGACAGACATTGTATTTTAACTATTAAATTTTATCTAAAAATAATTTTGAATTTAAAAAAAAGTATTATTTTTGCAAAGTAATCTAGTAACCCGATAGGGTAATGGATTTTGAAATCAAAAAGAGAAAGAAAATAAATGAGCACAGCGATAGCAAATAGTTTATTGGAAAAAACGGCAGGTTTCTCAATTGAAGAAACTTTGTCATTTTTGGCTAATGAATATCAGGGGAAGGTGGTTTTTTCGACTTCTTTTGGTCAGGAAGATCAGGTGATAACAGCTTTAATTGCCAAAAATGAGTTGCCAATTACCATTTTTACATTGGATACCGGCAGATTGTTTCAAGAAACTTATGATGTTTTTCATAAAACGGTTAAGAAATACAAAGTGGCAATTCAAGCCTATTTTCCAGATGCGAATGACGTGGAAAATTTGTTGAATAAAAAAGGACCGAACAGTTTTTACGAATCGGTGGAGAACAGAAAAGAATGTTGTTTCATTCGAAAAGTAGCTCCGTTGACAAAAGCCTTGAAAGGAAATGAAATTTGGATTACAGGTTTGCGAGCCGAACAATCGGAAAACAGAAATAGTTTAGCCGCCTTTGAATATGATGCTCATTTTAATATCATCAAATTCAATCCGTTGTTGAAATGGAGTTTGGAAGACGTTCAAAAATATATTGATGAGAATAATGTGCCACAAAATGCCTTACACAAAAAGGGATTTGTAAGCATTGGTTGTGCACCTTGTACCAGAGCTATTGTAGAAGGAGAAGACATCAGAGCAGGAAGATGGTGGTGGGAGTCCAGTCATAAAGAATGTGGATTGCACCAAAAGTGATTTTAAATTATGAATTATGAATTATAAATGATTGTTGGAATCTTTAAATTTTTCAATCATTTAATCTTTAAATTAAAAAAATGAGTTCAGTATTAAAAACAAATGCTTTAGAAAGCGAAGCAATTTACATATTCAGGGAAGTAATTTCTCAATTTGACAAACCCGTTTTGCTTTTCTCAGGCGGTAAAGATTCTATTACATTGGTGCGTTTGGCACAAAAAGCATTTTTTCCTGCCAAAATTCCTTTTCCATTATTGCACGTAGATACAGGACATAATTTTCCTGAAACAATTGAGTTTAGAGACAAATTGGTTGCCGAATTGGGATTGGAATTAATCGTTCGTAATGTGCAGGATGCGATAGACGAAGGAAAAGTGGTTGAAGAAACAGGAAAATATTCCAGTAGAAACACCTTGCAAACGACTACGTTATTGGATGCTATCGAAGAATTCAAATTTGATGCTTGTATTGGTGGAGCACGTCGTGATGAGGAAAAAGCAAGAGCCAAAGAACGTATTTTTTCTGTTCGTGATGATTTTGGTCAATGGGACGAAAAAAACCAACGTCCTGAATTATTTGATTTATTGAACGGAAAAATTGAAATTGGACAAAATGTTCGTGTTTTCCCAATTTCAAACTGGACAGAATTAGATGTTTGGAGTTATATTGAGCAAGAACAAATAGAAATTCCATCCATTTATTTTTCGCATAAACGTAAAGTTTTTTTGAGAGACGGTTTAATTTGGTCACACTCTCCTTTTGTGTACCAAGAAGAAGACGAACAAATCGAGGAACGAATTGTTCGCTTCAGAACCGTTGGAGATATGAGTTGTACTGCCGCTGTTGAATCGTATGCGGCTACTATCCAGGAAGTAGTTGGAGAAATTCGTTCTTCGACCATTTCTGAAAGAGGAGCCAGAATCGATGACAAACGTTCTGAGGCTGCTATGGAAAAAAGAAAACAACAAGGATACTTTTAAGAGTTGATGGTTTTTCGTTTATAGTTAATGGCTATAAACCACAAACAAATAACTACAAACAATAAACAAAAACAGAATGGAAGTTTTAAAAATAGCAACAGCAGGAAGCGTAGATGACGGGAAAAGTACTTTAATCGGAAGATTATTGTATGATACAAAATCATTGACTACAGATAAAATTGAAGCAATAGAAAAAAGCAGCAAACAAAAAGGATACGATTATCTTGATTTTTCTTTGGCTACTGATGGTTTGGTTGCCGAAAGAGAACAGGGAATTACGATAGATGTGGCGCACATTTATTTTTCGACTGCGAAAAAAAGTTACATCATTGCCGATACTCCAGGACACGTAGAATATACTCGTAACATGGTTACAGGAGCTTCGACTTCTCAAGTGTCTATCATTTTGATTGATGCTCGTAAAGGAGTGATTGAGCAAACGTACCGTCACTTTTTTATCAATAATTTATTGAGAGTAAAAGACGTGATTGTTGCGATTAACAAAATGGACTTGGTTGATTATTCGGAAGAAGTTTTCAATAAAATCAAAGCCGATTTCCAAGCATTGAATGCTAAAAGTGCTTACAAAGAACAAAACGTAAGTTATATTCCTTTGAGTGCTATCAATGGAGGAAACGTAGCCGATAAATCTGAGAATATGCCTTGGTACACAGGGCAAACGGTTTTGGAACACTTAGAAGCTTTGGAACCAAAAGATATTTACGAAAACGGAAAAGCGCGTTTCCCGGTTCAGACAGTTATTCGTCCAAAAACAGAAGTATATCACGATTTTAGAGGTTATGCCGGAAAATTATCCGGAAACAATATCAAAGTGGGAGATGCCGTTACAGTATTGCCTTCTTTGACAGAATCAAAAGTGACCAACATTCACTTTTTTGACAAACAGTTTGATGAAGCAACTGCAGGTTCGTCAATTACTATCGAATTGGAAAATGACATCAATGTGACTAGGGGAGATATGATTGTAAAATCAAACGAACTTCCTAAAGTTGAAAAAGAAATCGAAACAACAGTTTGCTGGATGGACAGCAAAAAATTAGTTGCTGGCGCAAAATATTTTGTACAACACAACACAAACAGAGTTTTGGCCAAAATTGACAGTGTGAAAAATGTTATTGCAACGGATTATTCAGGAACAACTCCAGCTTCTCAATTGGCTATTAATGAAATTGGAGAAGTGACTATTAAATTGAGTAAAGCTATCTATTTCGATGCCTACACAGAAAACAAGTCGAATGGAGCTTTTATATTAATAGATGCCGCTACCAACACGACGGCAGGGGTTGGATTTATTAAATAGTTGATAGTTTTTGGTTTTTAGTTGATAGTTAAAATGTCATCAAAAAACATAAACGAGCAACCTAAATTTTAGACAAAAAAATGGAAAGTTACAGAACAGGAATAGAAAACCCGATAGTTGAAAAAGAAATCATTGAATTAGCAAAAAAGATTCAGTTATTTCGTGGCGGGAATATCGATGAAGAGCGTTTTCGTAGTCTTCGTCTAGCACGTGGAATTTACGGTCAGCGTCAGGAAGGCGTGCAAATGATTCGTATCAAATTGCCTTATGGTAAAGTAAGCGGTGAGCAATTGAGACGAATCACAGATGTGTCTGAGGAATATTCTACAGGACGTTTGCACATCACAACACGTCAGGATATTCAGATTCACTATGTGAGTTTGGACAGAACTCCGGAACTTTGGGAACAATTGGCTAAGGACGATATTACTTTGCGTGAAGCTTGTGGTAACACCGTTAGAAATATTACAGGAAGTGAGTTGGCGGGAATCGATGTAAACGAACCGTTTGATGTTACGCCTTATGCTCACGCCATGTTTCAATATTTGTTAAGAAATCCTATCTGTCAGGAAATGGGACGTAAATTCAAAATTTCGTTCTCGTCTTCAGACGAAGATACTGCTTTGAGTTATTTGCACGATTTAGGATTTATCCCGAAAATTGTGGATGGTCAACGCGGATTCAAAGTAGTTTTTGGTGGAGGTTTGGGTTCACAACCTTCTCACGCCGAATTGCTTTCAGAATTTATTCCGGTTAATAAAATCATTCCAACGGCAGAAGGAATCATCCGTGTGTTTGACAGATACGGAGAGCGTGTTAAGAGAATGAAAGCACGTATGAAGTTTTTGGTAAAAGAACTTGGAAAAGATGCATTTTTAGAATTAGTTGAGCAAGAGCAAAAAGCAATCGCTTTTGAAACTTACGAAATAGATACGACAGCATTTGATGGCCCAATTCCGGAACCATTGCTGGAAGCTCCAAAAGTTACCATCGAAGATACTACGGCTTACGAAACCTGGAAAGAATCTAATGTTATTGCCCAAAAACAAAAAGGGTATTTTGCGATTGGAATTAAAATTCTTTTAGGAGATTTTTATATTGACAAAGCCAGACAATTAGCTGATTTAATCAAGAATTATGCTGCTAATGAATTGCGTTTTTCATTGCGTCAAAATATAGTGATTCGTCATGTAAAAGAAGAAAACTTACCTTTCTTCTACCAAGAATTAGCCAAATTAGGAATGGTTGATTTGGGATACAATTCAACTGCCGATATCACAGCTTGTCCGGGTACAGATACTTGTAACTTAGGAATCGCGAGCAGTACAGGTATCGCCGAAGAATTGGAAAGAGTAATCAATGCCGAATATCCTCAGTACAAAAACAATCGCGAAATCGAAATCAAAATCAGTGGTTGTATGAACGCTTGCGGACAACACAATATGTCTGCGATTGGTTTCCAAGGAATGTCTATTAACTCTGGAAAATTGGTAGCTCCAGCTTTGCAGGTTTTATTGGGTGGAGGAAGATTAGGAAACGGAGAAGGACGTTTTGCCGATAAGGTAATCAAAATTCCAAGCCGTAGAGGACCAGAAGCATTGCGTACTATTTTAAATGATTTTGATGCTAATGCCAACGGACAAAAATTCCTTGATTATTATGATGCGAAAGGAGAGAAATATTTCTACGAAATACTAAAACCGTTGTCTGATACAAACAATTTGACCGAAGCCGATTTTGTAGATTGGGGGAATGCTGATAATTACGTAAAAGCGGTTGGTGTTGGAGAATGTGCCGGAGTTGTAATTGATTTGGTAGCTTCTTTATTATTTGAGGCTAAAGAAAAATTAACTTTTGCTCAAGAAGCAATCGATGAAGGAAAATGGGCTAATGCAATTTATCATACTTACGCCGGATTTGTAAACGGTGCAAAAGCATTGTTGCTTTCTGAAAACGAAAAAACAAACACTCACGTTGGAATTATCGATTTGTTTGAAAATGTTTTCATAGCTACCAAAAAAATCGAGTTGAATACAGCTTCTTTCAAAGAATTGGTATATCAAATCAATCAAGTAGAGCCTTCAGAAGCTTTTGCAAAACAATATATTAAAGAAGGAATTTCCTTTTTTGAAGAAATAGAAAAATACAGAGCCAAAGATTTAGCTAATGCTTAATAATAACATACAACCCAAAGTAACTTTAGTGGGTGCAGGACCCGGCGACCCGGACTTGCTTACGCTCAAAGGCGTAAAAGCGCTCGCTGAAGCCAATGTGGTTTTGTATGATGCCTTGGCCAATGAGGAAATAATGAAGCATGCCTCGCAGGATTGTATAAAAATTTTTGTGGGGAAAAGAGCCGGATGTCATGAATATTCGCAAGATCAAATCAATCAATTGATTGTGGACAATGCGCTTACTTACGGTCATGTGGTTCGGTTAAAAGGAGGTGATCCATTTATTTTTGGAAGAGGAAGCGAAGAAATAGATTACGTAGAAAGTTTTGGAATCCCTACATTTGTGGTTCCCGGAATTTCATCGGCGATTGCAGTTCCCGCTTATCAGGGAATTTCATTGACCAAAAGAGGAATTTCCGAAAGTTTTTGGGTAATCACAGGAACCACTTCCAATCGCAATTTGTCTAATGATATTGCACTCGCAGCACAATCATCTGCAACAGTGGTGATTTTGATGGGAATGAACAAGCTGAAGCAAATTGTGGAGTTATTTCAAAAAGAATCCAAAGGAGAAACCCCCGTTGCGATTATTCAAAACGGAACAATGCCTAATGAAAAAATTGGTGTGGGAACTATTGATACGATTCAGGAAGTCGTTACCGAAAGTAAATTAGCATCTCCTGCAATTATTGTAATTGGAGAAGTCGTTAAAGAGAGCAATAAATTAAAAGGTTTTTACGAGGAATTTGTGACTGCCGAATTGAAATTGTAATGGAAAGAAACGAATTATACCCAATTTTTTTAAAACTGCATAACATCAATGTACTTATTGTTGGTGGTGGCAATGTAGGTTTGGAAAAGTTGTCGTTTATGTTGAAATCCAGTCCAAATGCCAATGTTGAGGTAGTGGCGACAAAGTTCATTCCTGAGTTGGAAGCATTAGTCGAAAAACATCCTTCGGTAAAACTGACCCAATCGAAGTTCAAGAAAAAAATGCTTAAGAAACGCAATATGGTTATTGCTTGTACAGATGATTTAGAAGTCAACAAAAGGGTGTATAAACTTGCTCGAGAGTGTTACTTGATTTGCAATATTGCCGATACACCAGATTTATGCGATTATTATTTGGGAGGTATTGTAACCAAAGGAAACGTAAAAATTGCCATTTCGACCAACGGAAAATCGCCCACAACAGCCAAAAGGCTCAGGGAATTTTTCGAAGAGGTAATTCCGGAAGACATCAATAAAATGGTCGAAAACCTGAATGAATACCGCAAAACCCTAAAAGGTAATTTTGAAGAAAAAGTCCAAAGGATGAACGAAATTACCAAAGGGCTAAAAAATAATGAATAAAACAATTAAGGATAAAATTCTCTGATAATAGTCATATTTAGAAATTGAAATCATTCCTTCATTTGCAGATTAAAAATAAATATTAAAGAAGTTAAAATTTATACATAATGGTTAAAACAGACATACTTATTATAGGAGCCGGGCCAACAGGTCTTTTCGCCGTTTTCGAAGCAGGATTATTAAAATTAAAATGTCATATTTTGGACGCCTTACCACAACCGGGAGGACAACTTTCAGAATTATATCCAAAGAAACCAATTTATGATATTCCGGGGTTCCCAGAAGTATTGGCTGGAGATTTGGTGGATAATTTAATGGAACAAATCAAGCAATTTGAACCAGGATTTACACTTGGTGAGCGTGCGGAGACTATAGAAAAACAAGAGGATGGTAGTTTTATTGTAACTTCAAATAAAGGAAAAAAATTCCATGCGCCTGTTATAGCTATTGCTGGAGGATTGGGAAGTTTTGAACCTAGAAAACCACTTATCGAGGATATCGAATTTTACGAAAATAAAGGAGTGAAATACTTTATCAAAAATCCAGAGAAATTCAGAGACAAAAGAGTTGTGATTTCCGGAGGTGGTGATTCTGCTTTGGACTGGACTATTTTCCTGGCCAACGTGGCATCAGAAGTAACTTTAATTCACCGCAGAAACGAATTCAGAGGAGCTTTAGACTCTGTAGAAAAAGTGCAGGAATTAAAATCAGCCGGAAAAATCAAGATGATTACTCCTGGAGAAGTTGTTGGATTAAACGGAGCCGAACATTTAGAGTCTGTTGATGTTGATGAAGACGGCGCACACCAAAATATCAAATGTGATTTCTTTATTCCTCTTTTTGGGTTGACACCAAAATTAGGCCCAATCGCACATTGGGGATTAGAAATCGAAAAAAATGCTATCAAAGTAAACAACGCTTTGGATTATCAAACGAACATTCCTGGGATTTTCGCCATTGGTGACGTAAACACCTACCCAGGAAAATTA
Source organism: Flavobacterium gilvum (assembly GCF_001761465.1). NCBI lineage: Bacteria > Pseudomonadati > Bacteroidota > Flavobacteriia > Flavobacteriales > Flavobacteriaceae > Flavobacterium > Flavobacterium gilvum. Next base: position 415,202 of record NZ_CP017479.1, on the reverse strand, counting down.
AAATTGATTCTTTGCGGATTCCACGAAGCCACATTAATGTGTCAGGCGGCTTACCAAATCATCAACCCGGGTAAAAAATACGTAATGAAATACACCACCGTTTCCGGAGTAGATGGATTCGACGGTACCCGTAAAGAAGCACCAAAAGCAGTTGTGAAAGCGATTGTTTAGTTTAGGGTTTAAAAAAGTTTAAAGGTTTAAATTGTTTAAAAGTTTAGAAAGGTTTGGGTGTCGATAGAGTGACAATCTTCAACTTTTTTAAACAACCTTAAACAATTTAAACCTTTTTTTTAAACAAAATTTCAAACCTTCAAAAATACTTGCAAGTCGCAAGGCTATTTCATAACTTTGCGCCGTTCCTAATTTTATTGAAAGTTATCACGAAAGGCGGAGGGAAAAGACCCAATGAAACCTTAGCAACCTCTCGTCCTTACGAGAAAGGTGCTACATTCTACCACGCATCGCGGGGATAGATAACACAAGATACATCTGTATTTTTGCAACTCTTTTCCTGATAACATATAGATAATTTAGCATACTGAATTTATTTCAGCATCAAGAGCGAAAGATTGGCGCATTTTTGCCATCAACGTTCCCGCTGTGCGCTATATCTTTTATTCTGAACCCCAGAATAAAAGGATATCGCTTCCATCGGGGCTAAAGAATAAACAATTGTGATTTTTTGGAGTCAAATTGAGAAAATGATTTTGAAACAATAATAAAAGCCAAGCGTCTTTGCGTCTTTGGGAGAAATAAAAAATATGTCAAAAATTCAAGAAGAAATAAAAAAGAGAATTCTCGTGCTCGATGGAGCAATGGGAACCATGCTGCAACGATATAATTTCTCCGAAGAAGATTTTCGAGGCGAACGATTCAAAGATTTTGCGCATCCGTTAAAAGGGAATAACGATTTGTTATCCATAACACAGCCAAAAGCTATAAAGGAAGTTCATGCCGCCTATTTTGAGGCAGGAGCCGATATAGTGGAAACCAACACTTTCTCGGGAACCACAATCGGTATGGCCGATTATCACTTGGAGGATTTGGTTTATGAATTGAACTACGAATCGGCAAAAATAGCCCGTGAAGTAGCCGATGAATTCACTGCCAAAAATCCAAACAAACCTCGTTTTGTTGCTGGTTCAATAGGCCCAACAAACCGTACAGCCAGCATGTCGCCAGACGTAAACGACCCAGGTTACAGAGCAGTAACTTTTGACGATTTACGCATTGCCTACAAACAACAAGTAGAAGCATTAATCGACGGAGGTTGTGACTTACTTTTGGTAGAAACTATTTTTGATACGTTGAATGCCAAAGCAGCACTTTTCGCAATCGAAGAAGTAAAAGAAGAACGCAATCTTGACATTCCAATCATGGTTTCAGGAACGATTACCGATGCTTCGGGAAGAACGCTTTCGGGACAAACGGTCGAGGCTTTCTTGATTTCAGTTTCGCACATTCCGTTGTTGAGCGTAGGATTCAATTGCGCTCTAGGAGCCGATTTATTGAAACCATATTTGCAGACATTGTCTTCGCATACGTCTTTCAACATATCAGCACATCCAAATGCCGGATTGCCAAACGCCTTTGGAGAATACGACGAAACACCGGAAGAAATGCAAGCCCAAATTAAAAGTTATTTAGACGATAATTTAATAAACATCATAGGAGGTTGTTGTGGAACAACCCCAAATCATATCAAGTTGATTGCCGATATTGCAAAGGATTATAAACCGAGGGTTTCGGTGGCGGTAATGTAATTTCGGTAGAGACGCGATTTATCGCGGCTAATACAATATTTGTCCACAAAGAGAATAACCCCTGCTAGCGCGAGCGTCCCGCTCGTGCCCGCAAAGTAAGTCTTGGAAAATTTAATGATTATATAAATTGGAATGGGCACGAGCGGGACGCTCGCGCTAGCGAAGGAAATTATGAAAATGAAATCATTTTATTAAATAAAAATGATGTTGAATTGCACAATGCACGCGTGAGGGATAGAAGTGGAGCTCTTTTTTCTTGATTTTTCATCAAGAAAAAAAGCGGGAACGGATAGCCCGACCCGACTTTTTTGGAGGGGCACGCCCAAAATAATAATAGAAATGTCTACAGAGTTTTGGAGACCTTGCAGGAATTATAAATAGAATAAAAAAACTTAGAATCTAAGCTACTTAGAAACTTAGTAACTCAAAATAAAAAAATGGGACACAATAAAAGCAGAAGAAACCTTGTATTATCGGGATTGGAACCTTTGATCATTACGCCGGACAGCGTATTTGTGAATGTTGGGGAGAGAACCAACGTAACTGGTTCGAGAAAGTTCCTTCGATTAATCAAGGAGGAAAAATACGAGGAAGCGCTGGATATTGCGAGACAGCAGGTAGAAGGTGGTGCGCAAATCATCGATATCAATATGGATGAGGGAATGCTTGACGGCGTTTATGCGATGACCAAATTCCTGAATTTGATTGCTGCCGAGCCGGATATTTCCCGTGTGCCCATTATGATTGACAGCTCAAAATGGGAAATCATTGAGGCTGGTTTGAAAGTCGTGCAGGGAAAATGCGTCGTAAACTCGATTTCGTTGAAAGAAGGAGAAGAAGCATTCATTCACCACGCCAAATTAATCAAACGATACGGTGCGGCTGTTATTGTGATGGCTTTTGATGAGGTAGGACAAGCCGATAATTATGAACGAAGAGTTGAGATATGTCAACGCTCGTATGATATTTTGGTAAACAAAGTTGATTTTCCTCCACAGGATATCATCTTCGATTTGAATATATTTCCTGTTGCGACAGGGATGGAAGAACACCGCTTGAATGCTTTGGATTTCTTTAGAGGAACCAAATGGGTTCGCGAAAATTTACCGCACGCACACATCAGCGGTGGGGTGAGTAACGTTTCGTTTTCGTTCAGAGGAAATGATGTGGTGAGAGAAGCGATGCACTCGGTTTTCCTGTACCACGCCATTAAAAACGGAATGACAATGGGAATTGTAAATCCGGAAATGCTTTCGATTTATGATGAAATTCCAAAAGATTTGTTGGAACACGTAGAGGACGTAATCTTGGACAGACGTGACGATGCGACGGAACGTTTGTTGGATTTTGCAGAAAATGTGAAAGGCGATGTAAAGAACAACGAAAAAGCGGTTCAGGAATGGCGTTCGGGAACGGTTCAGGAAAGAATTACGCATTCGTTGGTAAAAGGGGTGGATGAATTTATAGAAATTGATGTTGAAGAAGCTCGTCAAGCTGCCACAAAACCTATCGAAGTAATCGAAATCAACCTGATGGCCGGAATGAATGTCGTTGGAGATTTGTTTGGTTCGGGGAAAATGTTTTTGCCACAGGTGGTAAAATCGGCAAGGGTGATGAAAAAAGCCGTGGCTTATCTGTTGCCTTTTATTGAAGCGGCTAAGCAGGTAGGCGACAAATCAGGGAACGGAAAAATCTTGTTGGCAACTGTAAAAGGCGATGTGCACGACATTGGAAAAAATATTGTTGGAGTAGTATTAGCCTGTAATAATTACGAAATCGTAGATTTGGGAGTTATGGTAGCTCCCGAAAAAATTGTTGCCGCAGCTTTAGAACACAATGTAGATATTATTGGGTTGAGCGGATTGATTACGCCGTCGTTGGACGAAATGGTGTATCTCGCAAAAGAATTGGATAAAAAAGATATAAAAATTCCGGTAATGATTGGGGGAGCAACCACATCACGTGCGCATACTGCCGTGAAAATTGCACCGCAATACAAGGCAACTGTGGTTCACGTGAATGATGCATCGAGAGCGGTTACGGTGGCTGGAAATTTATTGGACGACAATAGAGAAAAATATGCAACTGATATTCGAGCTGAATACGATGCGTTTCGTGAGACATTCTTGAATCGTTCGCGTGACAAGAATTTCTTGACTATTGAGCAAGCTCGAAAAAATAAATTGCAATTGGATTGGAGGCATTTTGAACCTGTAAAACCAAAAGTTATTGGTGAGCAAATTGTTGAAGTAGATTTGGATGTATTGGTTCCGTACATTGACTGGACGCCGTTTTTCAGAACGTGGGAATTGTTCGGGAAGTATCCGGCGATTTTGACGGATGAAGTTGTGGGTGAACAAGCGACTTCTGTTTTTGCGGATGCGCAGGCAATGTTGGAAGTAATTTTGAAAGAGAAAAAATTACAAGCGAAAGGAATCTACGGAATTTTTCCTGCGAACCAAATCAATGATGACGATATCGAGTTGACAGATGAAAACGGAAAACCATTGCAGACATTCTTGACTTTGCGTCAGCAATCACAAAAAACAAAAGGAGCTCCGAATATTGCGCTAGCCGATTTTATTGCTCCGAAAGATAGCGGGAAAGTTGATTATATGGGAGCTTTTTGCGTAACTACCGGTTTTGGCGTTGACGAATGGGCGGCAGAATTTGAAAAGAATTTAGACGATTACAATTCGATTATGGTTAAAGCGCTGGCTGACCGTTTCGCAGAAGCATTCGCTGAATATTTACACGAAAAAATACGAAAAGAAATTTGGGGTTATGCATCGGATGAGGTTTTGAGTAAAGAGGCACTTATCGACGAAGATTATAAAGGAATTCGTCCGGCGCCTGGTTATCCAGCATGTCCTGACCACTTGGAGAAACCAACCATCTGGAAGTTATTAAACGTTGAAGAAAAAATAGGAGTTACCTTGACCGAAAGTATGGCAATGTGGCCGGCTTCATCAGTTTCGGGATACTATTTTGGAAATCCGGAAAGCAGGTATTTTGGTCTCGGAAAAATAAAAGAAGACCAAGTTATTGACTACGCCAAAAGAAGAAACGTTTCAACAGATGTGGCCATGAAATGGCTGAATCCTAATATAGCAGATTAAAAAAAATGTTTCAAGTTTAAAGTTTCAAGTTGCTCGGGAGAACTTTAAACTTTAAACTTGAAACTTGAAACAAATAAAATGAAAGTAACAGAACATATAGAAAAAGCCAAAGGAGAAACATTATTCTCTTTCGAAATTATTCCACCTCAAAAAGGGAAAAGCATTCAGGAATTATACGATAATATCGATCCGCTGATGGAGTTCAAACCGCCGTTTATTGATGTAACCACTTCTCGTGAAGAATATATTTATGTGGATAAAGGCAATGGGTTGCTGGACAAAAAACTAACGAGAATGCGTCCGGGGACTTTGGGAATTTGTGCTTCTATTAAACATAAGTACCAAGTAGACACTGTGCCTCACTTGCTTTGCGGAGGATTTACTCAAGAGGAAACAGAATATATGTTGGTGGATTGCCATTATCTTGGAATCAACAACGTGATGGCGCTTCGAGGTGATGCGATGAAAGACGAACAATCTTTTGTGCCGAAAGTGGGAGGGAATAATTATGCTGTTGATTTGGTTGCACAAATCAATCAATTGAATCACGGAAAATATTTGCACGATGTTATGGATATCGATAACAAAGCGGATTTTTGCATTGGTGTTGCGGGTTATCCTGAGAAACATTTGGAAGCTCCCTCTTTACAAACTGATTTGAAACGATTAAAAGAAAAAGTAGATGCCGGTGCTGATTATATTGTAACCCAAATGTTTTTTGATAATTCTAAATTTTTTGAATTTGTAAAAAAAGCAAGGGAAATGGGAATTACAGTTCCTATTATTCCAGGGATTAAGCCTATTGCGGTTCAAAAACATTTACAGATTTTGCCTCAAATCTTTCGTATCGATTTACCGGAGGATTTGATAAATGCCGTAGAAAAGTGCAAGAATAATGCAGAAATTCGTCAAGTAGGTATTGAATGGGCCATTCAACAATCCATAGAACTGAAAGCAGCCGGAGTTCCCGTTTTGCATTATTATTCGATGGGAAAATCAGAGAATATAAGGCAAATAGCCAGCAAGGTTTTTTAAAATTTCACCCCGTAGAGACGTTGCACTGCAACGTCACTCTTGTTTTGTTCGGGTTGTTTAGAAGTTGCACTGCAACGTCTCTCTTATTTTGTTCAGGATTGTAGACGTTGCAGTGCAACGTCTCTACTTCGTAATCTCCCTAAAAACCGTTTCGAGATTTTTATTCTTTTGGTTGAGTTGTAAAGTTTTTAAACCATTATCGTAAGCGAAATCAAACACTGTGGATCGCATATCTTTTTCGGATACAAAAGTCAATTCCCAAAAACAATCATTAATTTTTAGCGAAGATTTTAAATGCGGGATTTGAGTAATCAGTTCTTCGTCAACTTTTAAGTCAAATTCAACTTCTATTACTTGTTCTTTATTGGAAGAAATTAAATTATTCAGTTTCTTGTCGGCAACAATTTGTCCTTTGTCAATAATAATAACACGGTCGCAAATTGCTTCCACTTCCTGCATAATGTGAGTCGAAAGAAAAACCGTTTTGTCTTTCCCCACGTTTTTGATCACATTCCTGATTTCGACCAATTGATTTGGGTCTAATCCTGTTGTTGGTTCGTCAAGAATTAGAACATCAGGATTATGCAATAAAGCGTTGGCCAATCCCACACGCTGGCGATAACCTTTGGATAATTGTCCAATTTTTTTATGGCTTTCGGTTTGTAGGCCTGTCAATTGAATCACTTCTTCGATTCTGTTTTTATTTACCTTATATACATCGGCGTTAAAAGCCAAATATTCCCTCACGTACAAATCTAGATACAATGGGTTGTGTTCCGGCAAATAACCAATAGAAAGCTGTACCTGTTTTTCCTGGGAGTTTACGTCAAAGCCATTAACAAGAGCGACGCCAGAATCAGCATTAAGATAAGTTGTTAAAATTTTCATCAGGGTTGATTTTCCTGCTCCATTGGGCCCCAAAAAACCAACAATCTCTCCTTTTGCGACAGCAAATGAAATGTTGTCCAAAGCCTTTTGAGTACCGTAACTTTTCGAAATATTTTTTACTTCTATTGACATACCTTGATTATTTAATGCAAAAGTAAATAGAAAAAACTTTTATTTATTGTTTTTTGATGGATTACGAACTCGTTAAAGTCAAAAAAGATTGTCGAAACGATTCTATTGTATAGTTTATTCTCTGACATTTGAGAGAATAATTATATTACTAAACCGAACAGGTTAGGTTTTTTTTTAGCTCAAAAATAGGTTTTTAACTTAAAAAATATACTGATTTTTGGTTGTTTTGTAGATTGTACATATTACTTATTGTTTATCTTGTTTTGAAATTAATAATTCTAACGACTTATAAAGTGTCTTTTTTGTGAAATAATCAATTTTAACCCCGTTTATCAAACGAATCTTTTTTTGTTGCATAAAAGATTATTTTTATTTTGTCGACTCAAAATATGTTTTTAAATTTGCAGTAAATAATTGAAAAACAAATATCACAATGTCTAATAACCGTTTTTATTTTAGCAACTCTTTTTATTTCTTCTTTGGGGAGTAAGGGATTGTGCTATGGTTATTTGAAAAATAGAAAAAACAAATAAAAATAATATACAATCCTGATGAAAATCAGGATTTTTTTTTGACCCAATGAGAACGAAAATTGCAATACAAGGAATTAAAGGATCTTTCCACCATCAAGTGGCTCAAGAGTATTTTTATCAAAATATCGAAGTAGATGAATGTCTGTCTTTTGAGGAATTGGTAGCTAGTCTGCTGTCTGGGAAATCAGATCAGGCCGTGATGGCGATAGAAAATTCTATTGCAGGTCCGATAATTCCAAATTATGCATTGATTGACAAAAACAACCTGCATATTATAGGAGAACATTATTTGGATATTCATCAAAATTTGATGGCGCTAAAAGGGCAAAAAATAGAAGATATTCAAGAAGTACATTCTCATCCGATGGCTTTGTTGCAATGTATGGAATTTTTGAAGCAATACCCACACATAAAGATAGTTGAAGATAAAGATACAGCCGAAACCGCTAGAAGAATTCATGAAAAACAACTGAAAGGTATTGCGGCCATTGCAAGTAAAACAGCATCTGAAATGTATGATTTGGAAATTCTGGCTCCAGAAATCCAAACGATAAACAACAACATGACCCGTTTTGTAATTATCAAAAAAGAAGAAGATTTTGCAGACGAAAAGGAAATTAATAGAGCTTCAATCAAATTTGAATTGGATCATAAGAGAGGAAGTTTGGCAGCGGTATTGAATGTGATGAGTGACTGTAAACTGAATTTGACCAAAATCCAGTCGTTGCCAAAAATTGAAACTCCTTGGAAATATTCTTTTTTTGTTGATGTTACTTTTGAAAAATATGAAGATTATGCCAAAGCCAAAACCTTGTTGGAAATAATGGCAAATTATTTTAAAGTATTGGGAGAATATAAAAACACCAAACCTTAATTAGTCATAAAGTTGCAAAGTCGAAAGTCTTAAAGTCAAAAAAGAATAAAGCAAAAATAAAAGTTAAAATGTGCCTAAAGCTTACAGCTTAAAGCCTAAAGCGGAAAAAAATGATTACAACAGCAAAACGTCTCGATATTATTGAAGAATACTATTTCTCATCAAAGTTGAGGGAAGTGAGACAACTGGCCGCGGCGGGAAAACCAATTATCAATATGGGAATTGGTAGTCCGGATTTAAAACCATCCAAAGCCGTTATAGATGCCGTTATTTCGTCGATGCATGATGAGAATGCACATCAATATCAAAGTTATCAGGGCTTGCCAGAACTTAGAAATGGGATGGCCGATTTTTATAAAAATAACTTTGCGGTAACTTTAGATCCTAATGTTGAAATTTTGCCATTAATTGGATCCAAAGAAGGAATCATGCATATTTCGATGGCTTTCCTGAATGAGGGAGACCACGTTTTGATTCCGAATCCTGGTTATCCTACCTATACTTCGGTGACCAATTTGGTTGGAGCTGTTCCGGTTTATTATGATTTGAAAGAAGCGAATAGTTGGGAACCTGATTTTGAAGCTTTGGAGAAACTGGATTTGGCAAAAGTAAAAATCATGTGGATTGGTTACCCACACATGCCTACGGGAGCAAGAGGAAGTTTGGAATTGTTTGAGAAATTAGTCGCATTTGCCAAGAAACACCATATATTATTGATTAATGACAATCCTTATAGTTTTGTTTTAAACGATAAACCGATGAGTTTGTTGCAGGTGGATGGAGCCAAAGAAGTGGCACTCGAACTGAACTCTTTGAGTAAAACTTTCAATATGGCAGGCTGGAGAGTTGGTATGGTTTTGGGAAGTGCAAAACTGATTGATTCGGTTCTAAAAGTAAAAAGTAACATGGACAGTGGAATGTTCTACGGAATCCAAAAAGGGGCTGTGGAAGCATTGAAGAGCGATAAATCTTGGTTTGATTCAATGAACGAAGTTTACAAAAAACGTCGTGTGCTTGTAGAACAATTGGCCGAAAAATTGGGATGCGAAGTTTATAAAGAAGGTGTTGGACTTTTTGTTTGGGCCAAATTGCCTGCAGGAATCACGTCGGCTGAGGATTTTATTGATAAAATATTATACGAAAAAAATATTTTTATAGCTCCGGGAACGATTTTTGGGAGCAACGGAGAAGGTTATATCCGATTTGCACTTTGTGTAAAAGAAGAGAAAGTACAAGAAGCGATAGATAGATTTTAGATTGCTGATTATCGATTTTAGATTTATGATTTTAAAAGGCGAGTAGGTTTTAAATAAATTTTCTGAAAAAACGAAATGCCCTAGCCCTGATAGAAGCGGCATCCTTTTATGGTCTCGTTTTTTTCTAACGAGACCATAAAAGATATAGCGGATAGCAGGATTAGCTCCAAAAAAAATAGAATATGAATATATATGTAATAGGTGTTGGATTAATTGGGGGATCAATAGCATTGGACGCTAAAGATTTGAATCCAGACGCAAAGATTTTTGGAATCGACAGTAATGAAAAGCATTTGCAGGAAGCAAAAAAGCTTGGAGTTATTGACGAAGCAGCAACATTTGAGGATTTATCCAAAGCAGATTTTGTGATTGTTTCGGTTCCAGTAGATACAGCGATTGTTGTTTTGCCGACAGTATTGGATTTAATTTCGGATTCGGCTATTGTTTTTGATGTGGGATCAACCAAGGCGCCTATTTGCGAAGCGGTTGCCGGTCATCCAAAAAGAAGGAATTTTATCGCCACGCATCCTATTGCGGGTACTGAATTTTCGGGGCCATCGGCTGCTATCAGAGGGTTGTTTCAGGGAAAGACAAATATCATTTGTGAGGTTGAGAAAACGACTTTCAAATTGCAGGAAAAAGCATTGGATTTGTTTAAGAACATCGGAATGAGAATCCGTTATATGGATCCAAAATCGCATGACAAACATATTGCCTATGTGTCGCATTTATCGCATATCAGTTCGTTTATGCTTGGAAAAACGGTAATTAATAAAGAAAAAGACGAGCAGGATATTTTTGACATGGCGGGTTCCGGTTTTGAAAGTACGGTTCGTTTGGCAAAAAGTTCGCCGGCGATGTGGACACCTATTTTTAAACAAAACAAAAAACAGGTGATTAAAACATTGGAAGAATATATTTCGAATTTATCCAAGTTTAAAGAACTTATGCTGAATGATGATTATGATGCGATATATCACGAAATGGAAAGCGTAAACAGAATTAAGGAAATATTGAATGGGATGAATGCCAAAAAATAGGCAGTTAATCCATTAACGATAAAAAAGAACAACATATAAATAGTAGTAAGCAATTAATAATAAAGATCTCTCTTGCTCCCTCCGGTTGTTTGGGGAGTTCCGATAACCATCGGGAGGAGAGAGGAAAAGTAAAAAAAAATAGAAAAGATGGAAAACAAGAAAGAAATGAGAGATTGGTTGAACGAATTCAAATTGTCTCACCCATTTGTAATTGCAGGTCCTTGTAGTGCAGAAACAGAAGAGCAAGTTTTGAAAATTGCTCATGAATTGAAAGATTCTGATGTAAGCGTTTTTAGAGCAGGTATTTGGAAGCCAAGAACACGTCCAGGAGGATTTGAAGGTGTTGGTGAAATTGGATTGAAATGGTTGCAAAAAGCGAAAGCTGAAACCGGTTTATTGATGGGAACTGAGGTTGCAACTGCAGCTCACTGTAAATTGGCTTTGGAACACGATATTGATGTTTTATGGGTTGGTGCTCGTACAACGGCAAATCCATTTGCTGTTCAGGAAATTGCTGATACATTGGCAGGAACAGATAAAATCGTTTTGATTAAAAACCCAGTGAACCCAGATATGGCTTTATGGTTGGGAGGAGTTGAGCGTTTGTATGCTGCCGGAATCAAAAAATTGGGTGTAATCCATAGAGGTTTTTCTACTTACGAAAAAACAAAATACAGAAACATTCCAGAATGGCAGATTGCTATCGAATTGCAAAATAAATTCCCTGATTTACCTTTAATCATCGATCCTTCGCATATTACAGGAAACCGCAATATGATTCTTGAAGTGACTCAAGAGGCTTTGGATTTGAATTATGACGGTATGATTATCGAAACGCATATTGATCCAGACAATGCTTGGAGTGATGCTGCACAACAAGTAACACCAGATGCTTTGAAACAAATTTTCAAAGATTTGAAAGTTAGAAAAACGAGCGGGGACAATGATTTTGAACAAAAAATGACAAAATTAAGAGCAAACATCGACGTTTTGGATGCTAATTTGTTGGATTTGTTAGGAAAACGTATGAAAGTAGCTGACGAAATTGGTCAAGTGAAAAAAGATAACAACGTGGCTATTTTGCAAAACAATCGTTGGAACGAAATCCAAGCAAAAATGATTGCTGAAGGTGCCAAAAAAGGATTGACAGAAGAATTTATCATTAAATTATTTAAAGGTATCCACCAAGAAAGTATCGAACACCAAGAGAGAATCTTGAATTCGTAATTTCTAGTTAAAGTTTTAAATCCCTGCATTTTTTAATGTGGGGATTTTTTTTGTTTCATTGGAAGAAACGAATCAATCGCATGAAGCAAGTTTTCTTTAATTCAATCAATTTTGTTCCAAAGAGCTTTTGGTTTGATATTCGCTCTTATCCAAATCATTTTTATTTATTTTACTGAAAACAAATTCCGGATTTTTGAAATCTATGGGATATTCAGGTGAAAAATGAATCAACCCAAACAAGGTTATAGGAACTCCTTTTCCTGTTATCAGCTTATCATTGTGTTTTAGAAAAATAACAGGAATTGTAGTTACTCCTCCACCATACGTTCTGTATTTGAATTTCCCACGCAAAGTATCTCCAGAAATCTCCCCGTCAACAACACCAGAGTCTTTGATGGCTCTGCTTCCGTGATAGATTTGGTAATTTCCAAAAAAGCGTTCTTTATTTGTTCCAATTATAAGTAAGGCAGTGTCTTTGCCATTAATGGCCCGATAAAATGTGCGGTATTCTTGGGGTTCTCTTTTTTTACAGCTCATTATAAGTGAAATTAAAAACATAGTGGTTATCCCTATGCCAATTAATTTACCTAAATCTATTTTTAAAATTTGCATTTAATATTCTTTTGGTAATGGTTTTATTTTGTTCCAATGATTATGAATTCCCAAAGAAAAAGATATTTAGGATAACTTATGAAACAAAACAAATCTAGCAAAATTACTTCTGTAATACTGGGAAATAGTTGTGTTTATCTGTATATGAAAGAAAAAATATGTTTAATCTTTAAACCTAAAACAAAACTTTATCTTTGCAAAAGATTTAGGATTTAAATTCAAAATCTGTAATCGGATATCTAAAATTCAAAAATGACAGGACTCGTATACAAATCGACAGGTAGTTGGTACACCGTAAAATCCGAAAATGGAGATTTTATCGAATGCCGTATGAAAGGGAAATTCCGAATAAAAGGAATTAAAAGTACCAATCCAATTGCTGTGGGCGATATTGTCGATTATGAATTGGATGAAACGTCGGATACCATTACTGGGATGATTCATACTATTCACGACAGAAAAAATTACATTGTTCGTAAGGCGGTGAATTTGTCTCATCAAATGCATATTATTGCGGCCAATATCGATTGTGTTTTTCTTTTGATAACAGTCAATAATCCACCAACGACTTTTAGTTTTATCGATCGTTTTTTAGTCACAGCCGAAGCTTACGGAATAGAAACAATTTTGGTTTTCAATAAAATTGATACGCTAGACGAGGTTACTCTGGACGACCAGTTGTATATGCAGCATGTCTATCAGGAAATAGGGTATAAATGCCTTCGGGTTTCTGCTGTCGAAATGAAAGGGATTGATGAGTTGAAAGAGATAATGATTGGAAAAGTCAGCATGTTTTCTGGGCATTCAGGAGTTGGGAAATCAACTTTGGTAAATGCTTTGGAACCTTCTTTGCAATTAAAAACCAAGAATATTTCAGAGCAAAGCAAACAAGGACAACATACAACAACTTTTGCCGAAATGTACGATTTGAGTTTTAATGCTCGAATTATTGATACACCGGGGATAAAAGGTTTTGGAATTGTTGACATGGAAAAGGAGGAAATCAGTGATTATTTTCCGGAATTCTTCAAATTGAAAGACCAATGTAAATTCAACAATTGCTTACATAAAGAAGAGCCTAATTGTGCCATAAAATCCGCATTGGAAAGAGACGAAATCGCTTGGTCACGTTATAACAGTTACCTCAAAATACTCGAAGGAGATGACGAACATTACCGAACCGACACTTATGATGAAGAGCGAAAAGCAAGTGATAAAACAAGGGAATAAGTACAAATGTCAATTCTTAAAGAATAATAAATGATCGTAGAGATGCATTGCTGTGCATCTTTTTGTTTTAATTGAATTTTTAAATGAAAACAGTTATTCAAAGAGTTTCTTCTGCATCGGTTACCATCGATTCAAAAATCGTGGCCGATATCCAAAAAGGGTTAGTCGTTTTGGTCGGAATAGAAGATGCAGATACTCAGGAAGATATCAATTGGCTTTGCCAAAAAACAATAAACCTTCGCATTTTTGGTGACGAAAATGATGTGATGAACCTTTCGGTAAAAGATATTGACGGCGATATAATTGTTGTTAGTCAATTTACGCTTCATGCTTCAACCAAAAAAGGCAACCGTCCGTCTTACATAAAAGCTTCAAAACCAGATTTTGCTATTCCAACGTATGAGAATTTTATAAAAACTTTGGAAAAGGACTTTGGAAAAGGGGTGCAAACCGGAATTTTTGGTGCAGATATGAAAGTTGCCCTTGTAAATGATGGGCCTGTTACGATTGTAATTGACAGCAAAAATAGAGAGTAAAAATTATACTAAATAAATGTTAAGTTTTTCGTAAAAAAAATTATATTTGACGAAATTACTTACCGATGAAGACCCCAATTTTCACCTTTTATTTTGTTCTAATAGCCTACTTTGCGACCGCACAAAAAACGGATTATTCTAGTTTTACTATTACCGATAGTCTCAAGCAAAATGCTGATGCTGTAGTTCGTTTGAACCAGTTTGATATTGTAATTGCTTCTCAGCGTAGTATGAATATCAAGACAAAGAGAGTAGTGACTGTCCTGAATGAAAATGGTTTAGAAGCCATTGAAGCCTATAGCAATTATGATAAATCGAGTCCTGTCAAAAGTATATTGGCAACGGTTTATGATGCTTTTGGGAAAGAAATAAAAAAAATAAAAAGAGGCGATTTTAAAGATGTAAGCGCCGTAAGCGGTAGTACACTTTTTTCGGAGAGCCGTTATATTTATCTGGATTATACACCCATCCAATATCCATTTACAGTTGTTTTTGATTGTGAAATAGAAACTTCTAATACGGCTTTTATTCCGCAATGGATGCCTTTGCACGATTATGCAGTAAGTATCGAACAAAGTGTCCTCAATGTAAATTATCCTTCAAACCTTGGATTCAAATACAAAGAATTCAATTTTTTTAATAGCATTAAAAAAACAATTGACACTCCAACTCAATTATCGTATACAGCAACCAATATTCTAGCTCAGAAATATGAGAGTTATAGTCCAAATATTAGTAATCTTTTCCCTAGGGTAATGATGGGATTAGAATTGTTCAATCTAGAAGGTGTTGATGGTAATGCTAAAAGCTGGACAGAATTCGGAAAATGGTATAACGAAAAAATTCTGAAGGGGACAACAGATTTGCCTGAAGAAACCAAAAACAAAATTAAAACTTTGGTAGGAACTGAAACCGATCCAATCAAGAAAGCCCAAATTATTTATAAATACGTTCAGGGAAAAACAAGATATGTTAGTATTCAGGTAGGGATAGGAGGTTGGAAACCGATGCTAGCCAGTGATGTAGACCGTTTGGGTTATGGAGATTGTAAGGCTTTGAGCAATTATACGAAAGCGCTTCTTAGTGTGGTAGATGTGCCGTCTTACAATGTGGTTTTATATGGTAACCCAAAAAAACGAGATATAGAATCTGATTTTGTTTCGATGCAGGGGAATCACATGATTTTGGCAATACCCAATAAGAATAAATATGTTTTTTTGGAGTGTACCAATCAAGTTGATCCATTTGGTTATCAGGGAACGTTTACCGATGACAGAAATGTTTTGGTGGTAAAACCTGAAGGAGCGGAGATTGTAAGAACCAATATTTATGAGGACACAACTAATACCCAAATTACCAGGGGTACATATTCCATTGCGGAAAACGGTGATTTTTCTGGGAAAATAGGAATTGTTTCCGAGGGATCTCAATACAATCAAAAATTCAATAACGAGAGACTTTCGCCAACCGAAATGGAGAAATTCTACAAAGAGTATTGGAGCACAATTAATAATTTGAAAATAAAAAAAATTACTTTCAAAAATGATTCTGATAAAATAAATTTTACAGAAAATGCCGAGATAAGCGCGGCGAATTATGGTAATATGTCTGCAAATAAAATGATGTTTGCCGTAAATGCCTTTAATCAATTAACCGAAAGTGTTAAACGAATTCGGAACCGAAAAAATCCGATGGAAATTCAAAGAGGGTCTATGGATATCGATGAAATAGAAATCGCTTTGCCCGTTAATTTTTCGATAGAATTCCTTCCGCAGAATGTTGAAATCAGTGGGAAATTCGGGGAGTATAAGACAGAGATTATAAAAAAGGACAATACTAATCTTATATACAAGCGAAAGTTCTTTTTGAAAAAAGGTTTGTACACTAATAAAGAATACGATGAGTTCCGCCTTTTTATGGAACAAATTTCAAGAAATGATAACGCCAAAATAATATTAACCAAAAGCTAATTAAAAAATGAAAACTAAACACTTTGTTCTTTTATTATTAGTACTATTTTATTTCGATGGAAGAGCCCAGGAATTTAAGCTGGGAAAAGTCTCCATTGCTGAATTGGAGCAAAAAGTTCATCCAAAAGATACAGCCGCCGTCGCAGCAATATTGTTCAAAAAGGGGGAAGACAGATTTGAATATTTATCTGGCGAAGGTTTTAGGGTGATAACTGAAGTATCCATGCGTATTAAAATTTATAAAAAAGAAGGTTATGATTGGTCAAATTATGCCGTAAGATTTATACCTGGTTCCGGTTCTATGAAAGAAAGCGTCTCGTTTGATAATGCGGTAACTTATAATTTGGTAGGAGGAAAAATTGAAAAAACTAAGTTAAAAAGTGAAGGCGAATTTGAAGAAAAGCTTAATCGCTATTGGAACAGAAAGAAGATCACTATGCCAAATGTGAAAGAAGGATCAATAGTAGAGTTCAGTTATAGAATTGTGTCAAATAGGATTGGAACGCTTAGGGAATTTTATTTTCAAGGTAGTATCCCAGTGAACTATGCAGAATATAGGACTTATATCCCAGAGTATTTTATTTACAATACTAAAATGAAAGGATTCATTTCGCCGAAAGTTGTTGTCGAAAAAAATCCAAAATCAATCATTATTAATAGTAAAGAAAGATCTAATGGCCTTGTTTCAAAAACTGAATTTTCAAATGACAAAATCGAATATCAGGAAACAAAGACTACTTATACTGCGGTTAATCTGCCAGCCATGAAAGAGGAAGCATTTGTTAACAACATCGATAATTACACATCAAGTGTAATACAGGAATTATCTATGACAAAATATCCAAATGAAGCCATAAAACCTTATTCCACAGACTGGAATGCGGTAGTGAGAACTATTTATGATGACGGTGATTTTGGTGCTGAGCTCAACAAAACTGGTTATTTCGAGGATGATTTGAAAGCGGTAGTTAACGGATTGGCAAGTCAGGACGAGATTATTTTGGCTATTTTCAATCATGTGAAATCCATTGTAAAATGGAATGGCTATAATGGTTATTCCTGTATTGATGGTGTAAAAAAGGCCTATAAAGATAAAACGGGTAACGTAGCAGAGATTAACCTCATGCTTACGGCGATGCTAAGAACAGTGGGTTTAAAAGCAAATCCTGTCTTGATTAGTACTCGTGCCAATGGTATTTCATTTTTCCCCAATCATAGTGCCTTCAATTATGTAATAGCAGCAGTAGAAACATCTGAAGGTTTGATATTACTGGATGCAACAAGTAAATTTTCAAATCCAAATGTTTTGCCGTTTAGAGACCTAAATTGGATTGGAAGGTTAATCAGAAAAGACGGTACATCGGAAGAAGTTGACTTAATGCCAAAGAAATCTTCTAATAATAATGTGACAATGATGTATTCAATTGATGCTACCGGTAAAATTTCAGGTAAATTGAGACATCAGAGAACGGATCATAGGGCGATGAATTTTAGATCTGAGATTGAAAATATAAAGGAAGAAGATTATTTGGAAAAGTTGGAAAATGAAAACAAAAAAATTGAAATAGCAGACTATAAGAGAGCGAACGAAAAGGATATTAAAATGCCTATCGTGGAAAGCTGTTCTTTTACGGGTACTAATTTATGTGAAATTATAGGCGAAAAAATTTATGTTAATCCATTATTGTTTTTTACTGATGAGCAAAATCCATTCAAACAAGAGGTAAGAGAATACCCAATAGATTATGGTTTTCCGTTTAAAGATAATTATACAATAAATATTGATATTCCTGATGGGTACCGAATTGAGGCACTGCCAAAATCAGCTATATTTAATATAGAAAATAATATAGGAGATTTTAAATTTATAGCTCAAGCTTCTGAAAAAGATATACAGATTTCAGTTTCCCATCAGATTAATGTTTCAATTGTTTCTTCAGAGTATTATTCAACGCTAAAGGATTTTTATAATGCCTTGATAGCAAAAGAAACTGAGAAAATTATTTTAAAGAAAATATAAAATGTCATTGTATAGAGTAATTATCACAATACTATTAGTTTGTGTATTTATAAAAAGCGAAGCACAAAATTATCAATTGGGAAAAGTTACCAAAGCAGAATTGGAACAAAAAGTGCATCCAAAAGATTCATCTGCGGCAGCTGCAATTTTATTTAAAAAGGGAAGAACATATTTTAGTTATAATAAGGACGCTGGTTTTACTGCAAATCATGTATGCGAAGTAAAAATCAAAATTTATAAAAAAGAAGGATTAAATTGGGCGAATCAAAAAGTTAAGTTTTATATTGGATATGAAAAATTAAATAGTGATCAGTTGGATTTTTCAGATGCGGTGACTTATAATTTGGAAAACGGATCGATAGTAAAGACCAAGCTAGAAAATCAGGGAACGTTTAAAAATAAAATTAATAATTATTGGAAAGAAAAAACAATCACGCTGCCCAATGTAAAAGTTGGTTCAATCATTGAGTATAGATATGTTTTAAAGTCCGAAAACATTGTGAAATTTCCTGATTTTGATATTCAATACGATATTCCTGTTGATTATTTTTATTATAAAACAGAATTGCCAGAATATTATGTCTATAAGCCCATCTTGGTTGGGTATATTCATGTAGATGCAGAGGCCAAAATGGTAAATGGATCTCAAACTTACGATAACCAATACGGTCAAACAGCTGGTTTTACATACAAACAAATTGACTCATTCTATTCTGGGAAAGATATTCCAGCTCTAAAGCAAGAGCCATTTGTTGATAATATGGAAAATTATCGGGGCTGTATTAAACATGAGTTGGAACGTGTTCGTTATCCGGAACAGCCAGTTAAAGATTATGCGATGACTTGGGAAGGTGTTGCCTCAACTATTTTCAAGGATGAAAAGTTTGCAAAAGAATTCAAAGACACAAAATTTTTAGTTGATGATATTAATCGATTATTGGCTAATGTTGAGTCTCCAAACGAAAGATTAAAGATTATTTTTGGGTACGTTCAAAACAGAATGAATTGGAACGAGATATGTGATTATTACCCTGAGAAAGGTGTTGTCAAAGCATATATTGATCAAACGGGGAATGTTGCCGAAATTAATTTTATTTTGATTGACATGCTCAGATTGGCCGGTATAGAAACCAATCCGGTTTTGGTCAGTACAATCGAAAACGGGCTTCCGGTTTACCCAACTAGAACAGGGTTTAATTATGTAATTGCTGCAGCAGAGATTGACGGAAAACAAATTCTGTTAGACGCGTCTCATAAATTTACATCTCCTAATATCCTGCCTTTGAATGTTTTGAATTGGAAAGGCAGACTTATAAAGAACGACGGGACTTCTCAGGAAATTAATTTAGACCCTCCTAATCAATCCAAAGAAATTTTTAATTTATTAGCAAAAATAGATGGAGCCGGAAAAATTGATGGACAGTTAAGAATTCAGCGTAGCGATTATGATGCCTATCATTTTAGAGTCGAAAATAATACTAAAACCCAAGATAAGTACCTTGAAAAGATTGAAGAACAATTGGGTAATCTTTCCATTTCAAATTACAAAATCGAAAATCAAAAGGCTAATATAAAAGATCCAATTGTAGAGACTTTTGACTTTACTTCAAATGGGCAATTGGAAATTATTGGAGGTAAAATTTTTGTAAATCCACTTTTGTTTTTTACCAGAAGAAAAAATCCTTTTAATCAGGAAGAAAGAAAAATGCCTCTATATTTCGGTTATAAAAATGCGGAGCGATTTAATTTGAATATACAAATTCCTGAAGGTTATGAAATTGAATCAATGCCGAAACCAGTCAAAATTAGTTCAGAAGACAAACAGATTGTCTATACATTAAATTGTTCGGTTGATGGAGATAAAGTTCAAATTATAAGTACAAAAGAAATAAACAATAGTATTTTTGCAGCTGAGGGTTACGAAATGCTGAAAGACTTTTTTCAGAAGATAATAGTAAACCAAAACCAAAAAATTGTTCTTAAAAAAAAATAACAATGAACATAAAAAACGCACAACTAGACGTAGACACCTGGATAAAAGAACATGGAGTTCGCTATTTTAATGAGTTGACTAATATGGCTCAGCTTACTGAAGAAGTAGGCGAGGTGGCTAGAATTATTGCCCGCAGATACGGTGAACAATCTGAAAAAGAAAGTGATAAAAGCAAAGACCTTGGCGAAGAATTGGCTGATGTGGTTTTTGTGGTTTTGTGTCTTGCCAACCAAACCGGAATTGATTTGCAGGCTGCATTTGACAAAAAAATGGATTTGAAATCGGTTCGGGACAAAGACCGCCACAAAAACAACGATAAACTAAAATAATGTTATAAGTGAAGGCAAAGTTTTGGTACATCCTTTTTTTAAAATAAATTTGCCCAAATACACTTTTGATCCCGAATAAAATGAATTTACTGGTACAGACTTCCCAACTCGACTTAAACGAACAAATTGCAATTACAGGTTCCAAAAGCGAAACAAATCGATTATTGTTGCTTCAGGCTTTGTTTCCAAATATAACTTTGGCCAATACATCAAACTCTGATGATAGTGAAGTAATGCAAAAAGCCTTGGTAGGGAATGACGAAATAGTAGATATTCATCATGCCGGAACTGCGATGCGTTTTCTTACGGCTTATTTTGCTGTAAACGAAGGTCGTGAAGTGGTTTTGACAGGTTCTCAAAGAATGACTGAAAGACCAATAAAAGTTTTGGTTGAAGCTTTGCTGCAGCTAGGAGCTCAGATAACCTACGAAAAAGAAGAAGGTTATCCGCCGATTCGTATCAAAGGACAGAAAATAACTGCTTCGAAAGTAAGCATTCCAGCCAATGTAAGCAGTCAATATATTTCGGCATTGCTTTTGATTGCACCAAAATTGGAGAACGGAATCGAATTGACTTTGGTCGGTGAAATTACTTCTGTTCCATATATCAAAATGACTTTGGCATTGCTCAACGAAATAGGTGTTGAAACTAATTTTGAAGGGAATACCATTACAGTTAAACCATTAACAACAAACCCAAAACAACAAACTTTAACCGTAGAGTCTGACTGGAGTTCGGCGTCTTATTATTTCAGTTTGGTTGCTTTGGCAGAAACAGCTACAGTTTCTTTGACCAGTTACAAAGAAAGTAGTTTGCAGGGAGATTCGGCTTTGGTCGAATTATACAAGGAAATGGGGGTAACTTCTCATTTTGAAGGAAACAAACTTACATTGACAAAACAAGAGAATTTCGATTATAAAGACATTCGTTTTGATTTGAATAATACTCCTGATATAGCACAAACCATTGTGGTTACATGTTTAGGATTAGGAATTGGCTGTCATCTTACCGGTTTGCATACTTTAAAAATTAAAGAAACCGACAGATTGGAAGCACTCCGAATAGAATTGACAAAACTCGGTGCCAACATCTCGGTGACAAATGATAGTTTGACTTTGGTCGCAACAAACAATATTAATAGAGAGGTGCGAATTGATACTTATAATGACCACAGAATGGCGATGGCATTTGCTCCATTGGGATTAAAAGTGCCAATTATCATCAATAATGCCGATGTGGTGTCAAAATCATATCCTGATTTTTGGGATGATTTAAAAAAAATAGGTTTTTTTATGGTTAATAAATGGTCGTTTACATAGGATTTTGTTGCGTTTTTGTTCCTTCTGGTTTGGAAAGGATTGGGGTTTGGTGAAAATAAACTGCTAAACACTTGACAACGCCTGTTTCACAATCGTATATTTGCAAACGATTTTAAATTTTGATTTCAAAACTTATAATTTATAAATCATAACTCATAACTTTATCAGATGAAATTATCTCATTTCAATTTTAATTTACCAAAAGAACTTCTTGCAGAATACCCAGCCGAAAACAGAGATGAGTCTCGCTTGATGGTTGTTGATCGCAAGAAACAAACGATTGAACATAAAATGTTCAAAGACCTTATCGATTATTTCGATGATGGTGATGTTTTAATTTTGAATAATACCAAAGTTTTTCCAGCCCGTTTGTACGGAAATAAGGAAAAAACAGGAGCTAGAATTGAAGTGTTTTTACTTAGAGAACTAAACGCAGAACAAAGACTTTGGGATGTTTTGGTCGATCCGGCGCGTAAAATCAGAATTGGAAATAAATTGTACTTCGGAGATGACGATTCATTAGTGGCCGAGGTAATCGACAATACCACTTCACGTGGTAGAACTTTACGTTTTCTTTATGACGGTTCTTATGAAGAATTCAGAAATAAATTGACAGAACTAGGAGAAACTCCTATTCCTAAATATATTAATCGTGATGTAACTCCAGAAGATGCAGAGCGTTACCAAACAATTTATGCCAAAGAAGAAGGAGCTGTTGCAGCACCAACTGCAGGTTTGCACTTTTCTAAGCATTTATTGAAAAGATTGGAAATCAAAGGTGTGAAATTTGCCGAAGTGACACTTCACGTTGGTTTGGGAACATTCAATCCAGTTGAGGTTGAAGATTTATCAAAGCACAAAATGGATTCCGAAGAGTTGAAAATCACTCAGGAAGCCTGTGATATTGTGAACGCTGCCAAAGTAGCAAAGAAAAGAATCTGTACAGTAGGAACGACTTCTATGCGTGCTGTAGAGAGTTCTGTTTCTTCGCAAAATACTTTAAATCCTTATGACGGATGGACAAACAAATTTGTTTTCCCTCCACATGATTTTGCTATACCAAATTGTATGATTACCAATTTTCATACACCAAAATCAACTTTGTTGATGATGGTTTCTGCTTTCTGCGGACACGATTTAATGAAAAGAGCCTACGAAGAAGCAATCAAAGAACAATATAGATTCTATTCTTACGGAGACGCTATGTTGATTATCTAAGAATTCAATTTACATAAAATTTAAAACTCGTCAGCAATGGCGAGTTTTTTTATGGACAAATGAGAATAAAGGATATCGGTAATTTATGATTTATTGAAAACTCGTACAGGAACAACTAAGGTATCATTTATTTGTGAATAAGTTTTATGAGGTAGTAATAGAACTCAGGTTATTGGTCTTTTTTGTAAGGTTTTGTGAGGATGTCTTGCTGAGCTGGCTGAAAACGATCAATAAGTTTTGGTAAAAAGTAGCCGTCAATTCCGCTCAATGTAACAATATTTCCTTTGTCCAGTTGTAGCCAGCCATCTTTGTGTTTTAAATCTTCATCAAAAAAGATATGCTCAATTGACGCTATAATATGTATTGAATCATTTTCTTTGATGAGGTATTCGTTGACAAATTTACAATAGATCTGCACCGGACTTCCTTTTACAAAAGGAATATTGAAGCCTTCTTTGTATTCTTCCTCTAAATTTGTTTTGTCAAATTCAGAGGTTCCAGAATCATAGTTGGCGGAAGTATGATGTGCATCGGCAATCATGTCAATTGTAATGTGATTTATTGTAAAATAGCCAGTTTCCATTATGTTTATGTAAGTGTCTCTGGGAGCATTTGTTGGGCGAACAATAAATCCTATTAGAGAGGGGCTGTTGCCCAAGTGTGTAACGCTGCTGAATATGGCAACATTTGTCTGGCCATCAATTGATTTTGTAGCTATTAAATTGGCAGATTTATACCCTGTACATGAGTTAATTAGATTTAGTTTTTCAATCTTATCCATTAGTGTAATGGTTTCTTTTGAAATATTTTTCATGAGTTTTAAGTTTAACAGGCTTTGTTTTTAGTTTATGAAAAAAAAAGGGATTCTAGTCCCAAATGTATTTCCATGAACCATCTTTTTGTTTTTTCCAAACCGTATGGAAAACGCCTTTTGAGATTTGTTCGCTTCCTGAAGCGTCTTTAATAATCCAATTGTATTTGCCATAACTGGACGCCATATCTCCGCCATCAGAAACAGTTACAGACTCGGGTGACCAAGTTACCGTTGCGTTTTGGTATCTTGGGTTTGAATAATATTTTTTAATATTGTTTTTGCCAATAATTAATGTGTCGTTTTCTCTTTTGATAACAGCATTGGAATCGGCAAATTGATAAAACCCTTCTGCTAGTCCTTTTTGAGCAACTAATTTTTCAAACTCTTTTTCAGTTTTAACAATTTCCAACTTGACGTAAGTTAAATTTCTTGTTTCAGATTTTGGCGAACAGCTATTTAGAATAAATAGGACAACAAAGAGTTTGAGAAGGTTTTTCATCGAAAATTATTTTTTGAATATAAAATAAACTGCCAAAACCAAACATAAAAAACCAACAAAATGATTCCATCTGAAGGTTTCATTTTTGAAAAATAATAATGAAAACAGCACAAAGATGACCAACGTAATTACTTCTTGGATGACTTTTAACTGCATTAGTGAAAAAGGACCGCCATTTCCTTCGTAGCCTATTCTGTTTGCAGGGACCTGAAAACAATATTCAAATAAGGCAAGTCCCCAACTGATTAAGACGATGGTTATTAAACCTGCGTTTTCAAACCATTTTAATTCTTTGAATTTGAGATGGCCATACCATGCCAATGTCATAAAGATATTTGATAGGATTAATAATCCTATGGTAGCGTATGCTTTCATGTCTTTTTTAAACTAAAAAATAATAATTTTTAATGTTTGGATTTGTTGCTTCCTTATATACAGGAAGAGAGTCGTTATTACTTTTTAAACATTTTTGATAATATTCCAAATGCTCCTCTGATAAAAGTGGCACTGGTAACGACCTTCAAAACAGATTTGGTTACTATGCTTGCAGTACTAGGTTCGTTGCTTGCTTTTCTTTCCTCCTCAGGAGCAACAGCATTTTCTTGAGCCGATTCAATTTTTTTGGTGAGCATTTCATAAGCGCTTTCTCGATCAAGGACTTCACTGTATTTTTTTACCAATTTGGAATTAGCATTAATTTCTTGAATTTCAGTATCGCTTAAAATATCCATTCGACTCATTGGAGCACGCATCATTGTGGCTACAAGAGGCGTTGGGATTCCTTTTTCATTTAAAGCAGTCACAAAAGCTTCGCCAATTCCTAAGCTTGTTAATACTTCGTCAGTTTTGTAATATTCGGTAGTTGGATAATTGTCTGCAGATTGTTTGATGGCTTGTCTATCATTGGCGGTAAAAGCTCTCAATGCGTGTTGGATTTTTAATCCTAGTTGTGCCAGGACGCCACTAGGAACATCCATAGGATTTTGGGTGATAAAATACACACCGATTCCTTTGGAACGAATTAATTTTACGATGGTTTCTATTTGTTCCAATAGGACTTTGCTAGCTTCATTAAAAATCAAATGAGCTTCGTCAATAAAAATGACTAATTCAGGTTGGTCGACATCACCTTTTTCAGGCATTTGATGATAAATTTCGGCAAGTAAACTCAACATGAAAGTAGAGAATAATTTGGGTTTGTCTTGAATGTCTGTTAATCGTATAATATTAATGTAGCCTTTCCCGTTTTCGTCAAGGCGAAACAAGTCGTCTATTTCAAAGGAAAGTTCTCCAAAAAACAAATCTCCTCCTTGTTGTTCCAGTTCTATTATTTTTCTTAAGATAGTGCCTGTTGTCGAGGTTGAAATTTTGCCGTAACTCTCTTCAACTTCATCTTTTCCTTCATCGGTAATATAATTGATGACTTTTTTGAAGTCTTTTAAATCCAATAAAGGCATTTTGTTGTCATCACAATATTTGAATATTATGGAAACAACACCTGCTTGTGTATCGTTTAAATCCAAAATCCTGGAGAAAAGTACAGGTCCAAATTCCGAAATAGTAGAGCGAAGACGAACCCCATTTTGTTGTGAAAGCGTAAGTAATTCTACAGGAAACGCAGATACAGAATAAGGAATATTTAATTTAGCATGACGTTGTTTTATAAAATCTTTTTCTTCGCCTTCTTTAGCTATTCCGCTAAAATCACCTTTTATATCCATCATTAGTACTGGGATGCCAAATGTGGACAATTGTTCCGAAAGAACTTGGATTGTTTTTGTTTTTCCTGTTCCTGTAGCGCCGGCAATTAGTCCGTGTCTATTTAATGTTTTTAGTGGAATTTTGACGAAAGTATTGGGTAATGTCTCGCTGTCAAGAATGGCTCCGCCTAGTGTTATACTCTCACCTTGTGACAGATAGCTATCGTTTATTAGTTGGATAAAGTTTTCTTTTTTACTCATTTCTTGAGGAATATTAAAGTATGTAGCTAAGGTATTGATTTTTTTTGAATGATTCTGAAAGTTTTTTCTTTAAAAAAAGATCATAAATAATGCTAGATTCTTATTTTTATTGCCTTTTGGGAATAATTATTTTTTTGAATTATAATTTTAAGAATAGCTTAAAACACTTTTTTTTAAATTAATTATAGTGATTCATTGAGTAAAATTTTCAATTATTCTTAAAAAACAATGTACTTATATTTTGTTAACAAAATAAATTGTGAGATTACTAAAAAAAAAGTTTTTTTATTTCAACTAAAAAATTAAATTTGCTCCTATACAAGTTTATTAAAACTAAAATAAATATTTAAAATTTAAAAAAAATGGCAAACGTTAAAGTTAAAAAAGAAAGCACTTCGAATGGAGGAGGAATGGTTTCAGGAATTATTATTGCATTATGCATTTTTGTAGGTTGGTTGATTTGGTCTCAGGTGATGGGAGATCCTTCGAATTTTGAAGGTGGAGATACTGAAAAGGGACATCCATTAAATACGTTAGGACAAGTTTACAAAGGAGGATTTATAGTACCAGTGTTATTAGGTATGTTATTAATGGTTATTGTGTTTTCTCTTGAAAGATTTTTCGTTATCGCAAAAGCTGCTGGAAAAGGGAATTTGGATAAATTTATGAAAGCAGTTCAAACAAGTATCAAATCTGGTGATATTGATGGTGCGATTGCTTCATGTGACAAACAACAAGGTTCTGTTGCAAATGCTATTAAATCAGCATTAGTTAAATATCAAGATGTTAAAAAAGAAGGATTCAACAGTGAAGAGGCTTCAGAAGTAATTCATAAAGAAATTGAAGAGGTTACTTCTCTTGAAATGCCAATGTTAGAGAAAAACATGACTATCATTTCTTCTTTGGTATCTTTGGGAACACTTGGAGGATTATTAGGAACTGTATCGGGGATGATTAAAGCGTTTGGTGCTTTGGCAACTGCAGGTACGCCAGACCAAGCTGCTCTTGCGGTTGGTATCTCTGAGGCTTTGATTAACACGGCTACAGGTATCTCTACATCTATTACTGCAATTGTTGCTTACAATTTCTTTACTTCAAAAATTGATGATTTAACTTACTCTATTGACGAAGCAGGTACTACAATTGTAAACACTTACAGACACTTCAGAGGAAGTTTAAGACAATAATTAATTTTTGATAAATTTTTATCAAAATAATAGACATAAATAATGGCTAAAATAAAAATGAAAAAAAAGTCCACGTCGACCGATATGACGGCGATGTGTGATGTTGCGTTTCTTTTGCTTACGTTCTTTATTTTGACTGCCACTGCTAAAGTTCCTGAAGTATTACCTGTTGATACACCACAATCTACTGTGCAAACAAAATTGCCAGCTGAGAATTTGTCAACTTTGACAATTGGTAAAGTGGACGGAAAAAATGCTGTATTCTTTGACTTGCAAGATAGAGAAGTTCGTAAAAGAACTCTTGAATTGATGGGTGAAAAATACGGTGTTCAATTTTCAGATGATGATAAAGAAAAATTTGCATTAATGGAAAGTTTTGGGGTGCCAATTCAAAGTTTAAAGCAAATTATCGATATGAAATCGGCAGACAGAAACAAAGCAGGACAGCCTGGAATACCTCAAGATTCGTTGGATAATCAATTGAAAGACTGGGTTTTAAATGCTCGCAGAGCAACTAGAGATATTAATGACAAAGATTTGCAATTTGCAATAAAAGGAGATTCGAAAGAACAATATCCAGCGATTAAAAAAGTAATGGATATGCTACAGGATCAGAAAGTTAATAATTTTAGCTTGGTAACTGGTTTAAGAGGTAAGAATTTTTAATTAAAAAAGAGACACTAAAATGGCTGAATTAAATACCGGCGACGGTGGTGGAGGCAAAGGTGGCAAGGTAAGAAGTAAAAAGCAAAACTCAAAGGTAGATTTAACTGCCATGGTGGATTTGGCTTTCTTATTGATCACGTTCTTTATGCTTACTACTACCTTGTCTAAACCTCAATCCATGGATTTAACATTACCGGATAAAGAGGACGATAATAAAGATAATAAAGATGTAAAAGTTGATGAGAATCGTACCATGACTATTTTACTTGGCGAAAATGGTAAATTGGTAAGATATGTAGGGGTTCTTGGTCCTACTGTGATTGAAGCACCTAAAGATTTTACATACGGGAAAGATGGTATCCGTAAGGAGTTGATTGCTAGAAAAGAAAAAGTGAAACAATATTCTATATCTCAAGGCAAGCCTAAAAACGGAATGATTGTAATCATTAAACCAAGCAACAAATCAACTTATCGTAATTTAGTTGATGTTTTGGATGAAATGGCTATCGTTGGAGTAGATACTTATGCTATCGTAAATGATTTTCTTCCTGAAGAGAAAGTATTGTTAGAAGCAAAAAAATAGAGTTGTCTATTTTTTTCTAATAACCTAATAATTATAAAAAATGAAATTAGATTTAATAAAAAATCAATGGATAGAGATCGTTTTTGAAGGGCGTAATAAACTCTACGGAGCGTATGAGCTTAGAAAATCGAATCGTAAGACTTCTGTGAGGGCTCTTATCATTGGTAGTATTGCTTTTAGTCTTGCAGTCAGTGCTCCGCTTATTGCGAGTTACTTGCCAAAAGGAGGTGAGGATGATGCTGCTTTAGACAAAAAGATTGTTACTGTGAAGTTGCCACCTAAGAAGAAAGTGGAAGAGATTAAAAATCTGCCACCACCACCACCACCTCCACCAAGAGTGGATCAGGTTAAATTTGTGAAACCTGTAGTTGCAAAGGCAGATGAAGTTACTGAGGAGCCTCCAAAAATCGAAGATATCAAAGACAAAAAAATTGGTTCTGAGAATATTAAGGGAGATCCAAATGCTAAAATCACTATTGATGAGCCTGTAGGTAATGGGCCTGTTGTTCAGGAAGTTATCGAGGAAGATACTAGTGTTCACTCTTTGGCAGGTATTGAGCAAAAACCGGAGTTTCCAGGTGGTATTGAGAAATTTTATGCTTTTGTAGGTAAAAATTATCAAGCTCCAGAGGAAGAAGGTCTGAAAGGTAAGGTTTATGTAACTTTCGTTGTTGAGAAAGATGGTTCGTTAACAGATATCAAAGTTGTAAGAGATATAGGTTACGGTACTGGAAAAGAAGCTATCAGAGTTTTGAATAAATGTCCAAAATGGATCCCAGGTGAGCAAAATGGTAAAAAAGTGAGAGTATTGTATTCTCTACCAATTACTATTCAATCTGCAGAATAATGTTAAATAATTTATTTAACAATTTGAAGAAGAAATCGCTTATTGAGCGATTTCTTCTTGTTATAACGGTTTTGGTTTTTTGTGCTTATTTCTTTTTGGGTGTAATGGTTATTTTTTGGAAAAAATTTCCTTTCCAAATGGAAATGAAATATAGAATTGCGCTTGGAATTATTTTAATTGCATATTCGATTATTCGTTTCTTTCGGGTTTATAACGCTAATAAGGATTAAATATGTCTGGATATAAAAACTTTTTGATTTTGATGTCGGTTGTTTTCATTTTTTTTAGCTGTAAAAAAAATGAAAATGAAGTTGCAGGCGTTGAAACAATTTTAAAAGGTAAAGCAACTATTTATGTTGATGAGACTGTATTGCCTATAGTTGAAGACGAAGTAATGGTTTTTGAAAGTAAATATGATGCGGAATTTTCATTAGTTTCAAAATCTGAAGCCGAAGTTTTGAACTCTTTGTATAACGAAAAAGCTAAAATTGCAGTTTTGGCTAGGGATTTAACAAAAAAAGAGTTAAAATTGTTTGAACAAAAAAAGATAGTTCCTAAAATAACTAAATTTGCTATAGATGGAATTGCTTTTGTTTCCAATAAATCAAATAATGATACTTTAATTGCGTTAAAAGATGTAATTGGTTTCATGAAAGGCGAAAGAAATTCGAAAATTAAAGGACTTGTGTTCGATAACCCTAATTCAAGTACTGTCAGTTATATGAATAATTTAGCCGGATTAGATGCATTGTCGGATAAGGATATATATAGCTTGAAAACTAATAATGAAGTTTTGAAGTTTGTTTCTGAAAACGATGGAATGATTGGTGTTGTTGGAGTGAATTGGTTGTCACAGCCTGAACCGTCAATGGAGTCTGTTATAAGCAAAATAAATGTACTAAGTGTTCAAGGTCTTAATAAACCTGGGTATTATTCACCGTCGCAAAATGATTTTGCTGAAGGTACTTATCCTTTGCTAAGAGATTTGTATATTGTGAACTGTCAAGGGACTTCTGGTTTGGGAATGGGGATTGCTTCTTTTGCTGCTGGAGATATCGGACAAAGGATAGTTTTAAAATCGGGATTGCTTCCGAATAAAGTGCCTTCAAGGAGATTAAATATAATTAGTGGTAAGTCGAATAAAGAAAAAGAATAAATAAATTAATTTTAAAAAAATGAACAAAGTTAAAGTTTTAAGTATTGCTTTATTGGCTGTTGTTTCAGCTAGCCAGGCGCAAGATCTTAATCAAGCAAAAAAAGCTATTGATGGCGAGCAATTTGAAAGCGCAAAAAAAATTTTAAAATCCATAATAAATGCAAAGCCAACAAATGGTACAGCTGATTTTTATTTAGGAAATGTTTATTTATTGCAGAATAATAGTGATTCTGCTAAAGTTTTTTACCAAAAAGGACTTGCTGGTAGCGAGGGGGCAAGACTGAATAACATTGGTTTAGGGTTAATTGATCTAGACAATGGGAATACTACTGGTGCCGAAGAAAAATTTGCTTTAGCAACAAAAGATTTAAAAAAGAAAGATATTGAAGAGTTAATCTATATTGGTCGTGCTTACACTATTTCGACTAAGCCAGATTATAAAAAAGCACTTGAATATTTGAATAAAGCAAAATTAGTTAATCCAGAAGATGCGCAATTAAACCTAGCTTTTGGTAACGCATATTTTGGAGATAAAAATCAAAACGAGGCCTACTCTGCTTATCGTAAGGCTTATAATACTGATAATACTTTGATTAGAGCAAAAATGCAACTTGGTGTTTTACTTAAAGGGGCAAAAGCATATACTGAAGCAATAAAAGCTTTTGATGAAGTTATTGCCATCAATGGAACTTACGGTCCTGTTTACCGTGAATTGGCAGAAACTTATTATTTGTGGGGAAGAAATGAACCTTCAAAATATAGAATTTATGTAGAAAAGGCTCTTACAAATTATGAGAAATATTTGTCATTGACAGATTACTCTATTAGTTCCAGAATGCGTCATGCAGACTTTTTGGTGTTAGCAGGAGAGTACAAAGCTCTAGAAGTTGAAGCTAATAAAATGGTTGAGTTAGATAAAGTGAATCCTAGAATTATGCGTTATTTAGGATATTCTGCTTACCAAAATGGTAATTATGATGTTGCTATTAAATCGTTGGAAAATTTCGTTTCTGTGCCTACAAATAAAGTGATTGGGTTAGATTATCAAACACTTGGTTTTGCTAAAATCAAAAAAGCCGTAAGTGAAGATGGTAAAACTATTGATAATGCATTATTTGACAGTGCAGTTTTAGATATAAAAAAATCTGCTGAGATGGATGCTAATGGATTGGCAATTAATATTAGTGAGGTTGGAAAGAAATTATATGAGCAGAAAGCATACAAACAAGCGGCTGCAATATATGAAATTGCAGTAGCCAATAAAGAGTCTAAAAATTATGTTTTAGACAATTTCTACTTAGGAAATTGTATCTACTTTGACAATACCAGAAAAGATGTTGTTAAGCCAGATGTAGTTGCTTTACAGAAAGCTGATTTGGCTTACGGAGCAGTAATTGAAGCTTCACCAAAAACTCAAGATGCTTATTTGTACAGAGCAAGAACAAATAGTTTGATGGAAAATGACGCTATGACTATTAAGTACTATGATGATTTTGTGAGAGTTGTTACAGAAAAAGGTCCTGAGGAATTAGCAAAACCAGCAACTGTTAAAAAGATGGTTGAAAGTTATAATACTTCGGCTGCTAGTTACGCCAACAGCGACAAAGCAAAAGCTATTGAATATTTCAATAAAACTTTAGCTATTGATCCAACAAATGAGTATGCTTTAAATTCAATCAAAGCGTTGAAATAAAAGATATTAATCAATAATTTGAAGAAGGTAATCAGAAATGATTACCTTTTTTTGTATTTCGTATTCATTAAGCTAAAAATAAATTGGACTGTTGTCTGCATTCTTGACTTCTCTTTTATTTGCGTACCTTTGTGGCTTAATTTTATATAATGTTATCTAAAGAAATTCAATTAGAAGTCAATAAAGGAATCATGCTTCCACTTATGGAAGAATTTTATACAATTCAGGGTGAAGGATTTCATACGGGTACAGCCGCTTATTTTATCAGAGTTGGAGGTTGTGATGTTGGTTGTCATTGGTGTGATGTCAAAGAGAGTTGGAATGCAGAGTCGCATCCGCCTACCAATATTGATTTAATTGTTGATAATGCTACTAAGTACGCAAACACAATTGTTGTTACAGGAGGCGAGCCTTTGATGTGGGATATGGGGCCTTTGACCCAAAAATTAAAGCAAAATAATTTAAAAGTACATATAGAAACTTCCGGAGCTTATCCGTTAAGTGGAACGTGGGATTGGATTTGTCTTTCTCCTAAAAAAAATAAATTGCCTACTCAAACTGCTTATGATAATGCAGATGAACTTAAGGTTATTATTTACAACAAGCATGATTTTATATTTGCAGAAGAGCAAGCTGAAAAAGTAAACTCTAAAGCAATTCTTTTTCTTCAACCTGAGTGGAGTAAAAAAGAAGAAATGACTCCTTTAATTGTCGATTATGTTATGAATAACCCAAAATGGCGTGTGTCACTTCAAACTCATAAGTATCTGAATATTCCATAAGTAATTGTAAATATTTTTCAAGTTGAGTGATTATTATAATTGTAGCCAGATAACTTTTCTAAGTTGTTCTGGCTGTTTTTTTTGTGTTTTTGTCTTGTTTGTTGAATGATGTACAATGCATAATTTTGATTTTCAGCCTTTTTAATTTTTTTGACGTAAAAAAAAACTTATTTCTTTTTTTTGACTTTTTATTGTTTTTTAGGTATTTTCTTTCTGATTATTAGCTTTGATTTTTTAGTTAATTTTGTAACAATTTGCGTTTCAATTAATTGTATTTTTATTCGTAAGTGTGTTAATATTGCTGACAGATTTTAATGTATTTAGCTTTTATACTTCTGTTTTTTTATATATTTACAAAATAACCTACCGTATTTTGTTTTTTAGATTATTAAATAATTAAAAAAATAGCTTATGAATAAAAATTTACTTTTATTATTTGTTTTGTTTGTTGTTAATTTTGCCTCTGCTCAGGCTACGGCAACAATGGTTGATGATGCCCCTTATAATTATCAAGATGTTGAAGTTCGTCCAGAATTCCCAGGTGGGTATACTCAATTAATGGCTTTTATTGGTAAAAATTTTAAACTTGCCGATTATGAAGGTTTCGGAGGAATCATTAAAGTGGCCTTCGTTATTGAAATTGATGGTTCAATTACTAATGTCAAAGTGGTAAAAGATCTTGGTGATGGAACTGGAACTGAAGCAAAAAGAGTTGTTTCGATGTTTCCAAAGTGGTCTTCGGGAGAATTTGGTGGTAAAAAAGTCAGGGTTCTGTATGAATTACCAATAAAAGTTGCCAGCCAAGGTTAGTTGGGTAACTAGCTTACGAATACTAAAGCCAGATGTTGGTAGACATTTGGCTTTTTTTTTAGAAAAAGATTGTAGCTTTTAAATTTTTTTAAACAGAAAGCTTTGCTAAATAATCATAATGTTCACCCTCAAGGATTAGTTCGCATTGAAGTCCATTGGCATGAGCTGCATTTTGTAAGGTGTTGTAATCCAAAAATAACCAATCAAAGGGAACTTCTTTTTCTCCTTTATAGGTAATGTTAAAAATGGTTTCTCCGTAATAGTCATTATCCGATGGAATCCATTTGCCTCCGTCTTCATCTTCGTCAAACATATATATAATATCCGAAGAATCAATCAGAATTTGTCCATTTGGATTTAAAAGACTTCTTAGCTTTTGCAAAAAAGCGGATGTTTTTTTTAGTGTTCCAAATATTCCTGTGCCATTCATTAGAAGTAAAATGGTATCGAATTTTTCATTTTCCAACGTCATTATGTCTTGAACTCTTGCGTTTTTCAATCCGAGAAGTTTGCAGGCTTGAATTGCATTTTCCGAAATATCAATCGAAACAACTTCTAGATTTCTGTCGTTTTGCAAACTCAAACTATGGCTTCCTGCTCCACATCCTACGTCGAGAATTTTTCCTTTTGCCAGTTGTAATGCTTTCTGTTCAATTCCTGGCATTTCGTTGTAGTTTCTAAAAAGATAGGCAACACTCATTGCATCTTCTTCAGAAATACTCGTTTCGGTAATTAAGTCTTCCGGTTGGTTGTTGGTTTGGTAATCGAGTATGGCTTTTCCGAAAAGGTCTTTCATAAAAATAAGTTTCAAGTTTAAATTTCCCTGTTTAAAGTTTAGTACTTTTGTCAAATCACAAACACATTTCGGATTTGAAACCAGCTTTAAACGAATTAGGAAAACTTGCCAAAGATAAGCATATCGAAAACAAAAAGTATTTTGATAAATTAAAAAAGAAGACACCCAAGAATTTGGATTACATAATGCAAGACATTCATGATGCCGAATTCAAAAAAACTGATTGTTTACAATGTGCCAATTGTTGCAAAACCACAGGGCCATTATTCACTTTAGCGGATATTGAGCGTATTTCAAAATTTTTGAAACAAAAACCGCAACAATTTATCGATCAATATCTGCGCATCGATGAGGATAAAGATTATGTGTTGCAAAGTGTGCCGTGTACTTTTTTGGATAATGACAATACTTGTTTTATCTATGAGGTACGGCCAAAAGCCTGCCGGGAATTTCCTCATACAGACAGAAAGAAGTTCCAGCAAATTGCTGATTTAACCCTTAAGAATGTTGCAATTTGTCCAGCAGCCTTCAATATTGTTGAAGAAATGAAAAAGAGATTGCCGTTATAATAGATTGGCAAAATCTTAAATGAAACTTTATGTATATTTGTTGAGCTTCTCAAAATAAATTAATTTGAATTTAGAATACTTTATTGCCAAACGACTTATCACTGCCAAAGATTATAAGAGCAGCATATCGGCGCCTATTATAAATATTGCAATAGCTGCAATTGCAATTGGTATGATTATGATGATTGTATCTGTTGCTACCGGGATTGGCTTACAAAATAAAATAAGGGAAAAGATTGCTGCTTTCAATGGTCATATCATAATTTCAAATTACGACAACAACCAATCCGAAATCACATTATCGCCCATTTCAAAAAATCAAGATTTTTACCCAAATTTCAATTCTGTTCCGGGAATCGATCATATTCAGGCGATAGCCAGTAAAGCAGGAATAATAAGAACCGAAACAGCATTTGAAGGAATAATTTTCAAAGGAGTAGGAAAAGATTATCAATGGGGAAATATTAAAGAATATATTGTCTCTGGCAAATTGCCCGATTTCTCCAAGAACGTCACTCAAGAAGTTGTGATTTCTCAGTTCCTTGCAAACAGACTCAGTTTAAAGGTGGGTGATTCTTTTAATACTTTTTTTATAAAGGAAGAGCAAAATAAATTGCCAAATGTTCGCCGATTCAAAATAGTGGGGATTTTCAATTCGGGGTTTCAACAATTCGATGCTACTTATATAATAGGGGATATTCGTCACATACAGAAAATCAATAAATGGGCTCCAAGCCAAATTGGAGCTTTTGAGGTTTTTGTGAAAGATTTCAATACTATAAAAGAAGTCGGCGATCAAGTCTATAAAAAAACATCTTCAACCCTAGACAGTAAAACAATCATAGAAAAATACAGTTACATATTTGAGTGGTTGCAACTTTTTGATTTCAATATCATTGTGATATTAGTTGTGATGATACTCGTGGCGACTATAAATATGGTTGTTGCGTTGTTGGTTCTTATTTTGGAGCGAACTCAAATGATTGGAATACTAAAGTCATTGGGGGCTAATAATTGGTCAGTTAGAAAAATTTTCCTTTACAACGCTTTTTATCTTATAGTAAGAGGATTGTTTTGGGGGAATTTAATAGGAATCTCGTTGTTGTTAATACAGCAACATTTCGGAGTCATAAAGCTCAATCCCGAAAATTACTATGTTAATCAGGCTCCAGTATATCTTAATCTTGGATATATTTTGGCTCTTAATCTCCTTACGATTGTGATCTGTACATTAGTATTGCTAATCCCTTCGTATATAATCACAAAAATTTCTCCCGTAAAGGCGCTTCGTTTCGATTAAATTCATCCAAATAATTAGGAGCTATTTCCCGCTATCCGCTACAATCTTGTGTGTCTCGTCCGAAAAAGACGAGGCCCACAAGGATTTTCGCTTCTATCGGGGCTAGGGCATGGGTTTTCATAAGAGAGAAATCCAAAACGACACCATATTATATATAGGAAGGAATTATTTAAATGTGATATCTGTTCAATTCGTCATATTCCTAAAATAATTTAATTGGATAATCTGTGCGTAGAGACGCACTGCAGTGCGTCTCCTTATTGTGTGTTACCCTATCGCAAAAAAAGTTTTGCCTTTGCGTTTTCGCGTCTCTGCTAGAAAAAAGCCCTAATATTATATTCAAAAGGGAAAGCTAAAAACATCCAAAGCGAAGGAAAGGCATCTATAAACTCCTAAATACCGAATAATCCGAATGTGTAAATTTGGGCATATCAGTCAGTTAAAAAATAAATATAAAAAACTTCAAAAAAGCCATTGTCAAAACGAATAAACGCACTACTTTTGCACCCGCAACAGCACAAAAGTTCTTTTAAATATTGGCAAGCATTTGAATTAGAGGAGAAAATAAAATTTTCAAAAAAAGATTCAAAAAAGCTTGTGGGTAAAGAAAAAGCATTGTACTTTTGCACCCGCTTTGAGAGAGATTGAAAAGCGAAAAGTAGAGACAGCGATTTATCGCGTTTCGGGCAAAACAAAAGAAGAACACGTTCCTAGACATATTGAATTGACAGCCGTCTCGTTGCTTGCAACGAGACAAATAAAATAAGAGTAATAGAATCGGAAGATTTGAGAATAACCACTAGAATCGGAGTCGAAAATAAGACAAGCAGTAATGCTTAACAATATACGATGAAGAGTTTGATCCTGGCTCAGGATGAACGCTAGCGGCAGGCTTAACACATGCAAGTCGAGGGGTATAGTTTTTCGGAACTAGAGACCGGCGCACGGGTGCGTAACGCGTATGCAATCTACCTTTTACAGGGGGATAGCCCAGAGAAATTTGGATTAATACCCCATGGTATATGGACTTCGCATGAAGTTTATATTAAAGTTCCAACGGTAAAAGATGAGCATGCGTCCCATTAGCTAGATGGTAAGGTAACGGCTTACCATGGCGACGATGGGTAGGGGTCCTGAGAGGGAGATCCCCCACACTGGTACTGAGACACGGACCAGACTCCTACGGGAGGCAGCAGTGAGGAATATTGGTCAATGGGCGCAAGCCTGAACCAGCCATGCCGCGTGCAGGATGACGGTCCTATGGATTGTAAACTGCTTTTGTACGAGAAGAAACACTCCTTCGTGAAGGAGCTTGACGGTATCGTAAGAATAAGGATCGGCTAACTCCGTGCCAGCAGCCGCGGTAATACGGAGGATCCAAGCGTTATCCGGAATCATTGGGTTTAAAGGGTCCGTAGGCGGTTTAGTAAGTCAGTGGTGAAAGCCCATCGCTCAACGGTGGAACGGCCATTGATACTGCTGAACTTGAATTACTGGGAAGTAACTAGAATATGTAGTGTAGCGGTGAAATGCTTAGAGATTACATGGAATACCAATTGCGAAGGCAGGTTACTACCAGTGGATTGACGCTGATGGACGAAAGCGTGGGTAGCGAACAGGATTAGATACCCTGGTAGTCCACGCCGTAAACGATGGATACTAGCTGTTGGGAGCAATTTCAGTGGCTAAGCGAAAGTGATAAGTATCCCACCTGGGGAGTACGGGCGCAAGCCTGAAACTCAAAGGAATTGACGGGGGCCCGCACAAGCGGTGGAGCATGTGGTTTAATTCGATGATACGCGAGGAACCTTACCAAGGCTTAAATGTAGATTGACCGATTTGGAAACAGATCTTTCGCAAGACAATTTACAAGGTGCTGCATGGTTGTCGTCAGCTCGTGCCGTGAGGTGTCAGGTTAAGTCCTATAACGAGCGCAACCCCTGTTGTTAGTTGCCAGCGAGTCATGTCGGGAACTCTAACGAGACTGCCAGTGCAAACTGTGAGGAAGGTGGGGATGACGTCAAATCATCACGGCCCTTACGCCTTGGGCTACACACGTGCTACAATGGCCGGTACAGAGAGCAGCCACTTCGTGAGGAGGAGCGAATCTATAAAACCGGTCACAGTTCGGATCGGAGTCTGCAACTCGACTCCGTGAAGCTGGAATCGCTAGTAATCGGATATCAGCCATGATCCGGTGAATACGTTCCCGGGCCTTGTACACACCGCCCGTCAAGCCATGGAAGCTGGGGGTGCCTGAAGTCGGTGACCGCAAGGAGCTGCCTAGGGTAAAACTGGTAACTAGGGCTAAGTCGTAACAAGGTAGCCGTACCGGAAGGTGCGGCTGGAACACCTCCTTTCTAGAGCTTTAGTGTTAGCTGCAAGGCACGCTAAAGAGAGAAGACGAAGAGACAATTGGTTTCAAGACCGAAGATTATATTACTCTTGCTGTTAATTTAAAAAAAAGAATTAAAAATAAGTAAAAAACAGAGTCTCGTAGCTCAGCTGGTTAGAGTACTACACTGATAATGTAGGGGTCGGCAGTTCGAGTCTGCCCGGGACTACTTTTTTAGAGTTATAAGTTATGAATTATAAGTTATAAATTAAAAAAGACTGTAGAAAGCTTAAAAAAAGGAAATTCTAGAGTTGAGAGGTTGTGAATAATCATTCATAATTCATAATTCACAATTCATAATTAGATTGGGGGATTAGCTCAGCTGGCTAGAGCGCCTGCCTTGCACGCAGGAGGTCAACGGTTCGACTCCGTTATTCTCCACAGATAGTATCAAGATGATAGTATCAAGAATTAAGACAAAATCTTAATACTTAATACAAGAATCTTAATACATATTAAAGTTCATTGACATATTGAGATAAGAAATAATAAAAAGTAGAAAGAACAAATGCGTTTGTTGTTGATAGTTTTTAGTTTGTAGTTACAAAACGATAAGCGATAAACAAAAAACAATAAACCGTAAGTACAATAAGCAAAATAAGGGCGTATGGGGGATGCCTAGGCTCTCAGAGGCGAAGAAGGACGTGATAAGCTGCGAAAAGCTGCGGGGACGGGCACACACCGATTGATCCGCAGGTATCCGAATGGGGCAACCCACTATGTTGAAGACATAGTACACCGATAGGTGGGCAAACCCGCTGAACTGAAACATCTAAGTAGGCGGAGGAGAAGAAAACAAAAGTGATTCCGTAAGTAGTGGCGAGCGAACGCGGATTAGCCCAAACCAATGTTGTTACGGCAATGTTGGGGTTGTAGGACCACGATATTTTATGCAAACAGAACCGGAAGTTACTGGAAAGTGACGCCATAGAGGGTGATAGCCCCGTATGGGTAATGAATGTAATAGATAGTGGTATCCTGAGTAGGGCGGGGCACGTGAAACCCTGTCTGAATTTGGCGGGACCATCCGCTAAGGCTAAATACTCCTGAGAGACCGATAGTGAACCAGTACCGTGAGGGAAAGGTGAAAAGAACCGTGAATAACGGAGTGAAATAGATCCTGAAACCATACGCTTACAAGCGGTCGGAGCCCATTAGTTGGGTGACGGCGTGCCTTTTGCATAATGAGCCTACGAGTTAACGTTGCTGGCAAGGATAAGTGGTTAAGCCATGGATCCGTAGCGAAAGCGAGTCTGAATAGGGCGCTTTAGTCAGTAGTGTTAGACGCGAAACCGTGTGATCTACCCATGGGCAGGATGAAGCGCTGGTAACACAGTGTGGAGGTCCGAACCGGTTGACGTTGAAAAGTCTTCGGATGACCTGTGGGTAGGGGTGAAAGGCCAATCAAACTCGGAAATAGCTCGTACTCCCCGAAATGCATTTAGGTGCAGCGCATATTATAAGTTATATAGAGGTAGAGCTACTGATTGGATGCGGGGGCTTCACCGCCTACCAATTCCTGACAAACTCCGAATGCTATATAATGTTTTTATGCAGTGAGGGCTTGGGTGCTAAGGTCCAAGTCCGAGAGGGAAAGAACCCAGACCATCAGCTAAGGTCCCCAAATATATGTTAAGTTGAAAGAACGCGGTTTGTCTGCCCAGACAGCTAGGATGTTGGCTTGGAAGCAGCCATTCATTTAAAGAGTGCGTAACAGCTCACTAGTCGAGCGGACGAGCATGGATAATAATCGGGCATAAACATATTACCGAAGCTATGGATTTGCAGGCAACTGCAAGTGGTAGGGGAGCATTCTGTCAGGGTTGAAGGTTTTTCGTAAGGAGAGCTGGACTGGACAGAAAAGAAAATGTAGGCATAAGTAACGATAATGCGGGCGAGAAACCCGCACACCGAAAGACTAAGGTTTCCACAGCTATGCTAATCAGCTGTGGGTTAGTCGGGACCTAAGGCGAACCCGAAAGGGACAGTCGATGGCCAACGGGTTAATATTCCCGTACTACTGATTACTGTGATGGGGTGACGGAGTGATGAAAGCGCCGCGAACTGACGGAATAGTTCGTTGAAGTACCTAGCTATAAGATCTATAGGCAAATCCGTAGATTTTGGTGAAATACGATAGTACTCGGAGTCTTCGGACAAAGAGATAGTGCGCCTAAGGGCTTCCAAGAAAAACCTCTAAACTTCAGGTAATTAGTACCCGTACCGCAAACCGACACAGGTAGTCGAGGAGAGAATCCTAAGGTGCTCGAGAGATTCATGGCTAAGGAATTAGGCAAAATAGACCCGTAACTTCGGGAGAAGGGTCGCCTCGTCGTAAGACGAGGCCGCAGTGAAGAGGTCCAGGCGACTGTTTATCAAAAACACAGGGCTCTGCAAAATCGTAAGATGAAGTATAGGGCCTGACACCTGCCCGGTGCTGGAAGGTTAAGAGGAGATGTTATCTTCGGAGAAGCATTGAATTGAAGCCCCAGTAAACGGCGGCCGTAACTATAACGGTCCTAAGGTAGCGAAATTCCTTGTCGGGTAAGTTCCGACCTGCACGAATGGTGTAACGATCTGGACACTGTCTCAGCCATGAGCTCGGTGAAATTGTAGTAACGGTGAAGATGCCGTTTACCCGCAGTGGGACGAAAAGACCCTGTGCACCTTTACTATAGCTTAGTATTGACCTTGGATAAATGATGTGTAGGATAGGTTGGAGACTGTGAAGTGGCGTCGCCAGGCGTTGTGGAGTCATTGTTGAAATACAACCCTTTGTTTATCTGAGGCCTAACCCCATATTGTGGGGGACATTGCTTGGTGGGTAGTTTGACTGGGGTGGTCGCCTCCAAAAGAGTAACGGAGGCTTCTAAAGGTTCCCTCAGTACGCTTGGTAACCGTGCGAAGAGTGCAATGGCATAAGGGAGCTTGACTGAGAGACATACAGGTCGATCAGGTACGAAAGTAGAGCATAGTGATCCGGTGGTTCCGCATGGAAGGGCCATCGCTCAAAGGATAAAAGGTACGCCGGGGATAACAGGCTGATCTCCCCCAAGAGCTCATATCGACGGGGGGGTTTGGCACCTCGATGTCGGCTCGTCACATCCTGGGGCTGGAGAAGGTCCCAAGGGTTGGGCTGTTCGCCCATTAAAGTGGCACGCGAGCTGGGTTCAGAACGTCGTGAGACAGTTCGGTCTCTATCTACTGTGGGCGTTAGAAATTTGAGTGGATCTGATTCTAGTACGAGAGGACCGAATTGGACAAACCTCTAGTGTATCTGTTGTCCCGCCAGGGGCACCGCAGAGTAGCTACGTTTGGAAGGGATAAGCGCTGAAAGCATATAAGCGCGAAACCCACCACAAGATGAGATTTCTTTTAAGGGTCGTGGAAGATGACCACGTTGATAGGCTATAGGTGTAAAGGCAGTAATGTCATAGCCGAGTAGTACTAATAACCCGTAAGCTTATGTACACCCTTTTCTCTCTCTGGTCTCGTTCTAAACGAGACGAGAGAGAGAAGAAACTTTCTAAAACACTTTTTATGTTCTTTATCTCAGTATGTTAAAATATTTACAGCGTAGCTGTATTGAAAGTTTAACGTTTAAAGTTTGAGGTTGTTGGTTAAACAACTTTAAACAAAATTAAACCTTAAACCCTCAAGCAAAACCTTAAGGTGGTTATTGCGGCGGGGCTCACCTCTTCCCATCCCGAACAGAGTAGTTAAGCCCGCCTGCGCAGATGGTACTGCAATTTTGTGGGAGAGTATGTCGCTGCCTTTCTTTTAAAAAACCCGTCTCGTTTTTATTTCGAGACGGGATTTTTTATAAAATAGTTAAATAATATTGGTACCTTAGCTCAGATGGTAGAGCAATGGACTGAAAATGGATCAATCCCAAAACCTGTGGGGAAGTAAAATTTATGCATAGATATTGGTTAGCCTGAAAAGGAAGAATCCAATGTTTCTAACCCCTCTAAATTGAGATCTAAACGCTTTTATTTTTGCATTAAAAGATTCAGCGGAAGCATTGGTACTTCTGTTATCAAAATAATTCAAGATTGTTTGATAGTGATTCTCTATTGATCGTGAGATTGTGTTAAAGGATTTAAATCCGGATTGATTTACTTTCTCGTGCCATTTAGCCAATCTTGAGAGTCCAATAATTTTATTCTGTGTATTCTCGAAGATGTTTCTTAAGTCTTGAGCTAATTCATATGCTTTTTGGATTTCAGGATATAAATCGAACAATATTATAGCTCTAATTATTTGGCTTTTTGACCATTTAGACTTGTTTTTGTTGAGAAAGTGCCGGCTTCTGGCTAATAATTGCTTATTGGTATCTCCATTTGATAACATTTGAGATTCGTACTTAATTTTACTGCTTTTAGCCTTCTCAATAGCTTCGTTTTCTAGGTCTATCGCTTGCCAACGGTATTTTACTCTGATT
The DNA here is from genome assembly GCF_001761465.1 of Flavobacterium gilvum. Taxonomy (NCBI): domain Bacteria; kingdom Pseudomonadati; phylum Bacteroidota; class Flavobacteriia; order Flavobacteriales; family Flavobacteriaceae; genus Flavobacterium; species Flavobacterium gilvum. The sequence goes on along the minus strand of NZ_CP017479.1, from coordinate 371,606 downwards.
TCTTGTAAAGCGTCTAGTGCTAGTTTTTGAACATGGAAACGGTCGGTGACTTGAATTGCATTTGGAAAACATTTCTTGGCTATTAATCCCATATTTGCTGCCATATCCAAAGTAATTTCTTTGACTTGCTTGCGCTGTTTGATTGGGATTTGTTCAATGAAAGATATTACCGTTTCCGCTTTAGTTCCAGCAATCATAGCAACTATGGTTCCTTTTCTTCCTTTAGCCGCTTTGTTGGTTACAACGGTATATAGTTCGCCATTGGAAAGGGAAGTTTCATCTATTGACAAGCGTTTGCCTATGTTTTGGGGAAAGAGAAGCCATTTTTCCGCATGTTTGAGTTGATCCCAAGCTTTGAAATTACTTAAAAACTCTTTGTATTGATATTGTAAATTTCTACCTGAAACTCCATAGAAAGAGGCAATGGCATTACAATCATTTGGTTTGGAATCTATTGATCTCTTTTAAAAAAGACGCAAACTCTTGTGTTACTCGAGTGCCGTCCGCTACTAAATTCCAATCTCTAAACACCACTTTTCCAGTGTCTTGGTTAAGCCATCTTCTGCGAGTGATATGCAAATACACTTGGTGTCCTCGGATAGGAAAATCCTGCACCGTTATCTCATCAAAGAATCCTTTTGAACTTAATTTAGACGCCCTGTATTCTTTAGGAACTGAATTAATCTCTCTAAGGTACAGATGAAGTATCTCATCTCCTTTTTCATAAGAAGTAAGTTCAAAATAATCTACAATTATTTCAGGTAATAACAATTTAAGTAAGTCGATAAAGGAATCTTGCATTGCATATAATATGAAATGACAAATGTCTAGATTTTTAAATTTCTCCACAACTTTTCGTCTTGATCCGAAATCTATTTTCCTGACGCCTCTAAATTGGCTTCTAAAAGCTTTTATTTTTGCATTAAAAGATTCAGCCGAAGCATTGGTACTTCTATTGGATCAATCCTAAAATTGATGTTTGGATGATCAGAAATGAATGCTTTTTTTAGTGACTGTGCTCGCGTGAGTGATGGAAGCAAGTTACCGAAGTAACGCGTACAGCACGACAGCATTAGGGAAAGGGGGCGAATATGCGTTACAATAAGTTGCCCCCTTTTCCTAATGGTGGCACGCCCAAATGCTTTTGAAGTAAATAATCCCGATTTAAGTTATTATTTTTTGAAAATGCTGTCTTGTTAGAGGGGAATTGTAAATAGTATTGATTAATTAGTAGATAGGGGTTTATTGTATTGGTTTTATTAATAAAGACTGTCTGAAAGTCTAATTATAATTTTATTAAGTTAATTTTTTTATGAAGAAGCTTAGTTTGAAGGTTTTGTTTTGATTCTTAGTGCTCCCTAAATTTGAATTAATGTTTTTTTTTAAACTTAACCAGATATTCAAATTATTTTAAAAAAATCCCGTCTAGTTTTGCTAGACGGGATTAAGAATATTAAATGCAGTGTTTATGCAAGCATGGTTACTGGATTTTCAATATATTGTTTTAATGTTTGTAAAAACTGTGCTCCTGTTGCACCGTCGATTGTTCGGTGATCGCAGGCTAATGAAAGCATCATTGTGTTTCCAACTACAATTTGACCATTTTTTACTACTGGTTTTTCAACAATAGCTCCAACAGATAAAATAGCTGAATTTGGTTGGTTGATGATGGAGTTGAATTCTGTTATTCCGAACATTCCGAGGTTAGAAACAGTAAATGTACTTCCTTCCATCTCTGCAGGACCTAATTTTTTGTTTTTGGCTCTTCCAGCAAGATCTCTTACGCTTGCTCCAATTTGTGAAAGGCTCATCGCATCAGTAAATCTTAAAACAGGAACTACTAATCCATCTTCAACAGCTACAGCCACTCCGATGTTCACGTGATGGTTGATGGTTATTGCATCATCTTTCCATTGAGAATTGATTTTTGGATGTTTTTTTAGTGCCAATGCGCAAGCTTTGATAACCATATCATTGAACGATACTTTTGTATCAGGTACAGTATTAATAACTGCTCTTGATTGCATAGCATCATCCATTGAAACTTCGATTACGAGATTGTAATGAGGTGCTGTGAATAATGATTCTGATAAACGTTTCGCAATGATTTTACGCATTTGCGAGTTTTTGATTTCTTCAGTGAAAACTTCTCCTGCTGGTACAAATACTTTTGGAGCTTCTGTTTTTACAGCTTCTGGAGCTTTTGCTTCTGGAGCTGCTACTGTAGCAGAAGGAGTGAAATTTTCGATATCGCTTTTTACGATACGACCATTTTCACCAGATCCTTTAACTTGTGTTAATTGAATTCCTTTTTCGCTTGCTATTTTTTTAGCCAATGGAGAAGCCAAAATTCTTTTTCCGTCACTAACTACTTCAACTGGTTCTGCTGTTTTTTCTGCTGGTGCGGATTTAGCTTCCTCTTTTGCTTGAGAAGCTGCAGGAGCGGCTCCACCAACTTTATAATTTTCAGCTATTCCATTGATGTCAGTTCCAGCTGGTCCAATGATAGCTAAAAGACTATCTACTGGCGCTGTGTTTCCTTCTTGAATTCCAATATATAATAGAGTACCTTCATTGAAAGATTCGAATTCCATTGTAGCTTTGTCGGTTTCGATTTCGGCAAGAATATCTCCTTCTGCAACTGAGTCTCCAACTTTTTTCAACCAAGAAGCTACTGTACCTTCGGTCATGGTGTCGCTTAGACGCGGCATAGTTACCACAACAACTCCTTTTGGGAGTGCTGCTGCTGGCGCTGCTACTAGAGTTTCAGAAGTGCTAGTTTCAGCTACTACTGGAGCTGATTCTGCTACTGCTGGTGCAGATGCGCCTCCTGCGATTAATGCAGAAACATCTTCACCTTCTTTTCCGATAATTGCTAATAATGAATCTACTGGAGCAGTTTCGCCTTCTGGGATTCCAATATATAAAAGTGTCCCTTCGTTGAAGGATTCAAATTCCATAGTTGCTTTGTCGGTTTCGATTTCGGCTAAGATATCTCCTTCGCTTACTTTATCACCTACTTTTTTAAGCCAAGCTGCTACCGTCCCTTCTGTCATAGTATCGCTCAAGCGAGGCATTGTTACAATTGTTGCCATATTTGATTTATAATTTATGAGGTGTGAATGGATAGTTTTCTTGTTCGTACACTACATCGTACAATTGTTGAATTTCTGGGTAAGGTGATTCTTCAGCAAATTGAGCACATTCTTCAACGTGATCTTTTACTCTTTGATCAATTACTTCAACTTCTTCTTGTGTAGCATATTTTTGATCTAAAATCACATCTAAAACCTGGGTGATTGGATCTATTTTTTTGTATTCTTCAACCTCTTCTTTTGAACGGTATAATTGCGCATCAGACATAGAGTGTCCTCTGTATCGGTATGTTTTCATTTCTAGGAAGGTAGGTCCATCACCGCGTCTTGCTCTTTCAATTGCTTCAGTCATTGCTTCGGCAACTTTTACAGGATTCATTCCGTCAACCGGTCCGCAAGGCATTTCATAACCAAGACCTAATTTCCAAATATCTGTATGGTTTGCAGTTCTTTCAACAGAAGTTCCCATTGCATATCCGTTATTTTCAACTATAAAAACAACTGGAAGTTTCCATAACATAGCCATGTTGAAAGCTTCGTGTAAAGAACCTTGACGAGCAGCTCCATCTCCGAAATAAGTCAATGTAACTCCACCCGTTTCGTTGTATTTATCTCCAAATGCCAAACCAGCTCCCAATGGAATTTGTCCACCAACAATACCGTGTCCTCCGTAAAAACGGTGTTCTTTGGAAAAAATGTGCATTGATCCCCCCATCCCTTTTGATGTTCCGGTGGCTTTCCCCAATAGTTCGGCCATTACACGTCTAGGATCAACTCCCATACCAATAGGTTGAACGTGATTTCTATAGGCAGTAATCATTTTGTCTTTTGTCAAATCCATAGCGTGTAAAGCTCCCGCTAATACAGCTTCTTGACCGTTATATAGGTGTAGAAAACCTCTAACTTTTTGTTGAATGTATAATGCCGCAAGTTTGTCCTCAAACTTTCTCCAAAATAGCATGTCTTCATACCACTTTAAATAGACTTCTTTTGTAACTTCTTTCATAGAAATAATTCTTTTGCTTAAGTGTTATAGTATTATCAATTATGACCTAGTAACGCAAAATAGTTTCCTCACCACAAATTTGCGCCCCGAAGGCGTCGGGATGCAAAATTAAGACATTCCTACTAAGAACTAAAAATTTAAAAGATAAATTTTAGTTTTTTTAAAGTAATTTTTTTTCAAACATGAAAGGGAGTAGATTTTTTAAGGATGCAGAGTGGTGAATTTCACCTGTTTCTCCCGTATAATATATTTCAATAGGGCTTTCTTGTCGAATTTCATATTCTGCGATGGATTGTCTGCAGGCACCACATGGAGGAACCGGAGTGGTAGTTTGATTGCGTTCTGAAGTGCCAGAAATAGTAATTTTGAGTATTCTTGCTTCGGGGTAAATGCTTCCTGCCTGAAAAATAGCGACTCTTTCGGCACAAAGTCCTGAAGGATACGCGGCATTTTCCTGATTGGAGCCAACAACTATTTTACCATTATCTAAAAGAATTGCTGCTCCTACGTTAAACTTTGAATACGGAGCGTATGCATTTTTTCTGACTTCAATTGCTTTTAGCATTAAATTTTGCTCAACTAAGGGGAGTTCTTGAATGTTTTCAAAAACAGTGATTTTTGAAGATGTTGTTATTTCTTTCATTAGTTGAATTTTTTGATGTAAATATAAGGAAGGGTCTCGAATAAAATCAAAAAAAAATCAATGTTATGAAGTTTGGATCTTTTGCTTTGTGGAAAAGGAATAATGTTAGTAATTCTCGTATTTATTTCCAAAATTGAACGTCAAAGAAAAACGTAAAGTGTTTTCTAATGGGTTCTGTACTTTGGAGGCAGAGAATAAGTAGGAAACATCAATTTTTAGTGAAGTGTATTTGAATCCTGCGCCAAGAGAGAAAAATTCTCTTGCTCCTTTTTCAGGACTTTCATAGAAATATCCTGCACGAAACGAAAAGGAATCCTGATAAACATATTCTGACCCTACTGAATAGGTGACTTCTTTTAATTCTTCACTAAAACCGCCAGGGGCATCGGTAAATGATTTGAACATTCCAGAGAACCAACCTATGGATTGGTAGTTGTCGCTATTTTGTTGCGCTTCTTCAGGGGTGACTGTTCCGTCTCCATTTAAATCTGGATTTTGCGGAGTTGGTACCATTAATTTGCTTATTTCCAAATTCAAAGCGATTTTATTGTATTCATCCAAAATAAAATCAAAACCGCCTCCCAATCTCATGTTTGCGGGCAAAAAGTTATTGTTGATGTCATCGTTATCATAACTCATTTTGGGTCCCATATTTTGGAAATTAAATCCCGCTCTCCATCTACCGTTGAAATTGCTATATGCGATTTCATTTGATTGAAAAAAACCGGCTACATCAACTCCAAAACTGCTTGAAGAAGAAGAGTCGTTATTTTCTGTGGCTACTTTTAGGTTTGAATTTATGAAGCGACCTGCGACTGCCATCGAAAATTTATCACTTAGTTTTAGGGAATACGAAAGATCTAATGCAAATTCGTTTGGAGATACCGTAAGTGGTTGACTATCGAAATCCTGGCGCAATTCTATGTCGCCCAATCCAAAATAACGAAAACTGGTTGCAAAAGCACTTCTTTCACTATATCTATTATAATAGTTTACTTGGGCTAATGAAATATCATTTACTAAATCGGTCAAATAAGGAGTATAGCTTACGGAAAATCCTTGTTGATCTGTGGCAAATGCATATTTTGAAGGATTCCATTGTTGTGAAAAACTATCCGTGGATGAGGCAACACCATTGTCTCCCATACCTGCCGACCGGGCATCGGCTGCGACTAAAAGAAAAGGAACAGCAGTTGTGATCACGCTTTCCTGTGCATGAATAAAATTTAATGAATATAATAGGGTAATGAGTAAAGTCGTTCTTTTCATTATATTTTAATAAAAAATTAGCAGGTATAAAGATACGATATTATTAAAGAATCACAAGCTTTTCAAACTTTTCAGCCTTTTGATTGGATAGGGTTGCCTTTACTGTTAGTTTGTAAACATAAACTCCTTTACCAATTTTATTTCCAAAATCATCACGAGTGTCCCATGAGATATCTCGTGATAAAAAACCCGAGGTTGTGATGGTTTGGTTTTTTGTCCAAACTATCTTCCCTGTTATTGTTAATATTTGAACCTGAACGTCTAAAGGTTCATTTGGTTTGTTGTGTGAGAACCAGAATTCGGTATAATTTACGCACGGATTAGGGTAATTTAAAACATTTGTCAATGTAATCGATTCATCTCCAATCACCAAAAATTGAATTTCGGCTGTCGTAGCATTATTATAAACATCCCAAACTGTAAAAGTAAGGGTGTGCATTCCTGTTTTTAAATTTCTGAAAGGAAAATGTAGGCTACCTTTTGTGAAATTATCCAACTCGGTTTGATAATAATCATTTAGAATGAATGGATTGGCAAAATCTCCATCTAAAACAGCTACAATATCATGACCGATGCCGCCTGCTGTATTGATGCCGCTTTCGTCCTCCATATAAGCAATTAATATTGGGGAATCGTTGCTTATACCTCCCGAAACAAAAGTTTGGTCGTTCATATATAACTTCACTTTTGGACTATTATTGTCTGCAACTGCATTTTTATTAACACCTCCTATTTTGATAGAAGTGTCGTAACCTGTAACATCACCTGTAGATTCAATTTTTTGAGCATAAAAGCTAAGTTTTCCATTATCTAAAGGAATTCGAATATCTTTTGGTACAATAAAACTATATTCAAATTGACCGTTTGTAACGGAAGCATTTCCTCTAAAAATGGCTTCTCCCAAAGTGGTGAAATTTATAGGAGGACTGTAGCCATCGTTGTTTAAAGTGCTTTTTGTTATTTTTTTATCAAATAAAATAGTTGCCAAAATACCGTTGTAATCTGTTAAAATTTGATTGTTTTCGTCTGTTATTTCTCCTGATATTTTCATTTTATCCAATGACTTAAAATCTGGAATTGATTGAGTTACCGGAATGTCATTTACTTTGGTCAGAATTACTTTTGGTTTTGGTATAGCCAGAAATAAAGCGGGGTCACCAAGATAAAGAATTACGTTTGTTGCGCTGTTTGGATTTTCGTTTTTTGAAATTCTGAGCGCTTCGGCAATAGAAACATATTGGTTGGAACCGTATGATAAAAGATTTTTTGTAAAAGTATCATTAAAATTTTCGGCGCTGAATTGTTCAATCGAACGAATTGTGGATACCAAAGAAATAGCCCCGCCTTTTGGGTTCCAATAAATGTATTCGCCGGCTGTAGGTCTAGTGGGATTGTCAAAACGGGAAAAGTCGCATGTAATTGTTGTAAATAATGGATATTTGTACTGATTGGTGAGGCTTTGACTATCGGCTTTGTCCCAAATTCTTTCGCTCGCGAGGCCATCTTCTCCGCCGTGTCCCAAATAGTTGAAAACTAAAGCGCCTTTTTCAAATTGGGTATAAAAATCAGATTTTGCTTTTGGATATCTTTCTCCTCCCGCGGAGGCCTCTTGAGTGTAAGCGTCCAAAAATATTTTGGTCACATTGAGAAAAGGTTTTTGGGTTGTAATTTCATCTGCAAGAGTGTTTTGTCTTGATTGTAACGAAGCATCAGTTGATTTGTCTGAGTCGTCAGAAAGTGTGATGTAATTGTTTCTCCAATTACCATAAGCTTTTTTGTCGTGATACTCGATAATTTTATTAATCATTTCGTCTGCTTGTGCACTATTATTGATCAGCATTCTGCCTACGGCGATATCTGTTCCTCCATAATTTGTAGTTATATTTCCTTCGGAATCATCCATTAGACAATAAAAATCATCCGAGGCAAATGATGCTTCGCCAATAGTGTTGCTGGTCAATGACTCGTATATGGGGACAATATTGGAGTTGTTGGTTATTCTTTTTTTATAGTCAAATGAGGCATCGCCAAATAGATTGACATATCGTATTCGTTTGTCTGGGGAAGAAGCGTTATCGTAAATGTATTTTATGCAGTTTCTTATGGCTGCAATATCTTGTTTGCCTGATGAAAATTCCTGATAGATGGATTCGAGAGTAATTGTTTTTACATTCAGGTTGGAGTTTATTCGATGAAAATTGGCAAGTTTTTCCGCATGTTGTCTCAAAACTTCAGGAGTGATAATTACATAATCAATATCCTGAAATTGACCCTGTGAATTTTGGAAAACGGTACCTTTAATATTAGTGTTGATTATTTTTGATTTGTTTTCTTTGGACGGAGAATAATAATCATTTGGATCAATGGCTATGTATTTTCTAAGTTCTCCAAGATTTGCTTTAAGCGAAAATGTATTTAGATTGTTGTTTTCTTTTTTGAATACATTATATAGGTCTGTTATATCCCAAATTTGCGAAATATTGGCAGCATTTGAGAAATCATAGGATATAATTCCCAAGCTTGAACCTGATTGGTCGTATTGAAAATGAAATTGTTTGCCAAAACCCAGTAGCTTACTTTTTACTTTTAATTGGATGTAGTCCAGAAAGCCTTTAGATCCGGGAACTCCATTGTTATTGTAGGATAATTTGATTTTTATATTTGATGTTCCTGTAAATGTGGTGTTGGTTGGAAGTGAAGCGTTAAAGTATTGTGTGTCTGAACTGGTACTTAATGCGTTAAATGAAACATTGCCAATTTCTAGTCCATTGGCCAGAACCTTAAATGAAGTTGGTGTATAGGCTGCAGATGCCAATGATATATTTAGTTTAACTAGTGTTGAGGAATCAATATTTGGAAAATCAAAAGTGAATTCCTGATCCTGATTAATGTCGAATGATTCGCCAACCCACTGACGGCCTACCTGAGCAATATTTGTAAGATCGACTTCGTGAAATTGATAATCGTTATAAGTTGAAATATTCAAAGTACTTGCCGATGTTGGTTCAGGTATATTCTGTATTCTCTTACCGTTATCATTTCCTATTGTTATGTAATAATAGGATTTTGAATCGTATAAATTTAGATTGGTTAGACTTTCGTCATTCCAGTTATAAATTCCTTCACCGTAAAATAAAATATAATCTTCATTGTTGAAAACACCATCGCTTTCTCCTTGGATTTGAATTGCGTTTTCGGTAAGATCTGTCGGATAGGAAACATCGTTAGCCAGTGGTAGCATTTTACCGCCATTACCATATAATTTTATTCTTTTAGGGTCAATTCCGTTTAAATTAATGCCTAAATCCTGTAAAAAAGTTTTAGAAATCTTGTACACTCCTGATTTTTCAATATAAAATCGATACCAATCCCCTGTAGACAAAACAGAATTTGTAATGTTGATTTTGTTTTTAATAGAAATAGTTTTTTTTGTAGGACTGCTATTGATGGAGTATGAAAAAGATTTGATCCTTTTGTAGCCGGAAGCTTCTTTGATTATTGGAGATATTTGAAGATAATTTTGAATAGTATTTCTTGATTTGATTGTGCGAAGTGTGGTTTTTACAGTAGAAGGAATATGAGAAGTGTTTAAATTTCCAAGGGCAGCTGAAGATATAGTTTCATAAAGGATATTTGAAATCTCAATGCTTTTTTCGTCTAAATCAGATGAGTTTTTTAAATTTAAGCTGTAATATAGTGATTGGCTAAAAGAGTTATAAAAATAACTATCACCTTTAAAAGTTGGTATTTTCGGTTTATTGGTTGTGTTTGAGATATCATTTTGAATCCAGTCAATTGTAATGTCTCCTTTTATTTGAGCAAAAGTTAAAATTGGCAATAAAAAAATAAAAACAAGTAATTGGTTTTTCATTATAATTTTGGTAAAGTGCTCTTTATAAGAGCTAAAATTAAATAAAAAATATTAAATTCGTTTTCGTTGTTTTGTATAATAAAAAATATATTTTTGCGTTTTTAATGCGTCAGTTGTTAAAACATTACAAATTAAAGTTAAAAATGGTTTTGCGATTTAATGTTTAATTGTTACATTGCGCTACCTAAATTTTAATAATCACCTACTAGAAACTATGAAAGTAAACAAAACTATTCCCCTCCAGATAATACTAGCCCTCACATTAGTATTAGGATTAGCTAGTTGTAGCAAAAAAACTAAAACCGAAAGTACTTCGAGAGGTACCGGTTGGAATGTAAACAGTTCTAAAGGTGGTTTTACCAAAGGAATTGCTCATAAGACACAGGAAACAGGACCAGGTTTGGTATTTATAGAAGGAGGAACTTTTACAAGAGGATTAGTTCAGGATGACGTAATGCGTGATTGGAATAATATTCCAAATCAGCAGCACGTTATGTCTTTTTATATGGACGAAACTGAAGTTACGAACTTAATGTACCTTGAATATCTTGAATGGTTGAAAAAGGTATATCCACCAACAGAAGAAAATTATAAAAACATTTATGAAGGAGCTTCTCCTGATACACTTGTTTGGAGAAATAGATTAGGTTATAATGAAACAATGACCAATAACTATTTAAGACATCCAGCTTATGCAAACTATCCTGTTGTTGGGGTAAATTGGGTACAGGCTGTGGAGTTCAGCAAGTGGAGAACAGATCGTGTAAATGAAGCGGTTCTTGAAAAAAATGGTTATTTGAAGAAAAACGCTAAAACATTGGATGTTTCTGCAGATAATAACTTTAACACCGAAACTTATTTGGCTGCTCCTACATTGACTTATGGAGGAAACGAAGAAATTCTTTTGCATGGAAAAGGAGCTTCTAAAAAAGCGCCAAGACCAGATAAAAACGGTAATGTTGTAGAAGAGAAAAACGTTTATGCTCAAAGATCAAGTGGGATTTTATTGCCAGAATATAGACTTCCGACTGAATCAGAGTGGGAATATGCTGCTGCTGCTGATGTAGGTCAGAGAGAATACAATATTTACAAAGGACAAAAGAAATATCCTTGGTCAGGAAGTTACACTCGTTCTGGAAAAAGATCAAACAAAGGTTTCCAATTGGCTAACTTTAAACAGGGTAACGGAGATTACGGAGGAATTGCAGGTTGGTCTGATGACGGAGCTGATATTACAAATGCAGTAAAAAGCTATCCAGCAAATGACTTTGGATTGTATGATATGGCAGGAAACGTAGCCGAGTGGGTTGCGGATGTTTACAGACCTATTGTTGATGTTGAAACTAATGATTTTAACTATTTCAGAGGTAACGTTTACACTAAAAATAAAATCGGAAAAGACGGAAAAATTGAAGTTATTAATAATAAAAATGTTGCTTACGATACATTAAGTAATGGGAAATTAGTACCGATAGCTTTACCAGGTGAAATTGCTCAAGTTCCTGTAGATGATAATGAAACTTATTTGAGACAAAACTTCAGTACAAGTAATAATATAAACTACAGAGATGGTGATAAACAATCTAGTAAGTATTATAAATTTGCTTCTTCTGATGCTGATAAAACTTCAGACAAAGAGATTATGTATAATGCCCCAAAACACAATGTGAGAATTGACAGTTTGGGTAATTTGGAAAGAAAATATGATAAGTCTAACAAAAGAACCACTTTGATTAACGATGCAGTTCGTGTATACAAAGGAGGATCTTGGAGAGACAGAGCTTATTGGTTGGATCCTGCACAAAGAAGATTCTTCCCTCAGGATATGGCAACAGATTATATCGGATTTAGATGTGCTATGTCTAGAGTAGGTTCTAAGTCGAACACAAAAAAATCACCAAGAAATTAATTTTTTATTATATCATACAATAAAAGCCCTTTCATTAGGGCTTTTATTTTTTAAACTATTTTTATATGGATATTCAGTACATTCATAGTCAGTTTTTGAAATGCAGTTCGGTTTCAATCGACACTCGAAAAATTGATAAAAATTCGTTTTTTGTAGCAATAAAAGGAGATAACTTTGATGCTAATACTTTTGCTCAGGAAGCACTTGATAAAGGGGCGTCCTATGTGATAATAGATAATAAAGAATATTACATTGACGAAAGAACGATTTTGGTACAAAACAGTTTGGCTGCTCTTCAGGAACTGGCTAAATATCACCGAAGCTATTTGAAACTACCAATAATTGCTCTTACGGGAAGTAATGGTAAGACCACTACCAAAGAGTTAATCAACGTAGTACTTTCTAAAAAATTCAAAACAAAAGCAACTGTCGGGAATCTAAATAATCATATTGGAGTGCCTTTAACGCTGCTGTCATTTAACGAAGAAACAGAAATGGGGATTGTTGAGATGGGAGCGAATCATCAAAAAGAAATTGAATTTTTGTGTGGTATAGCACAACCGGATTATGGATATATAACCAATTTTGGAAAAGCACATCTTGAAGGGTTTGGAGGTGTTGAAGGAGTGATTAAAGGAAAAAGTGAAATGTATCAATACCTTTCTGATAACGACAAATTAGCTTTTGTTAATCTTGAGGATCCTATTCAAATTGAAAAAACTAAAGCAATGAAGGTTTATTCTTTTGGAGTTAATAAAGATTTTGCTAACGTAAATATTACCAGTATTGCTGCTAATCCATTTGTTGCTGTTTCGTATTCTCAAAATATAATTTCGACACATTTGATAGGTTTGTACAATGCAAATAATGTTAATGCCGCAATTGCGATAGGAACTTATTTTGGTGTGCAAGAAAGTGATATAAAAAGCGCATTGGAAGGCTATATTCCCGAAAATAACAGATCGCAATTAATGACTAAAGGAACAAACGAAATAATTCTGGATGCATACAATGCCAATCCGAGCAGTATGAAAGTGGCTATTGAGAATTTTATTCTTTTAGACAAAAAAAACAAAATTGCATTTCTGGGAGATATGTTTGAATTAGGAGAGGAGAGTTTGTTGGAGCATAAGGGAGTTGTAGATTTGTTGATTAATCAAAAGGAAATTATTTGCTATTTTGTTGGAAAAGATTTTTATCAGAATAAAATAAATCAATCCAATTTATTTTTCTTTGAAAACTTTGATGTTTTTTCGGATTCGATTAAAAATAAAAAGTTTGATAATAATATGATACTCATCAAAGGTTCCAGAGGAATGGCTTTGGAACGGACATTAGAGTTTATAGTGTAATAAATTAAAAAACTCCTTTGGGAAATCCTAAAGGAGTTTTTTATTAATTAGTAAACAATTAATAGAAATTCTTTGTATCTATGTGGTAAAAAACTCACTAATGAGTTGAAAATAATTAAAAATTAGTTACCAATATGAATTTACTAAACTCAAAACCCCATTATCAGATTTTGGATGGCCTTCGAGGTGTTGCGGCCTTGCTAGTTGTTGCTTTTCATGTACTTGAGGCAAGTGCAACCAGTCATTTGGATCAAATAATCAATCATGGTTATCTGGCTGTAGATTTTTTCTTTTTACTTTCTGGATTTGTTATTGGCTATGCCTATGACGACCGCTGGAACAACATGAGTGTAGGTGATTTTTTCAAGCGAAGGCTGGTCCGTTTACAGCCAATGGTAATTTTGGGGATGATTATTGGGGCAATATGTTTCTATTTTCAAGATTCTGTTCTGTGGCCAATGATTCATGAAGTGCCAGTATGGAAGATGTTATTGGTAATGTTGGTAGGATGTACACTTCTTCCGTTGCCAGTATCGATGGATATAAGAGGCTGGACAGAAATGCATCCGCTAAATGGTCCAGGATGGTCATTGTTTTTTGAATATCTTGCCAATATATTTTATGCGTTGTTCGTCCGCAAGTTTTCCAAACTACTGTTGTCAATTTTAGTTTTTCTTTCAGCAGTATTTCTGATTCATTTGGCTTTAACGAGCAAACATGGTGATATCATTGGTGGTTGGGCACTTCAGCCAGACCAATTACATATTGGTTTTGCCCGAATGACCTATCCGTTTTTTGCAGGCTTATTATTATTTAGAGTGAGCAAAATAGTTTCCATAAAAAATACTTTTTTCCTATGCAGTTTACTTTTGATAATTGTTCTTGCGATGCCTAGAATTGGTGGGAAAGAAATGTTATGGGCCAATGGACTTTACGATTCATTAATTGTGATTTTTATTTTTCCGCTCATCGTTTTCCTGGGTGCGGGAGGCAAACCCGAAAACAAGTTTGCTTATAAAGTTTGCAAATTTTTTGGAGACATATCTTATCCGATTTACATTACGCATTATCCCTTAATTTATATTTATACAGGTTGGGTAGCAACAAATAAAATCCCTTTACAAGAAGCTTTACCGGTTGGGGTGCTGGTATTCTTTTCTTCGATAGCATTAGCTTATGGTTCGCTGAAATTATATGATGAACCGACACGAAAATGGTTGAAAGACAAAGTGTTCAGAAATCAAAAAGTGGAAGTTTCCACTATTGGAGCAGTTTCAAAAAATTAAACTCAAAAAAATAATTATAAACTAAAACCTCGTTTACAGACTTGTAATTGCACTGCCCCCAAAAAGTTAGACACTATTTGGGGGTATTTTTATGGAAAGAAAATCAAAATATGATTATGCATTTAAGAAAGAATGTGTTGAGTTAGTTTTAAATAATGGCTATTCAAGTAGACATGTTTCTAAATTGAAAGGTCCAGATGAATCTAATATTCGTAAATGGGTTAGTTTTTATAAGATCTATGGTGAATCTGGGTTGATTAGTTATAAGAACAAAAAATACGCTTTAGATATTAAGTTAAAAGTATTGCAATCTATTTATAAAGAATCACTTTCATTGAAAGAAACTGCTTTAAGATTTAATATTTCCGATTCATCTATAATAATCAAATGGCAAAAAGATTTTAGTAATTTTGGATTGAAAGGATTATATACTAAACCCAGAGGCAGACCAAAATCTATGAGCAATAATAAACCTAAAAAGCATACATCAGATAAACCATTAACTAGAGAAGAAGAACTACTTTTAGAAAACGAAGCATTACGTTGTGAACTTGATTATTTAAAAAAGTTACAAGCCTTAATTCAAGCAGAAGAGAAAGCCAAAAAGCGCAAGTCATAATGGAATTAAGGCATAAATATGATTTAAAACCACTTTTAAATCATGCTAATATGGCACGAAGTACTTTTTATTATCATCAAAAACAACCTGAAATACCAGATAAATACAAAGTAATTAAAGAGTTAATAAAATCTATTTATCACAGACATAAAGGGCGTTATGGGTATAGACGAATAACAGATGAACTTCAAAACAAAGGAATCGTTATTAATCACAAAACCGTTTTACGATTAATGAATTTGTTAGGGTTAAAAAGTATTATCAGGGTAAAGAAATACAAATCCTATAAAGGAGAAAATGGTAAAATTGCACCGAATCTGTTAAATCGTAATTTTAAAGCTACAGCTCCCAATCAAAAATGGGCAACCGATATAACAGAGTTCAATGTCTTTGGAAAAAAATTGTATTTATCACCGATTATAGATTTATTTAATCAAGAAATAATTAGTTATGAACTAACAGAACGACCAGTGTTTAATCAAGTGGTAACTATGCTTAAAAAAGCATTTAAGAAAATACCAAATAACGCTAATTTAACTCTTCATTCTGATCAAGGTTGGCAATATCAAATGAAACAATATCAACACTTATTAAAAGAAAAAGGAATTATACAGAGCATGTCAAGAAAAGGAAATTGTTTAGATAATGCCATTATTGAAAACTTCTTTGGAACATTAAAATCTGAACTTTTTTATATAACAAAGTTTAGAACAATAGAAGAATTAAAAACTGAAATTAAACAGTATATTAACTATTACAATAACGATAGAATCAAATCAAATTTAAACAAAATGAGCCCGATAAAATATCGAGCTCACTATTATAAAAATTAATTATAAATTTGTCCAAACTTTTGGGTGCAGTCTAAAGCGAGGTTTTTTTGTTGTTTGTAGTCTATAGAAAAAGCAATTTGTATTAAGTTTTGGTTAATGACTTTGCTTTTTCAAATATTTCACATTGTGTACTATCAGATTGCAACCATTGGCAATATGCTTAGAGTTTGATTTCGTATTACTTTTTTAGTTTTGTCTTTTTTTTATTACTAAATAATTTATACTATAATGCCAAAAAAATAATAAATGTAAAAAATACAATTACAATTGTATCGATTAAGTTTGAAATATAAATATTTAAAATTACATTTGTGTAATCGATTACATTTTGTGGAATTTCGTGTCGAAAAATACATTTAAAAGTAAATAGATTTTAACAATATTATTTGAAATACAGATGAATTACTTTCAAAAAATCAATTTTTTTAAGAGATTAAGTTTGCTACTTATCTTGTTAATATACGGTAGTCAATCTATGGCTCAAATAGGACCAGAAATTGCGGAGAACAAACACAATAATTCAATTTCAAACAAGTTAAAATGGTCTGAACGAATGGCCTTGACCTTAATGCAGCGTCATCCGCAATCTTATATGATTGATGATGCAAAAGTGGCGCATTGGAGCTATGTGCATGGTTTGGTTATGTATGCTTTTCAGGAATTGGATAAACAAAAAAAGAATGGCAAATATGAAGCCTACATCAAACAATACGCCGATGAATTGATTGATGCTGATGGAAATATCAAAACCTTCAAGCTTGATTCTTATAATATTGACAATATTCCTGGGGGAAGAATTTTGTTTGATTTGTATGCAAAAACAAAAGACAAGTGTTATTTAACCGCCATGCAAACTCTTCGCACACAGCTCGAAAAACAGCCAAGAACACCAAGTGGAGGATTTTGGCATAAGCAAATTTATCCAAACCAAATGTGGCTGGATGGCTTATATATGGGGGAACCTTTTTATGCGCAATATACAGCTACTTTCGAAAAAGGAGCTAAATTTGATGATATCGCCAAACAATTTGAGTTAATTCAATTACATGCTACAGATCTCAAAACAGGATTGTTGTATCACGCTTGGGACGAAAGTAGACAGATGCCATGGGCTAATAAAGAAACCGGAAATTCACCTAATTTCTGGTCCAGATCGATTGGCTGGTATGTAATGGCTCTGGTAGATGTTCTGGATTATTTCCCGAAGAATCACCCGAAACGTAAGGAATTGATAAAATATCTGAATAACGTTTCAACAGCTTTGGTAAAATTTCAGGACAAATCAGGAATGTGGTATCAGGTTACAGATATGGGAGGCAGAGAAGGTAATTATTTAGAATCTTCGGGAACTTCGATGTTTGCTTACGCTTTCGCAAAAGGGGTAAACAAGGGATATTTGCCAAAAGAGTTTAAAAAAGCTGCCAACAAAGCTTTTGATGCATTGACTACCATATCGATGAAAATAGATAGCAATGGGGAAATTGAACTAACAAATGCCTGTGCTGTTGCGGGCTTGGGTGGAAATCCTTACCGAGACGGTTCTTATGAATATTACATCAACGAGAGAAAGAAAAATAATGACCCAAAAGCGACTGGACCTTTTATTTTGGCCGCTTTAGAATTGAATAGATAAGATTCTCAGAATCTTAGAGTCTTAGCATCTAAAATAATAACTAAAAAAATACAGTGATGAAATTTATTGTGTGTGAAAAGCCTCATGAGTTTTTATTAAAAGAAAAACCCATGCCGGAGCCAAAAGAAGGCGAGGTTTTATTAAAAATTAAAAGAATTGGTGTTTGTGGAACCGATATTCATGCTTACGGAGGAACTCAGCCGTATTTTGAATACCCGAGAGTTTTGGGTCACGAGCTTGCTGCCGAATATATAAAAGGAAATGCCAAAGGTTTTCAGCCGGGCGATAAAGTGACTTTTATTCCTTATTTTAATTGTGGTACGTGTGTGGCTTGCCGAAACGGATTGACGAATTGTTGTGCCAATATAAAAGTGTTTGGTGTACATATTGATGGTGGAATGGCCGAGTATATTACAATCCCTGAACAGTATTTATTGCATGGTCAAGGTTTGGATTATGACGAACTCGCTTTGGTTGAACCGCTTGCAATTGCTGCACACGGTGTTCGTAGAGCTGCTGTAACTTCTACTGATACCGTTTTGGTAATGGGAGCTGGACCAATTGGAATTGGACTAATTCAGTTTGCCAAAATTGCCGGAGCCAAAGTAATCGTGATGGATATTAACGATTACCGATTAGGTTTTTGTAAAAATGAATTAAATGCCGACGAAACCATAAATCCGCTTAACGAAGATGTAGCCCAAAGACTTGCTGAAATCACTAACGGAGATATGGCTAATGTGGTTATTGATGCGACAGGAAACCAAAAAGTGATGAACAGTGCTTTCAACTACATTTCACACGGCGGCCGATTTGTTTTGGTGGGACTTCAAAAAGGGGAATTGAGTTTCAGTCATCCCGATTTTCATAAAAGAGAATCTACTTTGATGAGTAGCCGAAATGCGACCATCGAGGATTTTGAATATGTGATGAAATGTCTAAAATCCGGAAAAATCGATCCGAAGAAATACATCACCCACAGAGCTGATTTTACGGAGATGATTAATGAATTTGACAGTTGGATTGATCCAAAGAATAATGTAATCAAAGCGTTGATAGAATTAAATTAAGCTTGAAATAATAAGACTATGGATTTAAGATTAAAAGGCAAAGTTGTAGCCGTTTCTGGTTCTGCAGGAAAAGAAGGAAGCATTGGGGAAACAATTATCAAGCGATTGGCTGATGAAGGGGCTATTCCTGCACTTGTGGATAGAAACAGCAGAGGATTTGGTTATGTAGAAGAACTTCAAAAAAGAGGCGTCGATGCATTGTTTGTTCAGACTGATGTGACCAGTCCTGAAGCCATGGAAAATGCCGTAAATAAGATTGTTGAAAAATACGGAAGAATCGATGCTGTCATCAATAATGTTGGTGTAAACGACGGAGCTGGTTTGGAGTCAAGTTATGAGGAATTCATGAATTCGTTGAAACTAAACGTGGTTAGTTATTTTTTATTGGCAAAATATGCGCTTCCTCATTTGAAAAAATCAAAAGGAAACATTCTTAATATAGGTTCCAAAGTGGCTTTGACCGGACAAGGCGGGACATCAGGTTACGCTGCCGCAAAAGGTGGAGTGCTTGGGTTAACCAGAGAATGGGCAGTCGATTTGATTCAGTACGGAATTCGTTCCAATGCCATCATTATTGCAGAAAGTTACACTCCGGCATACGAAGATTGGATTAAAACTTTATCAGATGGTGAAGAAGTTTTGAAAAAAATCAATAAAAGTATTCCGTTTGAAGGCAGAATGACAAAGACTGAAGAAATTGCAGACACGGCTTTGTTTATTATTTCCGAACGTTCTTCGCACACTACAGGACAATTTGTTTTTGTTGATGGCGGATATGTGCATTTGGATCGAGCTTTAATCAATGACGTAAATCAATAAATTATAAAACGCTAGAGGATTATATTTCACAATTGCCAACTCAAGAACAAGATAAGATTCGGTATAAAAATGCCGCAACTTTTTATAATCTCGATTTATAAAATGAAATAAAGTGAAAATCCCAAAATAGTGGATTAAAGGAATTGCTTCCGGGAGTTTTTTATTTGAAAAAGGGTATTCAAATAAAAAGCTCCCGGAAGTTTTTTTTGTATAGGGTTTTATGGTTAATATAGTTATTAAAGGTTTCTCTTGATTATTTTTTTCGCACTTTTTTCGGAATTTAATGGGGTGATTCTCTGGTTTAATGATTGATGTGGTAGTTAAAAACAAATTCTTTTGTTAAAATGGCTTTTGAGAAAGGACAGTGCAGGACAGTTATATCTTCTCTATTCTCTTATTTTACAATCTGAAATGATTATTCAAACTGTTCAGAAACTGAAATTATTAAACAATTAATATGGATAATCTGGGAATCGGCTTAATCATGTTGTCGATAGTCTTGGTAGGAATTGGAAACTCATTATAATAGACATAAAAAACGATTTCAAATATAGATATGGAAAAAACGACTTTTCAACATGTAAGCTACCTTTGGGATGAAGCAAAAGCCGCGTCGTTGGCTGGAGATGAAGTAGCTCTTTTTATTTACCGCTCCAATTTATTGGGGGCTGATTTAAGATTAACAAACTACGGAGGCGGAAATACTTCGGTAAAAATAACAGACAAGGATCCGTTGACTGGATCCGATTCAGAAGTAATGTGGATCAAAGGTTCGGGAGGAGATATCGGGACTTTGACCAAATCGGGTTGTGCCGCACTTTATTTGGAGCGTTTGCGCAATCTGGAAAACGTGTACAGAGGAATTGAGTTTGAGGACGAAATGGTAGAGTTGTTCAATCACTGTATTTTTGATTTGGCTTCCAAAGCTCCGTCAATCGACACGCCATTGCACGGTTTTTTGCCTTTCAAACACATCGACCACCTGCATCCGGATGCGGCCATTGCTATTGCAGCGGCCAAAGACGGAAAGAAAATCACCGAAGAACTGTTCAATGGAGAAATCGGCTGGGTAGGCTGGCAGCGTCCAGGCTTTGACTTGGGACTTCAGCTAAGAGCCTGTCTGGAAGAAGCAGCGAAAAACGGAAAAAAATTAAGAGGAATCATGCTGGGCTCCCACGGATTGTTTACTTGGGGAGACACAGCCTATGAAAGCTACATTAACACGCTTGAAGTAATCGAAAAGTGTGCCGAATACTTGGAGAGCAACTACGGAAAAACGCGACCTGTTTTTGGTGGACAAAAAATAGAAAGTCTTACTGAGGCTGACCGAAAACTGAAAGCGGCCAAAGTAGCTCCTATTTTGAGAGGTTTCTGCTCATCGGAACGTCAAATGATCGGTCATTATACCGATGATGCGAGAGTTTTGGAATTCATCAATTCAAACGACCTTTCAAAACTGGCTCCATTGGGAACTTCTTGTCCGGATCACTTTTTGAGAACCAAAATCAGCCCGTTGGTACTGGAGTTGGATCCAAACGAAGATTTGTCGGACGTAGCGGCGGTAAAAGCCAAACTGGCTCCGGCCTTTGAAGCCTACCGTGCAATGTACAAAGACTATTACAACACCTGCAAAAAATCGAACTCACCGGCCATGCGTGACCCGAATCCGGTGGTGATTTTATACCCGGGAGTGGGAATGTTCACTTTTGCAAAAGACAAAACAATGGCCAGATTGGCATCGGAATATTATGTCAATGCGGTGAATGTGATGAAAGGAGCCGAAGCGGTTTCGGAGTACACTTCATTGCCGCATCAGGAAGCTTTCGACATCGAATATTGGTTGTTGGAAGAAGCCAAACTGCAGCGTATGCCAAAACCGAAAGCCCTCTCGGGAAGAATCGCTTTGGTGACAGGCTCAGGAGGCGGAATCGGAAAAGCCATTGCCAAGAAATTTGCTGAGGAAGGTGCCTGTGTTATCCTGAATGATATCGACGCGGAGCGTTTGCAGGGAACTTTTGAAGAATTCATCAAAAAATTCGGAAAGGATGCCGTAGCCAGCACTTTGTTGAATGTTACCGATACTGATAGCACGGTAAATGCATTGGATAATGCGAGCCTTGCATTTGGAGGCGTAGATATCCTGGTGAACAACGCCGGAATCAGTATTTCCAAATCGATAGCCGAGCATACTCTGGAAGAATGGGACAGACTGTATGATATTTTGGTAAAAGGACAATTTATTGTTTCCAAAGCCGGAATCGAAGTAATGCGCAAACAGGGCTTTGGTGGAGATATTGTAAACATCGTTTCGAAAAACGCGGTAGTTGCAGGACCAAACAATCCAGGTTACGGATCGGCCAAAGCAGCTCAGGCACACCTTACGCGTTTGATGGCAGCTGAATTGGGAGCGGACAAAATCCGTGTGAACACGGTAAATCCGGATGCAGTAATCTCGGATTCGAATATCTGGTCTGGAGGATGGGCCGAGGGACGCGCCAAAGCGTATGGCATCACGGTGGCAGAATTGCCGGCCTATTACGCCAAACGCACTTTATTGAATGAAATTATATTGCCGGATGACATTGCAAATGCTTGTTTTGCTTTCGTAGGCGGCCTGTTGGGTAAATCAACAGGAAATGCCTTGAATGTAGACGGCGGCGTGGCCATGGGCTTTTACAGATAATAGTATAATTAGGTTTTGGTTAAACAAAGTGGTTTTTGTTATAACGCTCGGCATTGCCGGGCGTTTTTTTTTTTTTAGTTAAAAACAAATGAGTTTTTTGTTAATGAAAAATATGAATTTAATTCATTTTGAAGTTTTTTGTTAAATTTTTTTGAGTCCCAAATGGAATAGGTAAAATTATTCTGATTCATAGTTTTGTTAAAAAAAAAGTTTAATGTGTAAAAATAACACTTATTTTTATAAAGAGCAGGTGGGTACAGGATGCTTTTGCTTTTCGCTTGCTTTAAATTGGTACGATATTTGAAATATTCCGCTAATTTTGAGTGTGATTTTTTCGGCAATTTAATTGATTTGCTACTTTTTTAACATAAAAAAAGAATAGAATGTTTTTGAAAAAACTGAATAGGATAGTTGTGATTTTTCTGATGGTGGTTACTTTTTTTTCGGCAAATGCAGCCGAAATTTGGGTTTCACCTCAGGGAAAAGATAGTAATACAGGAACAAAATTGAGTCCGTTGGCAACGGTACACATGGCAATCCGAAAAGCCAGAGAATTGCGTCGCTTGAAAGACTCATCTGTACAAGGAGGAATTCGTATTATCGTGATGGACGGAACCTATTATTTAAACGAACCTTTGTTTGTAAGACCAGAAGATTCTGGAACATCCGAAAGTCCTACCACGATTGAAGCCGATATAAATGCAAAACCCATTTTGAGCGGTGGATTTCAAATCAAAAATTGGAAAAAATCAACAACTCCTATCAATGGCTTAAAAGCGGGATTGGTTTGGGTAGCCGATGCTCCAGAGAAAGCAGGCGAAATTATCAATTACCGCCAATTATGGGTAAACGACAAAAAAGCTGTCAGAGCCAAAAGTACTTCTGGGAGCAAAATGGATCGTATTTTGTCTTGGGATTCGTCTACAGAAACCTGCTGGATTCCTTTCAAAGATAAGTCGGTTAAGTTCGAACCGGGAATGGAAATGTTCATTGTGCAATGGTGGTCTGTGGCCAATCTTCGAATCAAAAATATTGAAATCAAAAAAGACAGTGCCCGACTTTCATTTGAACAACCCGAAAGCCGAATCCAAAGCGAACATCCTTGGCCTGCTCCTTGGATATCCAAAAATAACGGAAATTCAGCCTTTTATTTAAACAACGGAATTTCAATGCTGAATGAGCCTGGAGAATGGTATTTGGACAAGAAAAAATCCAAAATCTATTATATTCCAAGGGCAGGAGAAAATATGAATTCGGCTAAAGTAATGGTTCCGGTTTTAGAAAATTTAGTTGAGGTTAAAGGCACATTGGATACACCTGTGAGTTATTTTAATTTCAAAGGAATATCGTTTCAATACAGCAATTGGCTTCGTCCGTCTCAGCAAGGACACGTTCCGTTGCAGGCCGGGATGTATTTATTGGATGCCTATAAATTAAAAATTCCAGGAACACCAAATCAGGATAATCTGGAAAATCAAGGCTGGGTTGGAAGACCGAGAGCAGCCGTTGAGGTAAATTATGCCAACAATAATCAATTTGAGAGTTGCACCTTTGAGCATTTATCTTCGACAGGATTGGACTTTCATAAAGGAACCAATCACAATACCATTAAAGGAAATTTATTCAAAGACATTGGAGGAACTGCCATCAATCTTGGCGTTTTCTCCGAAGAGCCTTTTGAAGCGCATTTGCCTTATACGGTGAAAGATGAAAGGGTAGTTTGTTCAGACGAATTGGTTGCCGATAATTTAATTACCAATGTTGCCAATGAAGATTGGGGATGTTTGGGAATTGCAGCTGGTTTCATAAAGAATCTTACTATTGAACACAACGAAATCTCGGATATTCCGTATAGCGGAATTTCGGTTGGATGGGGTTGGACACATACTGCCAATGTGATGCGAAATAATAAAATTTTGGCTAACAAAATTCATCATTATGCCAAACATTTACATGATGTGGCCGGAATTTACACATTATCCTCACAGCCAGACAGCCGAATGGAAGAAAATTATATCGACAAGGTGTATAACAGTCCTTATGCACACGATCCGTTCCTGTGGCTGTATTTATACACCGATGAAGGGACACAGGGTTACACTATTCAAAACAACTGGATTCCAATTCAGAAAACGCTCAAAAATCACAATGGTCCTGCAGGAAATGTGTGGAAAGATAACTATGCATTTGTGGATCCAAAAATCAAAGAGAACGCAGGAATTCGTGCGCCTTACAGCAATTTAAAGAAAGAGGTTGTTATCGACGAAGCTTGGGGATTGCAGGAAATGCCTAAACCTGTGGCAGTTGAAATTATAGGGAATGATTTGGATTTGGAAAAAATAAAATCGACTGTAAAGGGATTCCGAATTGTAGGGGAAGAATATTATAAATGGAAAAATCATTTGGTTATTTATGGATTAATGAACCAACCGGAAAGAACAAAACGTAAACTGGCTTTGGCTTTTCCCGCATTGGAAATAAAAATTTACGAAAATCCAATATATAACTTTCAGAATTTTGAAAGATGTAAAGATGCAAAAACCGTATCCGAGTGGGAGAATATTGTTTTGACAGCCAACTTGGTTTCCGATGAAAAAATGCAAAAAGAATATGTTGATTATCATGCTACTCAATTTGAAAAGTGGCCGGAAATAGCCAAAGGATTCTGCAATGCTGATTTCCAGCAATTACAGGTTTTTAAGTATGGAAGACAATTAATATTGATAATCAGTATTCCGAAAGGAGAAAGTCTGGATAAATTGAATCCAAAAACAACCGAAAACAATCCGCGTGTAAAAGATTGGAACGAACTGATGAAAAAATATCAAACCGGAATCGAAGGCGCCAAACCCGATGAAACCTGGATATTTTTGAATAAAATATAGATTTTAGAATGTAGATTAAGGATTTTAGAATTAAGATTTTGTGTCGATTAATAAAACATCTTTTTTTAGTGATTTTCACATCTGCAATCAAAAATCGTTAATCGAATATCATCAATCAAAAATAAATAAAATATAGAGCAATGTTAAAAATAGCTATTCTTGGACTTGGAGAAGGACGAAGTACGATGTCAGCCGCTATAGAAAGCTCAAAATTAGAGCTTGTAAAAATATGCGACAGAAATGAGGATTTGTGTAAGCAAAGAGCAAAGGAGTTTGATTTTCATTCTTATACCACCAATTACGATGATTTATTAAATGATAATTCAATAGATATAATTGCGATTTATACACCGGATCATTTGCATGCGCAACATGTAAAGCAGGCATTATTGCACGGAAAACATGTGGTTTGTACCAAACCTTTCATTGATGATCTTTCGGATGCCAAAGAACTATTGGAACTGAGCAAAACAACAGGAAAAAAAGTATTTATTGGTCAAAGTTCCCGTTTTTTTGAACCGGCAAAAAGACAAAGAGCCGATTTTGAAGCTGGATTAATAGGTGATTTAATTACAATTGAAGCACAATATCATGCTGACCATCGTTGGTTTTTGAAAAAAGAATGGTCTTTGCTACAATCTTTCAAATGGTTGTACGGAGGTTTGAGCCATCCTGTAGATTTTATCAGATGGTATTTGCCAAATATTGAGGAAGTGATGGGCTACGGAATGATTAGCAGTAATGGAAAATCAGCCGGATTAAAAAATGAGGATACCATGCATTTTATCTTCAAAGCAACTGACGGAAGAATTGCCCGAGTGAGTGGTGTTTATACTTCACCAACACAACCGGCACAACGCGACAGCGGAATGAGCACTATTTTAAGAGCAACTGAAGGCGCCAGCCAAGCCGATTATCATGAGTTACGATATGCTGTTACAGACAAAACCGGAGAAGAAAAAGTAATCACTTGGGGTGACAGCACGATAAAATATTATTTCCGTTTTGAAGGACAAAGTCATCATGGCGGAGAATATCAAAATTATCTTGAATATTTTGTCGATAGTATCGAGCAGGGTTTTACCGCTTATCCAGATATGGAAGAAGGCATCGGAACTGTAGCTTTATTGCAGGCGATGGATAAATCGTTACAAACCGGAATGCCTATTAAAATTGCTGATGTCCTTAACGAATACGGATTATGAATAGCATCTACGATAAATTAACGACTTTAGATTTTATCATTGTTGCTGTTTATTTGGTGACCTTATTGGTTATTGGTTATATAGTGAGCGTAAAGCAAAGCAAGAAGAACGAGACTCTTTTTATGGCAGGAAACTCACTTAACTGGTACAATATCGGGTTCAATATGTGGGGGACAAATGTTGGTCCTTCCTCCTTATTGGCGTTTGCCAGTATTGGTTATGCAACGGGAATCGTAGCCGGAAATTTTGAGTGGTATGCTTTCGTGTTTTTATTGTTGTTGGCCATCGTTTTTGCACCGCGATACATTGCCAGCAAGGTAAGCACGATGCCCGAATATATGGGAAAACGATATGGCGACAGCACCCAGAATATTTTGGCCTGGTACGCCATGGTGAAAATTTTGGTGAGTTGGTTGTCGTTGGGATTGTTTAGCGGAGGGGTTTTGGTACGTCAGATTTTAGGAATCCCAATGTGGCAAAGTGTTACTGTTTTAGTGATTTTTTCGGGGATTTTTACTTTTGCCGGAGGCTTGAAAGCTATTGCCAAAGTAAATGTTTTTCAGATGATTTTATTGATTGTCGTTTCGCTGACTCTTTCGTATTTGGGATTGCAAAAAGTAGGCGGAATAGATGTTTTAATTTCAAAAACGCCTTCCAATTTCTGGAATTTAGTTCGGCCTTCAGACGATGCAAGTTATCCATGGCCTGCCATTTTATTGGGATATCCGGTTGCGGCAGTAGCATTTTTCTGTACCGATCAATCGATGGTTCAGAGTGTTTTGGGCGCCAAAAATCTGGAACAGGGACAATTGGGAGTCAACTTTATAGGCTGGCTGAAAGTTATGGCTTTACCTCTGTTTATTTTGCCGGGAATTCTGTGTTCGGTTTTATTTCCGGAATTGGGTAAAAACTCGGATTTGGCCTATATGACCATGGTGACAAATTTATTTCCAAGCGGAATGAACGGGTTGGTAATTTGTGTGATGATTGCCGTTTTGGTGGGAACAATTGGTTCTTCTTTGAATGCGTTGAGTACGGTTTTTACAAATGATATTTATGTAAAAAAAATCAATCCGACAGCATCGATTAAAGAACAAATAAAAATTGGACGTATTACTGTTGCTGCGGGATGTTTGTTTGCCATACTTATTGCAGTTGCGATTGACAATATCAAAGGGCAAAATTTATTTAATATTTTTCAGGCGGTTTTGGGCTTTTTGGCACCATCATTGTCTGTTGTTTTTTTGTTGAGTATTTTTTGGAAACGTACGACAAAAAAAGCTGTAAATGGTATATTGTCTTGGGGTTCAGCCTTTAGCTTATTCATCGGGATTCTGTATTTATGGATTTTTCCTGCCGATGTTTACAAAATTTGGCCTCACTTTTTGTTGATATCCTTTTACATTTTTGTAGTTTTAATGATTGCGGCGATTGCCATTTCATTAATTGATAAAAATCCGGAAACTAATTTTGTTAGTGAAACCGATGTTCCAAAAACCAGTAAACGAGTGAAGGTATTATTCGTTTTGTTGGGATTGGTAATTTTGAGTTTATATCTCATTTTTAATTTTAATTAATTATATGAATTCATCTTCTACTTTGTTTCAAAAAATTAAGATGCTGGTTGGCATTTGTGCTTTTCTGTTTATGACCGAAAGTGCTTTGGCCCAAACCTGGATTTGGTATCCTGGAGATTTCGAAGTTTGGTTAAGCAATAAAATGCAGGTAAGACGTACAGAACGTGAAGCGGTTTTTCCACCGCTTTGGCAATATTACAGTCCTTATGCCTTGGTAACTTTTCAAACAGAAGTAGATATTCCAAAACCAGACGAGGTAAAAATCTACGCAGAAGGATCTTTTCAATTACTATTGGACGGTGTTCAAGTTTACGGACAACCAAAATCAATAATAATTCCTGCGGGAAAACACAAAATTTCATTTAAAGTTTATAATCAAGAAGTGTTGCCAGCTATTTATATTGCAGGTAAATATGTTAAATCTGATGCATCTTGGAAGGTGACCAATGAAGATAAACTTTGGATTGATGAAACCGGAAAAGCACAACAATCAGGAACACCATGGGTGCCTGTTGGTTCTTGGAATTTTGATTCACCAGAGAACAAACCTTCTGGATTTAAACTAACAACCAAACCCTGGAATGCAAAAAAAACAGAAAAAGTAGGAGCTGGTGAGTTGGTGGATTTTGGCAAAGAAACTTTTGGTTACATTAAAATTCACGGTTTAAAAGGAAAAGGTAAAGTAGCACTTTATTATGGTGAATCTCGTGAGGAAGCACTGGATACTGCCAAATGCGAAACATTAGACCACTTATCTTTTGATGGAAAACAGTCCGAAACATACACACATGATGGATCGAAAGCATTCCGCTATGTGCGAGTACAAGCAGATGCAACGGTAAAATATGATTCTATTTCGATGCTTTATGAATATTTGCCATTAGACTATCGTGGTGCATTTAAATCTTCAGATCAACAATTGAATAAAATTTGGGATGTGTCGGCTTACACTATGCATTTAACGTCTCGCGAATTTTTTATAGATGGGATTAAGCGCGACCGTTGGGTTTGGTCAGGCGACGCTTATCAAAGTTATTTAATGAATTATTATTTATTCTTTGATTCGGCTTCTGTTGAACGAACGCTGTTGGCGCTTCGTGGTAAAGAACCTGTGACGGCTCATATTAATATCATAATGGATTATTCGCTGTATTGGTTTGTTGGAGTTTATGATTATTATTTACACACGGGCGATACGAAATTTATCAAAACTTTTTATCCGCGAATGAAATCACTTATGGATTTCTGTTTAAAAAGAAGAAACACAAACGGATTCCTTGAACCATTAGAAGGTGATTGGGTTTTTATTGATTGGGCTGACGGATTACCCAAAACGGGCGAGGTTAGTTTTGAACAAATGCTTCTAGCGAGAAGTTTGGAAGCGATGGCTGTTAGTGCTGAAATTGCAGGTGAAAAGGAAGACCAAAAACAGTATCAAAAATTAGCTGTTGATTTAAAAACAAAATTATTTGATGTGTTTTGGGATAAAAAACAAAACGTCATGAAGCACCAACGCATTGACGGTAAAATGCAAGATATTGTAACTAGATACGCTAATATGTTCGGTATTTTCTTTAATTATTTTACTGAAGAACAAAAGCAAAGCATTAAAAATAAGGTGTTGCTCAATAATGATATTCTTAAAATCACAACACCGTATATGCGTTTTTATGAGTTGGAAGCCTTGTGTGCGATGGGCGAGCAATCTTATGTTCTGAAAGAAATGAAAGACTATTGGGGAGGAATGTTAAAAGAAGGCGCTACTTCTTTTTGGGAAGAATATAATCCAAACAAAAAGGGAGCAGAACATTTAGCGATGTATGGACGCCCTTATGGGAAAAGCCTTTGCCACGCCTGGGGTTCAAGCCCAATTTATTTGCTTGGAAAATATTATTTGGGCGTAAAACCAACAGCTCCGGGTTATGCTGAATACGAAATCAAACCGAATTTGGGTGGATTGGAATGGATGGAAGGTAAAGTGCCTACGCCAAAAGGAGAAGTAGCTTTACGTGTGAGCAAGTCTGAAATAAAAGTAAAAGCATCTGAAGGAGAAGGAAAATTGATTTTCGAAAGTCAAAATAAACCAAAATCAAGTTCAGGAACAATTACCCAATTGGCAAAAAATAAATACCAATTGGTTGTAAAACCAAATGTGGAATATAAAGTGAGTTATAAAGGGATTTAAGTCCTTAGTGATTAGTTCTTAGTTTGTAAACGTCCAGTCTGTCATTTCGAGGAACGAGGAATCACACGCGTAACCACAAAGATTGTCGATTATGATTGCGGAATTTCTAGTGTGATTTCTCCCTTCGGTCGAAATGACAAAAGTAAAAAATAAAAAACCAATGTTTTTAAATAACACAAAATACAATTCGTTTCTAAGAAAAGTTTTTTTACTAATGTTCTTAGTGTGCTTTCAATTTTCTGTTTTGGCGCAAAACCAAACTTGGAAACCTGCTTCTTTTGAAGTCCTAAAATCAAATTACAAAACCTTCAAAACATCACAATATGCACATGTTTTTTCGGGAAGTAAACATAATATTGTTCGATTGGCGACGGAATTGCAAGGATTGACAGGTGTAGAACTTCCTTTGGAACAATATAAAAAAGGAACAAATGGGCCAATAAAATTAAAATTCAATGAATCTGTTCAGGTTTTGGTTGGCATTTTTCAGGAAAACAATTCAGAATATCTTCCGGCAGATAAACTTCCAAATGCAAAATTAATTCTTGAAAAAGGCGTGACAATTACAGGTTTGCCTTCGGTAAATGTATATGCGATTTCTTTTTCAAAAGGGACACAAATCATAAATCCCGGCAAAGGATTATTCGTCATTTTGGGAGTGGTAAAAAGCAGTCAGAAATTGGAATTTAGAAATGCAGAATTCCCTGATGGGAAATTGTGGAATCCAACTTTTATAGTTGAAGGATTTTCGGATGAGAAACCGCTTTTCGAAATTATCGGCGGAGAAAATAAACCCGTTATCGATCAAGGAATGTCAGGAACTGAAGAAATTCAGGGAGGTTTTGAAGGGGGCCGCGTGGTGAAAGTTGGCGATACTTATCATATGTTTCCAACCGAAAGAGCTGGCGAAAAAGGAGTGGAAATGTATTATGACCGAGTGAAAACTAAAATTGGGCATTGGACAAGTAAAGATGCAATTCACTGGAAACGAGAATCGACTATTTACCAAGCAAGCGGAGTTTATGCCATCACCGAAGATGACAATCCGATGAACGATCGTCGTTCTGCAATTTGGTCGTATATGCCGGTTTTCAACGAAAAAGCAAACAAATGGTACGGCTATTATTTGGCTTACACGGTTCACAAAGAAATCGAACCGAACCATTCTTTTGGTAGAATCTGGCGTTGCGAATCAACTGTAGATGGAATCAACGGAATTGGCGGACCTTATAAAGATGTGGGAATCATTATGGAACCAGGCTTGGATTCACAGCCATGGGAAGGACGTCAGGGAGTGGCTTCTTTTTTTCCATATAAAGTTGGCGATAAATATTTTGGTTTTTACAGCGGTGCTTTTCCATTTGCTTCTTGGGCAGATTATCCGAAGAAATCCGGGAAAGGCTGGTTTGTAGCTTTGGCAGAATCAAATAGTCTGGAAGGCCCTTGGAAGCGATTAAATAGAGGTTTAGAACCTATAAAAACGATACATCCGCAATTTGTAGAAAACCCGATTGTGAGTCAGTTGCCAAATGGTTTGTATATCGCCATTTTTGATGGAGGCCCTGACGGTTGGGGGCATCATTTGCCAAATATGATTGGATATACGCTTTCAAAAGACGGAATTAATTGGGGAGAAGCGCACTATCTGCCAATAGAAACTAAGGTTAATAAATGGTGGGACATTATGCGAACGCCATTGTGTTTAATTCCTGAAGGAAATGATGTTTATACAATCGTATATAATGCCATTGATCTCAAAAAAAGGTTTCATCCTACCGGAATGGTAAAAGTAAAATTGAACAAAGATGTAATGGAATCTCGATTGAAAGAGTTGAAATAGAGTCAAGAAGCAAGAACCAAGATTATAGAGAATAGAATATAGATAAAAAATTTTGCGGCTCTGCGACTTTGCGAGATTATTTCGCCAGCTTAGATTCACAAAGATTTAAAAAAACTTAGTGCCTTCGTGCCTTCGTGGCTAAAACAAAAAGAAATGAAAATTAAATACTTAATTATTACCATTACTGCCCTTTTCATAGCGAGTTGTGCAACCACTAAATTTAAAAAGCGTGACATTACAGATGCTGTAATGAACGAGATTTACAACGAGGTAAAAACGCCATACAAATACGGTTTGGTAATGGTGCCAACGGACAACTCATATAAAATGGATTGCCCATCGGTTTTTAGAAAAGACAATAAATGGTTTATGACCTATCTGATTTATGATGGAAGAGGTTACGAAACTTGGTTAGCAGAAAGCAATGATTTATTACATTGGAAACATCTTGGAAAAGTAATGTCTTTTTCTACCGATGAAACCCATTGGGATGTCAACCAAAAAGCAGGATACATTTCCTTGCAGGACTATACTTGGGACGGAAGCTACGAATGGAAAAAATATGATGACAAATATTGGATGAGTTATTTTGGTGGAAATACAAAAGGTTACGAAGCGGGGATTTTGTCAATTGGGATGGCATATACTAAAGAATCACCAACAAAGCCGCATGAATTTGAGCGTTTACCAAAACCTATTTTAACGCCAAAAGATGCCGATGTGAGTTTTTGGGATAATAGTACCATGTACAAAAACTCGGTTATCGAAGACAAAGAACGCATTACTGGCAGTAAATTTATCATGTATTACAATGCTCGTGGCGATAGTTTGAAACCGGCAAAGGGAGCCGAACGTATCGGAATGGCGGTTTCTAACGACATGGTTCACTGGAAACGCTACGGCAAAAAAGCCTTATTGAATCACCACAAAGGAATTACGGGCGATGCTTTTATTCAGCGAATTAATGATACTTGGGTGATGTTCTATTTTGGAGCTTTTTGGACGGGCTGGGATCAAGGTGCATTCAACCGTTTTGCGGTTTCAAATGATTTGGTGAATTGGAAAGAGTGGAAAGGGGATAATTTAATAGAATCATCAGAACCTTATGACGACAAGTTCGCTCATAAGTCATTTGTGGTAAAACACAACGGCGTGGTGTATCATTTTTATTGCGCGGTGAACAAAGCCGATCAACGCGGAATTGCAGTTGCCACATCAAGAGACATTGGTAAAAGCAGTCTGAATTTTGTGGCTCCGCCGGAGAAGGTTAAAAAGAATTAAGTAGTAAGACAGAGTTTGTCATTCCGACGAAGGAGGACACGAGCGATAGCGAACTGGCGAAGCAATCACCACTATGTGAGCAACCAACGAAGATTCCTCTTTCGTCGGAATGACAAAAAAAGTAAAAAATAAAATACAAATAAATGTTTAAGTCAATTCATATTTATCATCTTTCAAAGTTTCGATTTTCGATAGTATTTTTCTTGTTTAGCATTTGCGTCAGCCAGGCGCAATCTGTGACTGGAGAACCTGCGGGCGTTCCCGAATTGCATAAAAAGTATGAATTTGCGCCTTGGGAAGATCCAACGGTAACGAGTATAAATAGACAACCATCACGAGCAACTGCATATTCATACACCAATATTGAAGATGCCTTAAAGGGAGACCGAACTAAGAGCCGAATCCAAATGCTAAACGGCGATTGGAACTTCAAATATGCGGTAAATCTCAAAGAAGCGTCTAAAGATTTTTATAAAACAAATGTATCAGGATGGGACAAAATCGAAGTGCCTTCCAATTGGGAAATGAAAGGTTATGACAACCCTATTTATAAAAGTGCCGTTTATCCTTTCAGACCAATAAATCCTCCTTATATCCCGAAAGATTATAACGGAATAGGTTCGTATCAACGCAGTTTTACAGTTCCTGCAAACTGGAAAGATATGACCGTTACGCTGCATTTTGGCGGAGTAAGTTCTGGTTTTCAGGTTTGGTTGAATGGTGAATTTTTGGGTTATGGAGAGGATAGTTGTTTGCCGTCAGAATTTGATATTACGCCTTATTTAAAAGAAGGAGAAAATGTAGTTTCGGTACAGGTGATCCGTTGGGCAGACGGTTCGTATCTGGAAGATCAGGACCATTGGCGCGTGAGCGGAATCCAACGCGAAGTTTTTATTATGGCAGAGCCAAAACTACGCATTCAGGATTTCTTTGTTCAAACCAAATTAGACAAAGAATACAAAGACGCGATTTTTAAACTACGCCCAAAAGTTGAAAATCTGACAGGAGAAAAAATCAAAGGTTATACGTTTAACGTTCAATTGTACGATGACAATAATGTGGCGATGTTCAAAGAACCGCTGAAAAGACCTGTTATAGATTTAATCAACGAAAGTTATCCCCGTTTGGATAATGTTCGTTTTGGATTTTTTCAGGAAACGATAAAAAACCCCAAGAAATGGAGTTCCGAAGAACCTAATTTGTACACTTTAGTTGTTTCGATAAAAGATAAAAATGGGAACATTACCGAAGCCAAAAGTTGTAAAGTAGGTTTTCGTTCGATTGAATTCTCTAAAGAGAACGGCAAAATGCTCATCAACGGAAAAGAAACTCATGTGTATGGTGTAAACCGTCACGATCATAATCCTACAAGAGGAAAAGCGGTTACAAGAGAAGATATCAAACAAGATATTACGACGATTAAAAAGTTTAATTTCAACTTTATACGTACAAGCCATTATCCAAATGATCCTTATTTTTATGAATTATGTGATCAGTATGGAATCATGGTAATGGACGAAGCCAATCAGGAAACACACGGAATTGGCGGGAAATTAAGCAATGATCCGCTTTGGACAAATGCCTATATGGAACGAATGACCCGAATGGTAGAAAGAGATAAAAATCATCCATCAGTCGTGATGTGGAGTTTGGGTAATGAAGGTGGAAAAGGACCGAACCACGCTGCAATGTCGGGTTGGGTTCATGATTTTGATATCACGCGTCCGGTACATTATGAACCGGCGCAGGGAAATGCAAAATTAGACGGTTACATCGATCCGCTTGATCCAAGATATCCAAAAACCATTGATCACGCTTATCGTTACGAGAATCCGCAGGATGACTCGTATGTCGATATGGTCAGCCGTTTTTATCCAGGTGTTTTTACTCCGAAATTTTTAGTGGATCAAAAGAAAGATACGCGACCAATTATTTTTGTGGAATACTCACACGCAATGGGAAATTCGGTTGGAAATTTAAAAGAATTATGGGATGAATTCCGCTCGCTTCCAAGAGTTATTGGCGGTTGTATTTGGGAATTTAAAGATCAGGGATTGGTAAAATTCGATTCAAGATCAGGTCAGCAATATTTTGCGCATGGCGGTGATTTTGGCGAAAAATACCATGACGGAAATTTCAATACGAAAGGTCTTGTCGATTCCAACGGAAAACCAAAAGGGTCGATTTTTGAAAATAAATGGGTATATCAGCCAGCAACTTCGACTTTGAAAGACGGTAATCAATTGGAAATTAAAAACCGTCAAGCCGTTAAATCATTAGAGGGATATATTCCGGTCATAAAAATTCTGGAAAACGGAAATGTAATCAAAACGCAGGTTTTAAAACCGTTTAATTTGGAAGCAGGACAATCGACAACTTTGAATGTTAACCCGTATTTACCAAAAATGAAATCGGATGCCGAGTATATTTTAAATATCGAATTTCAGCTTTCAAAAGAGGAGCTTTGGGCTTCAAAAGGTTATGTTGTTGCCGAAGATCAATTTTTGCTGAAAAAGAAAGAAGCGGTTTCATTGGTTTCCAAAAAAGAAAATCTAAATGTTGCCGAAACCGATGCTGATTTTAAAATAAAAGGAAAAACTTTTGATATCACAATCGGTAAAACAAACGGAGCGTTGACTTCGTATGTTTTCAATGGCGAAGAACAGGTTTTTGCTCCTTTGCTTCCAAATTTCGTACGACCACTTACCGATAATGATAAACGAGGTTGGAAACCACAAAAAAACATGAAACAATGGTATCGGGCAAAACCAAAACTGACGAATATCAAAATGGACAAATCAGCTTCTGAAATTAAAATCACTAGCGATTATGAAATTATAAAAGATAGTGCCAATGTTAGCGTGGTGTACAACATCAAGCAAGACGGAACCATAAAAGTGGATTACAGTTTAAAAGCTTCCAATAAATTACCAAACATTCCGAAAATTGGTATGCAAATGGGCGTTCAAAGAAAGTTTGATCAAATTTCGTGGTACGGAAAAGGAGAATTGGAAAATTACAGCGACCGAAGTTTTGGTTCGTTTGTTGGGAAATATTCGTTG
The DNA here is from genome assembly GCF_001761465.1 of Flavobacterium gilvum. NCBI lineage: Bacteria > Pseudomonadati > Bacteroidota > Flavobacteriia > Flavobacteriales > Flavobacteriaceae > Flavobacterium > Flavobacterium gilvum. The sequence continues at coordinate 335,483 of NZ_CP017479.1, read as the reverse complement.
TCAATTAATGACTTTGTAGAGCATTACGTAAAACCACAAGAAAACGGAAATCGATGCGATGTAAGATGGATGGCTTTGACAACACCTCAAAAAAATAAAGGGTTTCTGGTTGTCAACGATAACAAAGTTTTAAGCATGAGTGCGTGGCCGTATACACAGGAAAATTTGGCCGCTGCGGTTCATACTTTTGACCTAAAAGACCCCGGATTTTTGACGGTAAATATTGATTTAATCCAAATGGGAGTGGGAGGAAATGACAGTTGGACATCGGTTTCGCAACCATTGGAAAAATACCAAATTAAATCGGGGGATTATCAGTATAGTTTTTATTTGGTTCCATTTTTTGGTTCAAAAGAGGAACTGGAAAACAGTTTGAAGAAGTTTAAGTATTAACGATCCTAGCAGGTTTCCAAAACCTGTTAGGTATAATTGAGTATAGTTTGTCATTCCGACGGAGGAGGAATCTCCATAACGTGAGCAACCAACTGAGATTCCTCCTTCGTCGGAATGACAAAGCAAACGGATAAACAATAACAGAAATGCCTTGTAATAAACCATTTTTTCTTTTTAGAATAGATTTTCGACTTTCGATAGTCTTGTTTTTACTTCTTGCGGGACTCGTTTCCGCACAGGAAAACCCTAAAAAAGAAAATACATTTTTTCAGCCAACGATAGAATCCTCAAGACCTTGGGTGTATTGGTATTGGATGCAAAGTGCCTATTCCAAAGAAGGCATCACAGCCGATTTGGAAGCCATGAAGCGAGCCGGAATTGGAGGAGCTTATTTAATGACGATTAAAGGCCCTGCAAATCCGCCGTTGATCGATCCACCGGTATTGCAATTGAGTAAAGAATTTTGGCAACTTGTTCATTGGGCTTTGACCGAAGCCGACCGTGTGGGCGTAAAGATTGCCTTTCATCCCGCCGATGGTTTTGCCGTTGCCGGAGGGCCTTGGATTACGCCCGAAATGTCCATGCAAAAAGTCGTTTGGAAAGATACCGTTGTCAGCGGAAACAGTTTTAAAAACCTGAAATTAGCAGTTTCAAATCATTACAAAGATTATTATAAAGACATTGCAACTTTTGCGATTCCCGTAAAAGAAAGCTTTATTACTTCGGATAAAAAACGACCAAAAATAACATCAACTTTAGCCGATTTTGATGCTTCGTTTTTGAGTGATTCAAAAAAAGATGATCAGTTTCGATTGAAAGAAAAAGGGTGGATTCAATACGAATTTGAACAGCCATTTTTGTGTAAATCAATTCAAATAGAAACCAAAGGAAATAATTACCAAGCGCATCGTTTAATTGTTGAAGTTAGCGATGACGGCGTAAATTTTAGAAGCCTCGGAAGATTAACAACGACACGTCACGGTTGGCAGGATGTTGATGCATTTTATACACACAGTATTGTTCCGACAAAAGCAAAATATTTCCGTTTTGTTTACGATCCCGAAGGGTCTGAACCTGGAGCCGAAGACCTGGATCCTGCAAAATGGAATCAGGGATTGAAAGTGGCCAAAATCTATTTGTCCAATGAACCATTAATTGAAAATTATCAGGGAAAATCAGGTGCAATTTGGCGATTGAGTCCACAGATTACCGAAAAAGAAATCAGCAATTCCGATTGTGTTGATCCTTCAAAAATGGTCAACATTTCGAATTTTGTTGATGCAAATGGCGTTTTAAACTGGAAAGCTTCCGCTAAAGGAAATTGGAGAATCATCCGTTTTGGTTATACATCTACAGGTCATGAAAACGCTACCGGGGGCGCAGGAAAAGGATTGGAAGTAGACAAATTTAATACCGAAGCCATTCGTTTTCAGCTTGATCATTGGTATGGCGAGATGTTAAGAACTGCAGGCCCAGAATTGGCATCCAAAGTGGTGAAAATCCTCCATATGGACAGTTGGGAATGCGGAAGCCAAAACTGGTCGCCTGTTTTCAGAGCCGAATTTAAAAAACGCAGAGGCTACGATATTGTCGATTATTTGCCGGTTATGGCAGGGATTCCTGTGAAAAATATTCAAACGTCTGAAAAAGTTTTGTACGATGTCCGAAAAACTATTGCTGAATTGGTTGCTGATAATTTTTTTGGCACACTGAAAGATATTGCCAAAGAGTCTAATGTAAAATTCAGTTCCGAGAATGTGGCGCCAACAATGATGAGCGACGGACTTTTGCATTTTAAATATGTTGATTATCCAAGCGGCGAATTTTGGCTGAAAAGCCCAACACACGACAAACCAAATGATATGTTGGATGCCATTTCGGGCGGGCATATTTATGGAAAAGATATTATTCAGGCCGAAGCTTTTACGGCTTTGAAAATGGATTGGGACGAACAACCCGGAAATCTGAAAACTTTGGCGGATAGGAATTATGCGCTCGGAATCAACCGTTTTTTCTACCACGTTTTTGTTCATAATCCTTGGTTGCATAGAAAACCCGGTATGACTTTGGACGGGATTGGAACGTATTTTCAGCGTGACCAAACTTGGTGGGATTCGGGAAAAGCATGGTTTGATTATTGCCAAAGAGTGCAGTTGCAGTTGCAAAAAGGAAAACCGGTAATTGATTTGGCAGTTTTTATTGGCGAAGATTTGCCTTCCCGCTCGATGCTTCCGGATCGATTGGTGCCTTTTATTCCGAATGTTTTTGGGAAAGAAAGGATAGAAAGCGAGGCTATCCGATTGAAAAATGAAGGACAGCCAAGTGTCAAAATGCCCAAAGAAGTTTCTTCCTCAAAAAATTCAACCGATTTGTCAAAATGGATAAATGCGATGAACGGTTATCAATACGATTCATTCAACTCGGATGTTTTAATTAATCGTGCCAAAGTTGAGAACGGAAAAGTCACTTTTGGAGGAGGAATTCAATATGGAGCTTTACTGTTTCCGGGAAGTCACAAAATGGCTCCGAACAAAATGATTTCTTTGGCTTCCGCCGAAAAAATATTAGAGTTGTTAAAAGGCGGCGCAACCATTTTTGTTGATGAAAAACCAGATTTAGAACCCGGTTTGCAATCGGAGGAAGCGTATAAAAAATGGCAGAATGTTGTGAACGAAATTTGGATCAATTCCAATGCATCAACATGGAAAATAGGAAAAGGAACGGTTATTAAATTACCGTATTTGGAAAATGATTTTGCTTCAATCGGTATCACGCAAGACGTTTATTTTCCAAAATTAAACCGAGCCGAATCGGAAACTATTGCTTGGGCACACCGCAAATCAGAAACGGAAGATATTTATTTTATTTCGAATCAAAAACAAGAAAAAAGACAGTTCGAAGCTTCGTTTCGAATATCAGGAAAAATTCCGGTTTGGTACAATCCGGTGACGGAGATAACTTTGGCTTTGGCCAATTGGAAGATCGAAAACGGAAGAACAATTGTTGCGATAAATTTGGATGCAAACGAATCCGGTTTTGTGATTTTTAAAGAAGAAACAAAAGAAATTCTGGCAAGCGGAAAGCAAAAAGGTTTGGAATTTGAAACCGTTCAAACTTTGGATGAAAATTGGGAATTGCAATTCAATCCTGATTTTAAAGGACCCAAAGAACCCGTGAAAATCAATAAACTTTTCGATTTGAGCACTTCTGAGAACAATCAGATTAAATATTATTCGGGTACGGTTGTTTATAAAAAGGATTTTGTTTGGAAAGGAAAAGATGCCGATAAAATTTGGTTGGATTTGGGTGAAATTGCTAATATCGCCGAAATCAGTATCAATGGAAAAGACTGCGGAACGCTTTGGACTTTTCCTTATAAAGTTGATATTTCAAAGGCTTTGCAAAAAGGAAAAAATACGGTTGTTATTAAAATCACCAATACTTGGGCAAACCGATTAATTGGTGACCAAAAATTACCAAAAGAAGAAAAATTAATATGGACAAACGCCAGTTTCAGATTGGAAGGTGAACCGTTGTTGAAAGCGGGATTGTTGGGGCCAGTTACGATTGTAAAAGAGAAATAGATATAATGAATAGCGTCCAGCTTAAGCTGGAGATTTAGAGAGTAGATAAGAATTAGGCTTTAGCCAAAAAGTTAATTTGACTAAAGTCTGAGAAGATAATAGATTTTATAACCTCCAGCTAAAGCTGGAGGCAATTGAAAAACAAAAAATATGAGAAATTTTAGAAATGTTTTTATTGCCCTTTTTGTTGTTTTAGTAAGCTTCCAAACCAATGCCAAAATCAAATTGCCCGCATTGTTTACCGACAATATGATGCTACAGCAAAAATCAAATGCACCCATTTGGGGTTGGGCAGAAAAGAACTCGAATGTTACCGTAAAAACTTCTTGGGATGCTAAGATTTACAAAGTAAAAGCAGATGCTTCCGGTAAGTGGAGAACTGAATTGAAAACACCTTCATTTGGCGGGCCATTTATGATTGAAGTGGTTGAAGGAACTGAAAAAGTAATCATTAAAAATATATTAATAGGTGAGGTTTGGCTTTGTTCCGGTCAGTCGAATATGGAAATGCCTTTGAAAGGTTTTCCGGGACAGCCTGTGAGAAACGGCAACGAAATCATAGTTAAATCTACAAACAAAAACATCCGTTTGATAACGATTCCTCGAGCTACAGTTCTAGAACCCTTGGGTAATTTTGAAGGGAAATGGGAAGAAGCTTCGCCAAAATCGACAGCTAATTTCAGCGCAACGGCTTGGTATTTTGGGTCGCTTTTGCAGGAAGTGTTACAGGTTCCGGTGGGATTGATTCATGTGGCTTACGGCGGTTCGAGTATGGAAGCCTGGATGAATAGGGAAATGCTGAAAGATTTTACAAGTGCCAAGATTCCGACCACAAAAGAAGATTTGGCTAAAGACCCAAACCGTGTACCGACGACTTTGTTCAACGGAATGCTTTCGCCTGTGATTGGTTACGGAATAAAAGGTTGTATCTGGTACCAAGGCGAATCGAATTACGAAAGAGCTTCGGAATATACTGCTTTGATGAAAAAGATGGTCAGCAGTTGGAGAACTTTATGGAAACAAGGTGATTTCCCTTTTTATTATTGCCAAATCGCTCCGTTTAATTACAAACAATTTCACCTGAACGATTATGTTGAAAAATACAATTCGGCTTATATTAGAGAAGCGCAACTAAAAGCTACTAAAGAAATTCCGAATTCGGGAATGGCAGTTTTGATGGATATTGGCGAAGAAAATAATATTCATCCAATGGACAAGGAAAAAGGCGGAAACCGATTGGCTTTTCAGGCTTTGGCAAAAACCTACGGAATGGAAGGTTTTGAATTCGAAAGCCCAAAATACAAATCGATGGAAATAAAAGATAATTCGGTTACGGTTTCTTTTGATGAAGTGCCAAACGGAATTACCGCTTACGCAAAAGAGGTAACCGGTTTTGAAATCGCGGGAGAAGACAAAGTTTTTTATCCAGCCAAAGCCGAAGTCCGTAGAAAATCCGTGGTTTTGACTTCGGATAAAGTGGCAAAACCCGTTGCGGTTCGCTATTTATGGAAAGATTTTGCAAAAGCCGAATTGTTCAGTACGGGAGGTTTGCCGGTTTCGTCTTTCAGGACGGATGAATGGTAGTTAGTATAGAAATTTATAGATAAAGTTGTCATTCCGACGAAGGAGGAATCTCCGTTTACAGCATCGACAAAGATTGGCACTTTTGATTGTGGAGTTACTTGCGGAGATTCCTCCTTCGTCGGAATGACAAACAAGACTAAAAAAATAAATAGAATTGAAATACATAAAATACATATTTTTTCTTCTTTTCACGCTTTTAGCGAAAGCGCAAATTCCTATGCTTGATAATTACAATCAAGTTTGGACTACGCAAAGTGCAAATTCATCCGAATCGATGCCGTTGGGCGGAGGCGATATTGGCTTGAATGTCTGGGTTGAAAAAGGTGATTTGTATTTTTATTTTTCGCGAAGCGGAACTTTTGACGAACACAATACGTTATTGAAATTGGGTCGTGTAAAAGTGGCTTTAAGCCCGAATCCATTTGAAGGGAAAGAAGGTTTTTATCAGGAATTAAAACTGAAAGATGGCTATATTTTGATTGCTCAAAACGATACCAAAATCAAACTCTGGGTGGATGTTTTCAAGCCGATTATCTATTTGGATTTAGACAGTAAAACACCTTTGAAAATGACGGCTTCCTATGAAAGTTGGCGTCATAAAAATAGAGATTCCAAGGGGAAAGCCAATAATGCCAATTCGTATAAATGGGCTCCTCAGGGTGAAATTATAACGTTCAAAGATTCTATTTCATTTGAAAATAATGGCATCAAATTTTACCATAGAAATAGAGAACAAACTGTTTTTGACGTAGTCGTAAAACAACAAAAAATGGAATCGGCAAAAGACCAAATGCTAAATCCGTTGGCAAATTTGACTTTCGGTGGATTGATGACAGGCGATAATTTGAAACCTGATGGAACGTATTTGGGAACTTATCAAAATGCAGATTTCAAGGGCTTTAGTCTGTCGAGTGTGAAACCTTCAAAAAAACAATCTTTACAGCTTTATCTGAATACAAGCCAATTGGATTATACTACTTGGAATAATGGGTTGAAAAATCAGGTTTCGGCAAATAAAAGCACTTCAAAAGAAGCTGAAAAAAACACGATAAAATGGTGGAACAATTTCTGGAATCGCAGTTTTATTTATACGCAAAAAAACAATGCTGAAGCAAAAGATTCGGTGTATCAAATCGGACAGAATTATCAATTGTTTCGGTATATGTTGGGCTGTAATGCATACGGAAAATATCCAACAAAATTCAACGGCGGATTGTTTACGGTAGACCCTGTTTTTACCAATCCGGATTTGAATTTTACACCCGATTTCAGGAATTGGGGAGGAGGAACAATGACAGCTCAAAATCAGCGATTGGTTTATTTTCCGATGGTGAAAAGCGGTGATTTTGACATGATGAAATCACAATTGGATTATTATTTGAGTTTACAGAAAAATGCCGAATTGCGTTCGCAGGTCTATTGGAAACACGGCGGAGCATCGTTTACGGAACAACTGGAAAATTTCGGATTACCGAATCCGGCTGAATACGAATGGAAACGCCCCGCAGATTATGATCCAGGAATGGAATACAACGCTTGGTTGGAATACGAATGGGACACGGTTTTTGAGTTTTGTCAAATGATGTTGCAGCAGAAAGAATATGCTGGGGAAGACATTCAGAAATATAATTCATTTATCATCAGTTGTCTTCGTTTTTTTGATGAGCATTATCAATATTTGGCAAAACAAAGAGGACGAAAAGCGCTGGACGGAAACGGACATTTGATTCTCTATCCGGGCTCTGGGGCAGAAACGTATAAAATGGCGAATAATGGCAACAGCACCATTTCGGCTTTGACCGTAATCACAGAAAAACTTTTAAACCTTTCGTCAGCACAATTGTCTAAGGAAGACTTGGAATATCTGAAAAGCTTTCAGACACGCATCCCGCCTTTGAATTTTAGAAATTTTGAAGGTTTTAAAACATTGGCTCCAGCCAAATCCTGGGAACGCATCAATAATTCCGAATTGCCACAATTGTACCCTGTGTATCCTTGGGGCATTTACGGCATTGGCAAACCCGATTTACAAACCGCTTTGAATACCTGGAAATACGATACGGATGCAATAAAATTCAGAAGTCATATTGGGTGGAAACAAGACAATATTTTTTCGGCTCGATTAGGTTTAACCGATGAGGCAGCGAAATACAATTTGTTGAAAATGGCGAATTCCGACCGAAGATTTCCTGCCTTTTGGGGACCGGGTTTTGATTGGGTTCCCGATCACAATTGGGGTGGTTCCGGAATGATTGGAATGCAGGAAATGCTTTTGCAGGAAGCCAACGGCAAAATTTATCTTTTTCCTTCTTGGCCAAAAGACTGGAATGTACATTTCAAATTGCATGCAAAGCAGAATACCACAGTTGAGGTTGAACTGGTAAACGGCGAAATGAAAATTTTGAAAATAATTCCCGAAGAAAGAAAAAAAGATGTGATTAACCTGCTCGGAAAATCGGAAGCAGAAAAAATAAATTTAAATTAAAATAAAGTAAAATGTTCAAAAAATTAGTTAGTTCCTTTGCCTTGGCAATGCTTTTAGCAACAAATGGGCAGGCGCAGAATGCGGAGAAACAAATTGTAAAAGTTGATTTTGATTTTTTCCAAAGAAGACTGGAAGAAGTGCATGATCCAAGTTATGAATCTTGGGTAGTAAACGAGCAAAAAGAAGCTGAAAAAACATTCAATAATGTGACGTTCAAATTGAAAGGGAACTTCTCTTCCAAATGGAATAAAGTTGGAATGAGTGCTCCGTTTTACAATAAATTGGCAAGCGACGGATTGGTTACATCCGAAAATTTAGAATTAAAAATTAGTGGTTTAAAAGAAGGGAAACACACGCTATTGACCTTTCATAATGCCTTTGATGTGATTACTGGAAAGACTTTTTCCCCTATTAAAATTTATGTAAACGGAAAATTAGCCGAAACCGTAAATGCAAGCCAAAGAGCCAACATAAAAACAGATGCGACAATGGCGTATCTGACTTTCACTGCCGTAAAAGCTCAAGATGTAATTATCCGTTTTGAAATCGACCCGACTACAAATCCCAATATTGTAAAACAAATTGTTATCAATGGTTTTGAGCTGGATACGCCAAACTTAATGAACCAAGCTCGTTCTCCAAAACCTGAAGATCGTAATGAACATATTGTAGCAGTTGATAAAAAAGTAGTTTTGGAATGGGAAGGTTCTAAGGGAGCTGTAGCACATAAATTATATTTTGGTACAGATAAAAATGCTGTAGCAAATGCAACAGAAACTTCGAAGGAATTCAAAACCAAATCAACAGAAACAACATTCTCTGTTTCTGATTTGTATAGCGGTACAACGTACTATTGGAGAGTGGATGAAATTGATGCTAATGGCGAAGTGACTTTAGGAAATGTTTGGTCATTCAAGCCAGCACAATTAGCTTTTCCAGGTGCTGAAGGATATGGAAGATTTGCTGTGGGAGGCCGTGGCGGAAAAGTGGTAGAGGTAACCAACTTAAACGATGATGGTCCAGGAAGTTTGCGTGATGCCATCAACCAAGAAATTGGACCAAAAACCATTGTTTTTAATGTTTCTGGAAATATTCAATTGAAATCGAGATTAGTGGTAAACCAACCTTATATTACAATTGCCGGACAAACCGCTCCGGGAGAAGGAATTACGATTACGAGAGCACCTATAGGATTGACAGGAAATGATGGGATTATCCGCTTTTTGAAAGTTCGCATTGGTGGCGGAACTACTTATGACGGAATGGGATTGACCGGAGCCAATTTTAGTATTATTGACCATTGTTCTATCAGTTGGACAATCGATGAATCGTTCAGTTCAAGAGGATCGCATAACATAACTTTGCAAAATACCTTAATTTCAGAAGCCTTAAACGTGGCTGGTCATGATAAATATGGAACAGGAAAAATGCATGGTTATGCCGCTAGTATTGGTGGTGATGTTGGTAGTTTTCATCACAATTTATTAGCGCATAACGAAGGCCGCAATTGGAGTATTGCCGGAGGTTTAAGCGGTGAAGGATTTTATACCGGAAGATTGGATATTCGAAACAATGTGGTGTACAATTGGGGCGAAAGGGCTACAGATGGTGGTGCTAATGAAGTAAATTTTGTAGGTAATTATTATAAACCTGGTGTTTCAACAACGATTTTCGTAGCATTGAATGCACAACACGAAGGAGTTGGAAAAGGAATGCAACGTTATTATTTTGATGGAAATATAATGCCGGGTTATTTTGATGAAAAAAATCAGGAAAAAGGAAGAAAGATGACCATTACCCATAATGAAATGGTGAATTATCAAACATTTGTAGATAAACCTTTTTTTGAGTCGTATGTGGAAACACAATCAGCGAAAGCGGCTTACAAAAAAGTATTGTCAGACGTGGGTGCAAATCAGCCGTTTTTTGATAAGCATGATAACCGAATCATAGATGAAACCTTAAAAGGAACATTTACTTACAAAGGAAGCAAAAGTGGTTTGGGTGGTATGATTGATAACGAATCCGATCAGGGAGGTTGGCCAAATTTTGCATCGGAAATTCGTTCCGCCAATTGGGATACGGATCATGATGGATTGCCGAATTGGTGGGAAAAAGCTTTTGGTTTAAACGAAAATTCAAAAGCGGGAGATTTCTCGGATGCTAATTTAGATGCTGATAAAGACGGATTTACGCAACTGGATAATTACTTGGATTGGCTGGCACAACCTCATTATTTTGTAAATTTGGGGGACAAAGTTGTTCTGCCTGCTGCAGTTTTTTTCAAAGGATATGAAAAGCAACCAGTTTATACTTTTACCGAATTGAAAAATGGCTCTGTAGTTTTAAAAGGAAAAGATATTCAGTTTACAACCGTTGAAAAAGGATTCTCATCATTTGTAATCACTGTAAAAGATGCTGATGGTGATTCGATGAGCCGTAAGATTAATTTCTTTGTGAAATAAGTAAGATGGCACGCAGACTTCGCAGATTTATGCAGATAATTTTTCAAATGTAGTCTAAAAAAAATCTGCGTAAATCTGCGAAGTCTGCGTGCTAAAATTTTCATTCAGATTTTAGAATTTTAAAATAAAATAAAAAAATGAAAAAGAACATCATCCTATTTTCAGCCCTATTGTTTTCGACTGTTTTTGTGGCTCAAAACAAAGGTTTGATAGCCAATTTAAATAGTCCTTACTCAAAATTACAGAGTCTGGGTTTGCAGGATGTGCAATGGACAGACGGTTTCTGGAAGGAACAATTTGATGTAGAAACCAAAAATACGTTGCCGTATATGTGGGATTTGTATCATAACGATGAGGTGTCTCACGCTTATGCGAATTTTAAAATTGCAGCGGGCGAAAGCAAAGGAACTTTCAAAGGGCCTTCTTTTCATGATGGTGATTTTTACAAGATTTTTGAAGGAATGGCTGCGACTTACGCGGTTACAAAAGATAAGAAACTAGATGCCGAAATGGATGAGGCGATTGCGCTTTTCGCAAAAGTACAACGCAAAGACGGTTACCTTCATACTCCTGTTTTGATTGATGAACGCTGGGGAACTTTAGGCCCAGAAGAAGTGAAAAAACAATTGGGTTTCGAGAAATACAATATGGGACACTTAATGACTGCTGCCTGCATTCATTATCGTGCAACTGGAAAAACCAATTTTTTGAATATTGCCAAATGTGTTGCTGATTTTTTATATGATTTCTACAAAAAAGCATCTCCAGAATTGGCTCGTAATGCTATTTGCCCATCACATTATATGGGAATTGTCGAAATGTACCGCACGACTAAAAATCCAAAATATCTGGAATTAGCCAATAATTTGATTGATATTAGAGGAACAACCGATGACGGAACTGATGACAATCAAGACAGGATTCCGTTCAGGCAACAAACCACTGCAATGGGGCATGCTGTAAGGGCGAATTATTTATACGCCGGTGTAGCCGATTTATATGCAGAAACTGGAGAGAAAAAGTTGTTGGATAATCTGGAATCCATTTGGGATGATGTAACGTACACAAAAATGTATATCACGGGAGCCTGTGGCGCTTTGTATGATGGTGTTTCGCCAGATGGAACTTCCTACGATCCTACGGTTGTTCAAAAAATTCATCAGGCATATGGAAGACCTTTTCAACTGCCAAACGCTACAGCCCATACCGAAACGTGTGCCAATATTGGGAATGTTTTGTGGAATTGGCGAATGCTGCAAATTACCGGCGATGCCAAATATGCCGATATTGTTGAGTTGGCATTGTATAATAGTGTTTTGTCTGGGGTAAGTTTGGAGGGTACGGAATTCTTTTATAACAATCCGCTGAATGTTTCCAAGGATTTACCGTTTAAACAAAGATGGAGTAAGGAACGCGAAGGGTATATTGCTTTGTCCAACTGTTGTGCGCCAAACGTAACAAGAACTGTTGCCGAGGTGAGTAATTATGCATATAGTTTTTCAAAAGAAGGATTGTATGTCAATTTATACGGCAGTAATAATTTGAATTCAACTACACTTTCGGGAGAGAAAATCGTAATAGAACAGCAAACCAATTATCCTTGGTATGGGAAAGTTATTTTGAAAATTGTCAAAGCTCCAAAGAAAGATTTTGCTTTTTTCCTTCGAATTCCGGGTTGGAGCCAAGGAATAACAGTTTTTGTTAATTCAAATGGGGTTACAGAGAAAATCATTTCGGGTACTTATTTGAAACTAACTCAAAAATGGAAAAAAGGTGATGTTATCGAATTGAATATTCCAATGCCAATAGAATTGATGGAAGCCAATCCATTGGTGGAAGAAACTAAAAATCAGGTTGCCGTAAAAAGAGGCCCGATAGTGTATTGTTTAGAATCCAATCAACTTCCGGAAAACACCAGCATAAATGATGTTCTTTTGAATATTACTACCACTTTTAGTACCGATTTTATAAAAATTAATAATAGAAATATCCTTAGTATTAATGCCAGTTCATCAATTTTTGATAAAAACTATTGGAACAAAAAACTCTATATGCCTTTGTCCTCAAAACAAGGGGGGCAGGAATATGACATAAAGTTAATTCCTTATTTTGCATGGGGAAATCAAGGCAAAGGAGAAATGTCTGTTTGGTTATCCCATTAAATTGCTAGTTTAGTATATAAGTCATATAAGCCGTGTTTGCCAGGTATAACCATCTTATATGACTTTCAATGTTTAAAATAAACCCTATGAAATACATTCTTATTTTATTGCTAGCTGTTAGTCCTTTAATAGTATCGGCACAAACAATAGACAATCGATTTGAATTGACCGTTGCCCAAGACGGTTCGGGCGATTTTAAAACCATACAGGAAGCTATCAATACGGTGAGAGATCATGCCGAAATTAGGGTAATAATCAGTATTAAACCAGGGGTTTATAATGAAAAGGTGGTTATTCCTTCTTTTAAAAGAAATATCACTTTAAAAGGTTTGGACAAAGAAAAAACGATAATTTCATACGATGATTATTCAGGAAAGCCATTCCGTGGAATTGATGTGACAGGAAACCCAAAGTTCAGCACCTATACTTCCTATACCTTATTGGTTCAGGGAAATGACTGTTTGATAGAAAACCTAATTATAGAGAATACAGCCGGTAGAGTTGGACAGGCAGTGGCTTTGCACACCGAAGGAGACAGAGTAGCTGTGAAAAACTGCTCTATTTTGGGCAATCAGGATACCTTGTATTTGGCCAAAGGAGGAACTCGTAACTATTTTGAAAACTGTTTTATCAACGGGACAGTTGATTTTATTTTTGGGGCAGCTACAGCCTATTTTTACAATTGTACTATCGAAAGCCTTAGTAATGCTTATGTTACGGCTGCATCTACCACAAAGGAAGATTTATATGGTTTTGTATTTGTAGATTGCAAATTGACTGCAAAAGACAAAACAGTTGATAAAGTTTTTCTGGGACGTCCTTGGCGGCCTTATGCAAAAACGGTTATCATCAATACAGAAATGGGTACGCATATTGTTCCCGAAGGTTGGAATCCGTGGGCTGGGGACAAAAATTTTCCTGACAAAGAAAAAACAGTCTATTATGCCGAATACAGCAGTAAAGGTGAAGGGGCGAAAGATTTATCCAAAAGAGCTGTTTGGTCACATCAATTAAAAAAATCCGAACGCAATAAATACAATCTTGATAAGGTGTTAAGCGGTTGGAATCCTTCATTATAAATTCGAAAAAATCTAAATGTTTTAAACTTAAAGCAATTATTTTATTTCAAATTTAAAAGGAACAAACCCCGGATTGCTCAAAAAGCGGCTAAGAGGGGTTTTCTTTTTTTGGATAAGCTTTTGAAAAGATAGTTAATCCGAATTGAATGGTTTTGTTCGGAATGGCCATTTATCATAGAATCCGCTATAGGATTTAAAGAATTTTTAATAACTAAAAAGAAAAAATTCGTGATAATTAGTATAATTCATAATTAATACGTGAATTGAGTTTGTACAGCTTATTAATTCTACAAAACTCCCTTTTTCCTAAATTTACCCATTCTTTTCTGGTTAAAATTAGAAAAAAATCTTTTTCAAAAATTTAAATTTAACAGTCTAATTCTTGATAATTTCTTTATTATTCTTATTATAAAAGCACATGTTCTGTTTTTTAGTGTTTTAAGTGCTTGATTTTTAATAATTTTTATGATAAATTTACTTTGCAGGTATTGATAAGAATTGTGATTTAAAGGTTTTTTTGTATCAAAAAAGATAGTTTTTTTAATTTTTTTTTAACAGGACAAAAAAAATAGAAATAAGGTCTTTTTAATTTTTTTTTCAATTTGTTTATCAAGATAATTTTTTCAGACAGGATCTTTATGTAGGGCTTTTTATTGATTAACCGTGCTTATATAAAGAGTTTTTTAATCTGTTATTTTTTTGAACTATCCTTTTTATTTTTTTGTTTTTTGTATTTAATGTTTCTGTTTTTTAGGAATACCATTTTTTATTTTAATTTTTTTTTAAGATTTGTTTTTTAAAACAGGATAGTACAGGACGGTTGCCAATTGTTATCATCATAATTTTGGCATAAATGTATTTTTAACATTTAATATTTAAAATTGAATTTTGGTGATAGTCAAATTTTATTTTTGTTAAAAACCAAAAAGTATTTTTTAAAGCTAACTAATTTATAACCTAATTAAAATCAAACATTTATGAAACAAGCATTTATCAAGAGATGTAGTTTTCTTTTGTTTACGCTGATGAGTATGGTAATTTATGCTCAAAAAAGCGGTCAAGTAACTATTACAGGTATCGTTACGGATAATACCGGGATACCAGTGTCTGGAGCGAATGTAACAGAGAAGTCGACTAAAAATTCTGCTGTTACAGATTTCTCTGGTCACTATAAAATTAAAGTGAACCCTGGAGCAACATTGGTTTATTCATTTATAGGGATGAAAAAAATGGAAATTCCGGTGGGAGGACGTTCTGCAATTGATGTAAAAATGCAGGATGACTCAAATCAATTAGAGAATGTAGTAGTAGTAGGGTACGGTACTCAGAAAAAGAGAAACTTAACTGGTGCCATCGAAACTATTAAGACGCAAGACATTCAGGATTTACCATCTACAAACTTATCAGAGTCTTTAAAAGGTTTGGTACCAGGTTTATCAGTAACGGGTAACACGACCCGTCCTGGATCTGCTGCCTCTATACAAATTCGTCAAACTTTTGGATTTTCCAAAGACGGTTCTACTACCAATCCACTGGTAGTGATCGATGATATGGTGCAGATTGATCCATCCAATGGACAACCTACTATGGATTCTTTTAATAGATTGGACCCTTCTGAGATTGAAAGCATCACAGTGCTTAAGGATGCATCTGCTGCTATCTATGGATCACGTGCTTCTCAAGGAGCCATCGTGGTGAAAACCAAAAGAGGGAAAGCTGGAAAAACCAAGTTTAGCTACAATAGCCAGTTTACTGTAAATGATGCGGTAAGTCATTCTAAAGTAATGAATGCCTATGAGCATGGGATTTTCAACAACCGTTTCTTGGTGAATCAAACGCCCACCATCTCACAAGCGAGTTTGTTTTCTACATCGGAGTTGGAAGAAATGAAAACTTTGGATTACAACTGGTTGGAAGAATCTTGGAAAGCGGCCATTCAACAAAAACACTCTTTGAATATCACTGGAGGATCTGAGGATATTACCTATTTTGCAGGTGCTACTTATCTTACACAAGGTGCGAATTTAGGAAATCAAGATTACAACAAATGGAACATCCGTCTAGGTGTCAATGCTAAAATTGCTAAAGGATTGGATTTCTCGGCTTCGATTTCTAGTAACTCAGGACAAATTGAAAAATCCTTTACCAAAGCTTCCGCCAACCTCAATGATAGTAGTTTTGGAAACCTTACCAAAGGAAGTGGGGAACAAGCGGATTACGGATACTTACTTCACATGCCACAGTACGTGCCATGGGAAACTACCGTTGGAGGAAAACAATATTATATGTCTCCTTTCCCACGTACAGACCGTAATTTAGGAAGTGCTAATACCAATGCAAACATCGCTGGATGGAACTACTTTGCTACCTTGAACAATGGTTCCAAACAAGTAAGTGATGATTTTGCATACAATATCAACACCTCTTTGACTTATAAGATTGCCGCTGTAAAAGGATTGTCCGTAAAAGGATCCTTTTCAAGAAACCAATTCTCTTCTTATACTGAACAAATCGCTTTGCCTTATGATTTGGCTCGTATTACGAACTATAACAGCCAAGACTCGCACTTGGCTTCTGAGGCAACCGATTCAGAATATATAATTGATACCAACAAAACCGGTGCAAGGGTATATTACACCAATAGTGATAATAAAAGTACACAAGTCAATGGCTTTGTTAACTACGACAGAACTTTTGGAAACCATGAAATCGGTGCCATGTTAGGGATGGAGGCTTCTGAGTCTTACTCTACAGGAACACGTTTGGCGTATGAAGATACACCAAAGGATTACGCAGGAGATTATAGAACTGCCGGTACCTTGACTACCAATTCAACGGCTACTAAAGTAGAGTCTGGAGCACTTTCTTACTTAGGGCGTTTTAACTATGCCTACGATGGAAAATACTTGGCACAATTCTTATTTCGTTCTGATGCTTCAACCAAGTTTGCACCAGACAACTACTGGGGCTTCTTCCCATCATTACAATTAGGATGGATCATGAGTAAAGAAGAGTGGTTCCAAAATAGTCTTCCATGGGTAGATTTCTTTAAAATCCGTTATTCTATTGGTAAAACTGGTAAGGACAACGTACAATATTGGAGATGGGGTCAGTACTATGACGTAATCAATGACAAAGGATATACCTTCGGATCTGGAGGAGGAACTCTAGGTAGTGGTGTAACTCCAAGAGTATCTCCTAATCCAGACTTAAGATGGGATTCAACCTTGAAAAACAACGTGGGTATTGACCTTAATGTTTTGTCAAACAGATTGACCTTGGGTTTTGATTACTATTATGACAAAACAACTGATATGTTGACTGATATGTCTTCTACAGCAGGAGTACCTGTATCTGTAGGAGGAGGATTTGCAGAGGTAAACTATTCGGATGTAGATGCTTGGGGAACGGAGGTTTCACTAGCTTGGAGTGATAAAATCCACGGAAAATTCTCTTATAATATTGGAATGAACTTCTCTTATGCTAATAACGAGGTTAAAAAATATCCAGAGCAAGCCATAGATTATCCATCGGTGATGACTACCACCACTAGAATGGGAAGCTCTATCGGATTTGGACCCGTTTGGGGATTCAGAACTTGGAAAGGAACTTCAACAGGAGATGGTATCTTACGTACCGATGCGGATGTGGATGCTTACTGGAACTACTTAACACAAAATGCAAACGCAGTGGGTGGTCAACCTGAATATTTGGGAATCACTGATAAAACCAAAATGCCAAAAGGAACGTTGGCTTATGAAGATGTGGCCGGTCAGTTGAATGCAACTGATGGTACGATGGCGGGAGCTGATGGAAAGGTAATTGACAAAAACGATTATGTGAAATTGGCCAATAGCTCTAGAGTTTGGGGTATTTCTACAAATTTAGGGTTTAAATACGAAGGATTCTCTTTTAGAACTCAAATCGCAACCTCATGGGGAGGAGCTCGTTTTGTAGATGTAGTTGGACAAGGAACTGCTTCAGCACACAATATGTGGGCACACGAAAGTTTCTGGACTGATATGTACGGAGCAGACAACCTTATGGGTAAATATCCTAACCTAGCACAACAATCGTATATCAAAACCAATTCTGATTTTTGGCAACTCGACACGTTCCGTTGTTTTGTTAGAAACTTGACTATTGCGTATGATTTACCAAAACAAATATTTGCAAACTCTAAAGTCAATGGATTGTCTTTAGGGCTTACAGGTACCAACCTTTGGGATATTTACAATCCTTATCCAGATAAGTATCGCAATATGTATGACACTTCTTATGAGAACTACCCAACTCTTAGATCTTGGACGATTAACTTAAACATTTCATTCTAATTAAATTCGAAGGAAAAATGAAAACAAAATTGAAATCATATATCGCTATAGGAATGCTTGCCTTGCTAAGTGGAGCTTGTACTGAGAATATTTTGGAGGACAAAAAACCTTACGGGATCCTAGAAGATTCGTTCTTTCAAAGTTCCCAGCGTGTGGAATCATACATTAACAATATGTATTATGATTATTTCACTGCACAAAAATCGCCAACTGCGTATTTGATTGGTTCGTATTCGGATACGTACACCAAATCCACAGAGGAATTAGGAGGGGTACAGGATTTAACCAATCCAAACAAAAACCTTTTTACCTCAGACAATGGGAATGGATATTATGGAAACAAGCCTTCTACAAGTATCACCAATAATCCCTACACCAGAATTAGAGAGTGTAATGAGATCTTGGAAAACATCGATGTGAAAGGGGCTGTTTTGGATAAAACCTTCCGCGATCAAATCAAAGGACAAGTATACTATTTAAGAGCTGTTCAATATTTTGATTTGATGCGTGTATACGGTGGGGTTCCCATTGTATTGACCGTGCAAGATGCAGATTGGGATAATCCAGATATCAAGCTTCCAAGAGCTAAGACGTCTGAAGTAGTAGCGCAAATTGTAAAAGATTTGGACTTGGCAGCCAGCCTTTTACCTTCGAATTGGCCATCGGCTTGGGGACGTTTTACAAAAGGGGCAGCTTTGGCACAAAAATTGCGTGTACTTTTAACGTATGCTAGTCCTTTGTTTAACAAAAACTGGGATTCGTCTACTGAGCGTTGGAATGCAGCTTTGCAAGCTGGATTGGCAGCAGAGAGCGAATTGACCTCTGCAGGATACGGATTGTATGGTTCTAATGCTAAAGATTGGTCTTTGATGTATTCAGCCAATGACAATAAATTTTGTAAAGAAGCTATTGTAGTGAATATGATGTCCAATGCTACAATCGGTAACTTTATGAGTAATGGTTGGGAAAAAGGAATTCGTCCGGCGAGTCAAGGAGGCGCAAGCGCTTTGGAAGCACCAAAAGAAATGATCGATTTGTTTCCAATGGCCAATGGGACTAGACCTACAACGGCTAATGGATATAATGATTTTACGTTCTTCATAAATAGGGATCCAAGGTTTTATAGAACTTTTGCTTTCTCAGGTATGAGATGGCCTTACAAAGAAAATCTAAATCCAGTAGTTTGGGCTTACCGTTGGGTGGACAATGCCAACAAGAAGTATTTTGCTGATAACAACCAGGAAACATCTACTGCTTTTGTTAGAAAGTTTACAGACATCAACGCAACCAACTCTAGTAGCTACCAATTCTCTGGTACTGATATTTATGAATATCGTTATGCAGAGTTATTGCTAAGCATTGCGGAGTGTTATGCGGCGCTAGGACAAACTTCCAATACCATTGCGTATATCGGAAAAGTAAGAGCTCGTGTGGGAATTCCATCGGCCAATAATTACGGTCTTGGAACCTTGGCTGATAAGTATGCCGCCATTGAGGCTTGTTTGTACGAGCGTCGTGTAGAGTTGGCTTATGAAGCAAAACGTTATTGGGATGTTCAAAGATGGAGATTGTATTCGGATGAAGCTACTGCAGGGATTATCACTTCAAACAGCTGTTCAAAATTGGGCTTGACCCCAATTAATGGAAC
The DNA here is from genome assembly GCF_001761465.1 of Flavobacterium gilvum. Taxonomy (NCBI): domain Bacteria; kingdom Pseudomonadati; phylum Bacteroidota; class Flavobacteriia; order Flavobacteriales; family Flavobacteriaceae; genus Flavobacterium; species Flavobacterium gilvum. The sequence continues at coordinate 315,749 of NZ_CP017479.1, read as the reverse complement.
CCAACGTACAGGTAACCATATGGAATACCGTGTAAAAACCACAGGTTCTGCTGACCCGTTAGCAACTGCTCGTCAGGGGGTATATGCGGATCCAGATGATGCGAATTTCACAGCGGAACTTGCAACATTGGCTACGTTTTATACAACAAATTTTGTTCGTACAAACCCAGACACGCCTATGGATAACGTTAGTGGACAAGCAGTTAAAATTTTGTATAGACCAAATTATTATATTCAAGGATTACAGACATCTGTCTTGAATCAAAATACCTGGATTCCTCAAACTATTGGGTGGAATGATCCTAGCGGAGGAGCTGGAACTTTCAACTATCAAGAATAAATTTTAATAGTATTTGATTTTTTAAATCACAAAAGAAATCACCTGTATTTACCAAAATACAGGTGATTTAGTTATAACAATCACTGTAACAAAAAATTAACATGAAAAATGCCATCTTGCCTGTATTAGCACTTGTGCTGTTAGGGAATGCAAAGTGCTTTGCTCAATACCCAAAAATTAGTCCAGAAGTTCAGGCGCAACAGGACGCAATTATTAAAGAAGCCAACAAACTTTCTGACCAAGCCTGGGAAAAAGCGCTTTTAGTTATAGAAGAACAAGCCAAACAAGGAAAACCATTTATTCCATGGGCCTCTAGACCAGATGATTTACCTCAGGCAAAAATTCCTGCTTTCCCAGGAGCCGAAGGAGGAGGAATGTACAGTTTTGGTGGTCGTGGTGGTAAAGTATATACAGTAACAAGTCTGGAAGACAGAGGGCCTGGAACTTTACGTGAAGCTCTTGAACAAGGTGGTGCCAGAATTATTGTTTTCAATGTTGCTGGGATAATCAAGTTAAAAAGCCCACTAATCGTGCGTGCACCTTATGTAACTATTGCCGGGCAAACAGCACCTGGAGACGGAATTTGCGTTGCGGGTGAAACCATCTGGATCGACACACATGATGTGGTTATTCGTCACATGCGTTTTCGTAGAGGAGAAACATTTGTTGGGCGTCGCGATGATGCAATTGGCGGAAACCCTGTAGGAAATATTATTATCGACCACGTTTCGGCTACATGGGGATTAGACGAAAACATGTCTTTTTACAGACATATGTATAACGATGGGACCGGAAAGCCTGAAAGTAAATTTCCTACCGTAAATGTTACCATTCAAAACAGTTTATTTGCCGAAGGACTGGATACTTACAATCATGCTTTTGGTAGTACTCTTGGTGGAGAAAATTGTTCTTTTTTAAGAAATATGTGGTCTTCAAAC